>NZ_JBSFKO010000018.1:0-193348 GCF_053598575.1 Streptomyces sp. NPDC001100
CCTCGGAGAGGCGCTCGCGCATGAACGTGAAGCCCTTGGGGGTGAGGCAGTCGCCTGAGTCGATCTGGCAGGAGTTCCAGTGGACCCGCTCGAAGTCGTCGCCGTCCCAGGCGTAGTTGGAGACGGTGTTGAGCCCGCTGCCGATGCCCGCGCCGCCGCTGGTCGCGGTGCGGTAGGGGTGGGTGTCGGTGGAGTACAGGTAGGCGTGGTAGTTGAAGTCCTCCTGCACGTTCACGATGTCGTACGGGGCGATGCGCGTGCCGATCGCGGTGGTGCTCGTGTCGCGCGGCGTCGAGGCGCTGGAGAGCGACTCGGGCAGTCCGGCGATGTTGTAGCTGAGCACGCTGAAGCTGCCCGAGGTCGCGGCGGCGGCCGGAGTGGCGGCAGCCACCGTGAGCCCGCCCAGGGCCGCGGCAGCGGTCGCCAGACAGGCGAGAAGTCTGCGCATGGGGAAGTGCCTCCTGCGGAGTGACAGAGGGGGAGGGTAGTGCGGCGGTCACGTCGAAATGTATCGACAAGCGCTTGCTGTGGCTCCCCTCCGGCCGCACCGAATCTGGAATTCCGCGTGACGCCGAGATGGCCAAGTCTCGTTGTGTGCCCGTTTGTTGGCGGTGCGGGGGGATAGCGTCCCGGGCGCGGGGTGCCAGTAACCGCTCACCCCGCCGCCCCCGCTGCTAAGGGCGCGCCAAATGCCGCATCGTCAGCGCCAGTTGCAGCCGCAGCCGCCCCTGGGGAGTGCGTACCGGCCAGCCGAGCAGGGACTCCGCGTGGGTCAACCGGTCCTGGAGCGTGGAGTGGTGGACGTTGATCTCGGCGGCCGCCGCGCGCAGGCTCGTGGTGGCGGCGACCGCGTGCAGAGTGGCCAGCAGCCAGGGCGCGTTGGCCGCCGCCGTTTCCAAGTCGTGGACGTCGGGCGGCGGTTCGGCGCCCGGTGCGACCAGGTCGGCGAGGAGGGCGATGCCGCCGAGGGCGTCGGCGTGCACGATCCGTTCGCCGGGGTCCTGCGCGGTTCCGTCGGCGGTGAAGCGGAGGGCGGTGCGGGCGGCGGCCCAGGAGCGGGGCAGGTCCAGCACCGGGACGGCCGGGCCGATACCGAGCCTTCCGGTGGGCAGCTCGGTGTCCGTCGGGTGCGGGTGCGCCGGAGTCGGCTGCGGGCCGCCGTCCGGGTGCGGGGCGACCGGCACGGGCCGCCCGCCGCCGTACGTACCGGTGTCCTGCGGCGCGACAACGACCCGGGGCGGCCGGTCCAGCGGGGCGACGACACGGGCCCGGGTCGCGGGGTCGGTCACGTCCAGGCCGAGGCGGCGGGCAGCGTGCAGCCGGGCCGGTTCCGGGGCCGTGGCGTCGAGCAGCGTCTCCACCAGTTCCGGGTCGTCGGCGGGCACCCGGCCCCGGGTGCGGTCGAGCACCAGCCGTACCGCGCCGGCCGCCCGCTCCAGGATCACCGCGTCGACGACACTGGGCGCTGCCTTCGCCGAACGCTCCAGCCACAGCGCGGAGACCCCGCCGGGGGACAGCGCCACGGACGGCCATGCGGGATCCGGCGGCGACTCACTGTCCCTGCGCGTGCCGTCCGCCTCGACCCGCACCCGCACCCGCCGTTCGGCGTCGACGAGCCGCGCGGCACACCCGGCCAGCACCGCCGCGCCACGCACCAGTGCCTCAAGGCCGGCCCGCGACTCGGCGAGCCGATCGAAGTACCCGATGACCCGGACGGCGGCACCGGCGTCCGGATCCAGCGCGGTCAGGCGCCCGGCCAGCTCTTTCATATCCCCATGGTGCGTCATGGAACGGGTGTGCAGGAGCCCGCGGACAAGGTTCCGTCGAGGGCGGGGTGCGGGGGAGTGCGGAGGCGGCGCGTGGAATGCCTCCGCATTTGGGGAAACGCGGACCACCCGCGCCGACCGGGACGACCCGCGTCGACCGGGATCACCCGCGCCGACCGGGACGTCCCGTCACCGTACGCGCGCCGGCAGCGGGCCTCCGATCTCCCCTCGCCCGCGGCCTCGTACGAAATACGAAAGCCGCCCGAACCCCTACGCCCCCAACAGCCGCCGCAGCCAGGACAGATGCGCGGCCCGGGCCGCCTGCGACAGTGCCGCCTGCGGAGCGAAGCCGTCGAAGCCGTGGAAGCCGCCGGGCCAGACGTGGAGTTCGGCGACACCGCCCGCCTGCCAGAGGCGGGACGCGTAGCTGACGACCTCGTCGCGGAAGGTCTCCGCCGAGCCGACGTCGAGGAAGGCCGGGGGCAGGCCGGTGAGGTCCTCCGCGCGGGCCGGTGCGGCGTACGGGGACACGTCCGGGCCACCGCGGCGGTCGCCGAGAAGCGCGGTCCAGCCGGTCTCGTTCGCCGTGCGGTCCCAGACGCCGACGCCGGCCATCTGGTGCGCGGACGGGGTGTCGTTGCGGTCGTCGAGCATCGGGCACAGCAGCAACTGGCCGATGGGGCGCGGGCCGCCGCGGTCCCGGGCGAGAAGGGCCAGTGCGGCCGACAGCCCGCCGCCGGCGCTCGCGCCCATGATGACGATCCGCTCCGCGTCGCCGCCGATCTCCTTCGCGTGCTCCGCCGTCCACAGCAGACCGGCGTACACGTCCTCGATCGGCGCGGGGTGCGGATGCTCGGGCGCCAGCCGGTACTCCACCGACACCACCACCGCGTCCAGTTCCCGCGCGTACTCCAGCGCCCCGGCCACCCCGACCCGGTTGTCGCCGAGCACCATGCCGCCGCCGTGCACGTGATAGATGACGGGCAGCGGTCCGGCGGTCGCGGGCGCGGTCGGGCGGCAGATCAGCAGCGAGATGTCGGGCTCGCCGACCGGCCCCGCCACCTCGCGGTCCTCGACGGCGAAGGCCCCGTCCAGCGTGATGTCGAGCTGTCCCAACTGTGTGATGGCCGGTCCCTGGCGGATCTCGGCGATGTCCTCCAGAGACATCCCGGGCGACACGAACTCCTTGATCAACTCCAGGGCTGCGGCGAGTTCGGGGTCGAAGGGGGGCGGGGGCGGGACGGATGTCATGCGCTTCTCCTCACGCTTGGCGCGGCGGCTCGTACGGCCATACTCCGTGCGGTTACCCCCGATCCGTCCGCCGCCGTCCGGCGGAACCTCCCCGCCGGACGGCGGGTGCCCGACAGTACCGTCCGCCGCACGGCGCTTGACTTCGAGAGCGCTCGAAGACCTACCGTCACGAAGGACGGTGGAGGCCTGGGCGACCTGTGAAACGGAGTCGGACATGCGGGTCGGTGTGCACATCAACCGGTTCAACCATCCCGGAGGACCGGCGGCGGTCGGGCCCGAACTGGCAGCGGCCGGCGCCGCGGCCGAGGCGGCGGGCGTCAGCTGGCTCTCGGTGATGGACCACTACTTCCAGATGGAGTTCAACGGCGGAGCCGAGGACGCCATGCTGGAGGCCTACACGACACTGGGCTTCCTGGCCGGCCACACCTCCACGGTCCGGCTCGGAGCGCTGGTGACCGGTGTGACCTACCGGAATCCGGGGCTGCTCGCGAAGATCGCCACCACCCTCGACGTGCTCTCCGGCGGCCGGGCCACCCTCGGTATCGGGGCCGCCTGGTACGACCGTGAGCACCATGGCCTCGGTGTGCCCTATCCGCCGGTCGCGGAACGTTTCGAGCGGCTGGAGGAGACCCTGCGGATCTGCCTCCAGATGTGGGACCCGGAGGCCAACGGCCCCTTCGAGGGCAAGCACTACCGGCTCGCCGAGACCCTGTGCGTACCCGCGCCGATCAGCAGCCCGCACCCCGAGATCATGATCGGCGGCAGTGGCGAGAAGAAGACCCTGCGGCTGGTCGCCGAGTACGCCGACGCCTGCAACCTGATCGTGTCGACGCCGGAGGCGCTGCGCCACAAGCTTGAGGTGCTGCGCGGACACTGCGACAGGCTCGGGCGCGACTACGATCGTATCCGCAAGACGATCGTGCACATGGGCGAGTCGGCCACCACGGGCGACCTCGACGCCTTCCTGCGGGAGATCGACGGCTTCACCAAGCTCGGTGTGGACACGGTGATCCTGGGCCCGCGCACCGGGGAACCGGCCGAGTGGATCGAGCGCTTCGTGGCTCCTGCGGTACCGCGCCTGGCCGAACTCGACTGACCTGAACTGACGTGAAAGGGGCCGGAGTTCACAGGAAATCCGGCCCCTTTCACGGTGCGTCAAGGTGCCTCGGTCAGGCGGCGACGGCCTCGCCCGCGTGGCCCTTCAGCTGGGTGAGGACCTCGGTCAGCTGGGCGACGACCTCGGTGTCCTCGGACGGGTGGGTCTCGGCGAAGCGGACCACGGAGCCGGGGATCGAGAGCTTGAGCTCCTCGATCACCTTGCCGCCCGCGATGCCCACGGCCTTGCGGGCCTCGTCCTGCGCCCAGACGCCGCCGAACTGGCCGTAGGCGGTGCCGACCACGACGACCGGCTTGCCGCCGAAGCCGCTGGCGCCGTAGGGGCGGGACAGCCAGTCGATGGCGTTCTTCAGGACGGCCGGGATGGTGCCGTTGTACTCGGGGGAGAAGAAGAGGAACCCGTCCGCCGCACCGGCGGCGGCGCGCAGCTTGGCGGCGGCGGCCGGGACGTTGCCCTCGACGTCGATGTCCTCGTTGTAGAACGGGATGTCGGCGAGACCCTCGAAGATCTCGATGTCGGAGCCCTCGGGCGCGAACTTCACGGCGGCCTCGGCGAGCTGGCGGTTGTGCGAGCCGGCACGCAGGCTGCCGACGAGCGCGAGGATACGAACAGACATGGAAACTCCAAGAGGGGGGCTGAAACACTGCCGTTACGATCCGGACCGAGGTCCGCTTAAAAGTTGTATCAGCCTAAGCGGACCGCGGTCCAGTTTTGTTCCCGGTGCTTTACGCTGTCTTCATGTCCAGCGCCCTGCCCCCCTTCCCGAAGCCCGAGGAGTCCATAAGCGAACCCCAGTTGCTGGAGGTCCGCTCCTTCGGCGACAAGCCGTGCCTGCGCGCCGACGCGGCCCGCAACCGGGCCAAGCTGCTGGAGGCCGCCGCCCGTCTGATCGCGGAGCACGGAGTGGCCGGCGTCACCATGGAGGCGGTGGCCGCCGCGGCCCAGGTCGGCAAGGGGACCGTCTTCCGCCGCTTCGGCGACCGCACCGGCCTGCTGATGGCCCTGCTGGACCACTCGGCGCAGACGCTCCAGGCGGATTTCATGGGCGGACCGCCGCCGCTGGGCCCCGGAGCACCCCCGGTCGAGCGGCTGCGGGCGTTCGGTGTGGCGGTCCTGTACCGCTCGGCGGAGCAGCTGGACCTGCAACTGGCCGCACAGCCGGACCCCGCCCGCCGGTTCTCCCATACCGCGCTCCTGGCGCTGCGCACCCACGTCACGGTGCTGCTCCGGCAGATCCTGCCCGACGCCGACTGCGAACTGCTCTCCCAGCCGCTCATGGCCTATCTCGACCCCGCCCTGATCAACCATCTGACCAGGCAGTGCGGGATGCCCATGGAGCGTCTTGAGGCCGGCTGGATCGACCTCGTCGCCCGTGTGACCGCGACGCCCCCGCCCCGCTGAGTCCGCCTCAGGCGTGGCCGGCGAACAGGTCGAGGATGCCCTGCGGGGCGTCGGCCCGGAACATCAGCTCGCCGTTGGCCGCCGAGTCCGCCGCCGACTCCTCGCCGCGCGGGAACAGCTTCTCCTCGTAGGCGGCGAGCGCGGCCTCGGTGTCGCCCGGGTGCGCGGCCAGCGCGAGGCCCAGTTCGGCCCCGTCGAGCATCGCCAGGTTGGCGCCGACGCCCGCGAACGGCGACATCAGATGGGCCGCGTCGCCCAGCAGCGTGACCCCGGGCACCCGGTCCCAGCGGTGCCCGATCGGCAGCGTGTGGATCCGCCGCGGGGTCAGCGGCCCCTCCGCGTCGCCGAGCAGCGCGCGCAGACTCTTGTCCCAGTCGTCGAAGTGACCGAGCGTGTACGCCTTCGCCGCCTCGGTGTCCGTGAAGTCGACGCCGTCGAACTCGTCCTCGGGGACGGCGAGCGCCACATAGATGTGCAGGCTCCCGTCGGTCTCGCGGTGGCCCAGGAAGCCCTTGCCCGCGCCGAGCGCCATCAGCATGCCGCCGCCGACGACCTCGGCGCTCACCGGGTGCAGCAGGTCGGCGTCCGGCAGGTCCAGCTCGACGAACGAGACGCCGGTGTACGCGGGTTGGGCGTCCGACAGCAGGGGCCGCACCCGGGACCAGGCGCCGTCCGCGCCGATCAGCAGATCGGTGGTGAAGGAGGTGCCGTCCGCGAGCGACACCTCGTGCCGGCCGCCGTCCAGCGGGCGGGCGCCGGTGACCTTCGCGCCCCAGCGGACGGTGCCCGCGGGCAGGGAGTTCAGCAGCAGGTCGCGCAGTTGGCCGCGGTCGATCTCGGGGCGCCCGCCGGTCCCGTCGTCGGGATCGTCGAGGAGGACCGTGGCGTTCCGGTCGAGGACGCGGGTGGCCTCGCCGCCCGGGTGGACCAGCGCGCGGAACTCCTCGTAGAGGCCCGCCGTACGCAGTGCGGGCTGCCCCGAGTCCTCGTGGATGTCGAGCATGCCGCCCTGGGTGCGCGCGGCGGGGGAGGCGTCGAGGTCGAAGACGGCGGCCTCGATGCCGTTGACGTGCAGGACCCGGGCGAGCGTGAGCCCGCCGAGTCCGGCGCCGATGATCGCGAGGGGGTGGTGGGGGGTGGTCATGGTGAACCTCCTTGAAGAGGGCGGGAGTTGGGGTGTCAGTCGGGTACGGAGGTCCGCTCGATGCCGGCGATCAGCGTCTGGAACCGCCAGGACAGTCGGGCCTCGGGCGTCCCGGCGAGCAGCTCCGCGGAACGGGCCGCGATGTGCGGGTGGGTCCGGTCGGAGACGGTGCGCAGCGCGTCGGTCAGGGCGTCCCAGTCGTCCTGACCGCGCTCCTCGGCCGAGTGCTCGGCGGCCGTCGCGGTGGCCTGCTGGAGCAGCAGGTCCACACCCCACGCGGCCTGCGCGGGCGGGACGCCTCCCTCGTCGAGCAGGGCGAGCAGGGTCTCGATCAGGTTCAGGTAGTGCGGGCCGCTGGGCCAGGCCGTGAGTGCCGAACGGGCGAGGCTCGGGTGCTCGAAGAGCATCGCGGTGTACGCGGTGAGGACCTGCTCCAGGCGCTCGCGCCAGGTGCCCCCGGCCGGGACGGGCCCGATCGTGCCGAGCAGTTCGTCCAGGACCGCCGCGTGCAGCTCCGCGGTGTTGCGGACGTACACGTACAACGAGGCCGGACCGGTGTCGAGCTCCTGGGCCAGGCGCCGCATGGTGACCTTCTGCAGACCTTCGGCGCGCAGCACCGCCACCGCGGCGGCGACGATGCCCTCCCTGCTCAGGGCGGGTTTCGCCGGACGTTCACGGCGGCTGCGCGGGGTGTCGGGGCGAGCTGTCATGCCTCCAGCGTAACGAACATGTTCGCTCCGAACAAGTTCGTGACGAACATGTTCGCAAAATCCCGGACCATGTCGTGGTCGTGACGACCGTTGCCCCGCCGCGCTGCCCCGCCCCGGCTTCTGCCAAGATGCCGTACGTCATGGTGCAGATACCGAAAACGCCCGCAGCCCCGTCGCCCGCACCGCGCTCGGTCCCCACGAGCGCCGATGTGGCCCGCCTGGCCGGCGTCTCACGCGCGACCGTCTCCTACGTCCTCAACAACACCAGCGCCGTACGGATCAGCGAGCCCACCCGCCGCCGCGTCCACGAGGCCGCCAAGGAACTGGGGTACGTGCCGCACGCGGCGGCCCGCAGCCTGCGCGCCGGACACAGCCGGATGGTGCTGATGCCGGCGCCGCCCATGCAAGTGGGGCTCCTCTACAGCCAGTTCATCAACGAACTCCAGTGGGCGCTCAGCCGTCTCGACTACACGGTCGTGCAGCACGGTTCCGTCGGTCTGCGCGGCGACGAGGCCGCCCGCGCCTGGGCCGAACTCCGCCCGGTCGCCGTCCTGGTGCCCGGCGCCGGACTCGGCCCGCAGGGCGTCGCGGTCCTCAAGCGCTCCGGGGCGCGCGCCGTCCTCACCCTCGGCCCCGAGCCGGTCGAGGGCGCACACGTCCTGCTCCTGGACCACGAGGGCGTCGGCCACTGCGCGGGCGAGCACCTCTACGGCCGTGGCTGGCGCCGGATCGGCGTGGTCGTGCCCGAGGAGCCGGGCATGGGGATCTTCTCCCGGCCCCGTCTCGAAGGAGTGCGCCGCGCCCTGTTCGGCACGGACGCCACGGTGACCGAACTCCCGCTCTCCTACAGCGAGGAGAGCGCCGCCAAGACCGCCGCCCAGTGGCGCGCCCTCGGCCTCGACGCGGTGTTCGCGTACAACGACGAGTACGCGATGCTGCTGATGCGCGCCCTTCAGGACGAGGGCATCCGCATCCCCGAGGACACCGCCGTGGTCGGCGCCGACGACCTGATGATCGGCCGGCTGCTGCGACCGCGCCTGAGCACCGTCCACATCCAGCTCCCGTCCGGCCGCGACCTCGCCGAACTGGTCGACAACGCGGTGCGCGACCCCGGATCGGTGCCGGCCGTGCACGAGCTCGTCGGCGCGAAGGTGATCCACCGCGACTCCAGCTGAACCGGATCCTCCGAGCGCGGACCGGGGCGAACCCGCCGTACGCGACTAGAATGTTGCGTGCTCAACCAGACGGGGGTGCGTTCGGTCCCGGATGCGGTCCAGACGTCTGCGCCGGATCACCACCTCCCGTCACGCGCACGAACCGGGACTCCAACTACCCGCGCGGGTCCCGCCGTTGACGGATCGGAGAGCCGCCATGCCCCTGCTCGACCCCAAGATCTGGCAGTCCCGCCCGCTGTCGGGCCCCGAGTACCCGGTCACCGAGCCCGCCACCGGCGACCAGCTCGCCACCGTCACGCTCGCCGCGGCCGAGGACATACGCCCCGCCGTGCAGGCGGCCGCGGCCGCGCAGACCGAGTGGGCGCGCGTTCCGCACTTCGTCCGAGCCGGAGTGCTGCGCAGGGCCGGCGACCTGTTCGCCGCGCACGCCGAGGAGCTGCGCGAGTGGCTCGTCCGGGAGTCCGGGTCGATCCCCGGCAAGGCGGACTTCGAACTGCACGTCGCCGCCCAGGAGTGCTACGAGGCCGCCGCGCTCGCCTCCCGCCCCGCCGGCCAGGTCCTTCCCTCCGAGGCGCCCCGGCTGTCGTACACCCGGCGCGTCCCGGTCGGTGTCGTCGGCGTGATCGCGCCGTTCAACGCCCCGCTGATCCTCTCCATCCGCTCGGTCGCCCCGGCGCTCGCACTGGGCAACGCGGTCGTCCTCAAGCCGGATCCGCGCACCGCGGTCTGCGGGGGACTGGCTCTCGCGGCGGTCTTCGCGGAGGCGGGCCTGCCCGACGAACTCCTCCAAGTCCTGCCGGGCGGCGCCGAGGTGGGGGCCGCACTGGTCGCCGACCCACAGGTGCCCGTCATCTCCTTCACCGGCTCAACTGCCGCAGGACGCGCGGTCGGTGAGGCGGCGGGGCGTCATCTCAAGCGCGCACACCTGGAGTTGGGCGGAAACTCGGCCCTGATCGTGCTGGCGGACGCCGACCTGGACGCGGTGATCTCCACCGCGGCCTGGGGCTCGTTCTTCCACCAGGGCCAGATCTGCATGACGACCGGCCGCCATCTCGTCCACGAGTCGCTCTACGAGGAGTACGTCGAACGCCTCGCCGCCAAGGCCGAGTCGCTGGCCGTGGGCGACCCGCACCGTGCACAGGTCCACCTGGGCCCGATCATCGACGGCGCCCAACTCGCCAAGATTCACGGCCTCGTCGAGGCCAGTACGGCGAGCGGTGCCAGGCTCGCGGCGGGCGGCACGCACGAGGACCTCTTCTACCGGCCGACCGTCCTCGCGGGCGTCGAGGACGACACCCCCGCCTACGCGGAGGAGGTCTTCGGCCCGGTGGCGCCGGTACGGTCCTTCGCCACCGCCGAGGAGGCGGCGGCGCTCGCCGCGACCGGACCGTACGGTCTGTCGCTCGGCATCGTCACGCGCGACGCGGCCCGCGGCCTGGACCTGGCGGACCGCATCCCGACCGGGATCGTCCACATCAACGACCAGACCGTCAACGACGAGGCCGTGGCGCCCTTCGGCGGGGTCGCCGCGTCCGGCACCGGCGCCCGCTTCGGCGGCGAGGCCAATATCGAGGCCTTCACCGACGTGCGCTGGACGACGGTGCGCGCGGACGTGGCGTCGTACCCGTTCTAGAAGTCGTGGAGGGGACTTCTACTGACCGTTCTGCTCGGCCTGCGCCTGCTGCTCGGCGACCGACTTGCGGACCTCGTCCATGTCGAGCTTGCGGGCCTGGCCGATGACGTCGGTGAGGGCGGCCTCCGGCAGCGCGCCGGGCTGGGCGAACACGGCGACCCGGTCACGGACGATCATCAGCGTGGGGATCGACTGGATGCCGAAGGCCGCGGCCAGCTCGGGCTGGGCCTCGGTGTCGATCTTGCCGAAGACGAGGTCGGGGTTGTCCTCGGCCGCCTTCTCGTAGACCGGGGCGAACTGACGGCACGGCCCGCACCAGGACGCCCAGAAGTCGATCAGGACGAAGTCGTTGTCCGTGACCGTCTGGTCGAAGTTCTCCTTGGTGAGCTCCACGGTGCTGCTGCTCATGACGTGATTCCCTCTTCCTCGATGTGGGGGCGAAGCCGTCCCGGACAACACGGTCGTCCGGGCCCGTATTCCGCGCCCCTACCCGTGTGGCCTCAGCGCACACCACCCAGCAGACTGGCCCCATGACGGAAACGGAATCCATCGAGTACGACGTCGTGGTGGTCGGGGCCGGGCCCGTGGGGGAGAACGTCGCCGACCGCACCCGTGCGGCCGGTCTCTCCACCGCGGTCGTGGAGAGCGAACTCATCGGCGGCGAGTGCTCGTACTGGGCCTGTATGCCCAGCAAGGCCCTGCTGCGCCCGGTGATAGCCCGCGCCGACGCCCGCCGCGTGCCCGGCCTCGGCCACCTCGTCCAAGGCCCCCTCGACACCGCCGCGGTGCTCGCCCACCGCGACTACGAGGCCTCGGGCTGGAAGGACGACGGCCAGGTCCAGTGGCTCGACGGCATCGGCGCCGACCTCTACCGCGGCCACGGCCGCCTCGACGGCCCCCGCCGTGTGACGGTCACCGGCCCCGACGGCGTACGGCACGTCCTCACCGCCCGGCACGCCGTCGCGGTCTGCACCGGCACCCGCGCCCTCCTCCCCGACCTGCCCGCACTCGCCGACGTGAGGCCCTGGACCAGCCGCGAGGCCACCAGCGCCAAGTCCGCGCCCGGCCGGCTGATCGTGGTCGGCGGCGGGGTCGTCGCCGTCGAGATGGCGACGGCCTGGCAGGCATTGGGCTCGCGCGTCACCCTCCTCGTCCGCGGCAAGGGCCTGCTGCCCCGCATGGAACCCTTCGCCGGCGAACTGGTCGCCGACGCGCTCACCGAGGCCGGCGTCGACCTGCGCACGGGCACCTCTGTCACCTCGGTGACCAGGGAGAACGGCACCGTGGTCGCCGTCACCGACGGTGGCGACCGCATCGAGGCCGACGAGATCCTCTTCGCCACCGGACGCGTCCCGCACACCGACGACATCGGCCTCGACACGATCGGCCTGGAACCGGGCTCCTGGCTGCCGGTGGACGACTCCCTGCGTGTCCAGGACAGCGACTGGCTGTACGCCGTCGGCGACGTCAACCACCGCGCCCTCCTCACCCACCAGGGCAAGTACCAGGCACGCATCGCGGGCGCCGCGATCGCCGCCCGCGCCTCCGGAGTCCCGCTCCTGGAGACCGACCCCTGGGGCGCCCACGCGGCCACCGCCGACCACGACGCCGTACCCCAGGTCGTCTTCACCGACCCGGAGGCGGCGGCCGTAGGCCTCTCCCTCGCCGAGGCTGAGGCGGCCGGCCACCGCGTCCGCGCCGTCGACGTCGAGTTCTCCTCGGTCGCCGGCGCCGGCCTCTACGCCGACGGCTACCGGGGCCGCGCCCGCATGATCGTCGACCTCGACGACGAGACCCTGCGCGGAGTCACCTTCGTCGGCCCCGGAGTCGGCGAACTGATCCACTCCGCGACCATCGCCGTCGCCGGCCAGGTCCCGATCAACCGCCTGTGGCACGCGGTCCCGTCCTACCCGACGATCAGCGAGGTGTGGCTCCGCCTGCTGGAGGCTTACCGGGGCTGAACACCCCCGCTTTCCTAAGGGAGTTGAAAGCCGAGCGCAGCCGACGCCTCGACCGGTGTCGGCTGCGCCCAGCGCTCCGCCATCGCCTCGTTGGACGACAACGACCGCAACTCGGCCCGGTCCAGATAGAGCAGCCCGTCGAGATGGTCAGTCTCGTGCTGCACGATCCGCGCAGGCCACCCGGTGAACACCTCGTCCACCGCCCGCCCGTGCTCGTCCTGCCCGGTCAGCCGCACCGACGCGTGCCGCGCCACCACCGCCTGCCAGCCCGGCACGCTCAGGCACCCCTCGAAGAAGGCGGCCCGGCCGTCACCGACCGGCTCGTACGCCGGATTGACCAGCGCCCGGAACGGCTGCGGCACCCGCCCGCGCACCTCCCGCACCTCGTCCGGCACCGGCGCCGGGTCCTCGATCACCGCGATCCGCAGCTCCACCCCGACCTGCGGGGCCGCGACGCCCACACCCGGCGCCGCGTGCATGGTCGCACGCAGTGCCTCGACGAACCGGGCCAGCAGCGCGGGCTCCAACTGGCCGTCGAACGGCTCGGTCCCGCGCCTGAGCACCGGGTCACCGGCGGAGACGATGGGCAACGGACCGCCGGCGGCGAGGAGTTCTTCCACCCGCTCGGCCAGGGGCGCGCGATCACTGGGAAGTGCCATCGCGCCAGGATGCCATGACCTGCACCGCGGTCCGAACGTGACGCACGCCACTCCGACCCACGGGAACTCGCCCCCTCCACTCGCCGACTACTGGACCACTACGGCTACGACACACCCCCGCCCGCCTCCCCGTCCCCTGCCACCCGGAGAAGCCAGCCCATGTCCACCGCTCCCTCGACCGCCCCGGCCGAGGTCCCGCAGGAGCCCGCCCCGGCACCGTCCCCCAGCCGCTGGGCCCCGCTCCGCCCCCTGATCCTGCGTCTGCACTTCTACGCCGGAGTGCTCGTCGCTCCGTTCCTGCTCGTCGCCGCCACCACGGGCTTCCTGTACGCAGGTGCCTTCCAGGCCGAACGGATCGTGTACGCCCACGAGTTGACCGTTCCCGTCGGGGACCGCGAGCTGCCGATCTCGCAGCAGGTGGCCGCCGCCCGCAAGGCGCACCCCGAGGGCACGGTCTCGGCGGTCCGGCCCTCCCCGGAGGCGGGCGCCACCACCCGCGTCATGCTCTCCGGCGTGGATGGCGTCCGCTCCGACCACACCCTCGCGGTGTTCGTCGACCCGTACACAGGGAAGGTGCGCGGCGCGCTGGAACAGTACGGCTCGACCGGCGCGCTCCCGCTGCGCACCTGGATCGACGACCTGCACCGCAATCTGAACCTCGGCGAAACCGGCCGCCTGTACAGCGAGTTCGCCGCCAGTTGGTTGTGGGTCATCTCGGCCGGCGGCCTGGTGCTGTGGTTCTCCCGCCGCCGCGCCCTGCGCAAGGTGCGCGGCACCAGCGGACGCCGTCGCACCCTCGGCCTGCACGGCACGGTGGGTGTCTGGGCCGCCGCAGGTTTCATCTTCCTGTCGGCGACCGGACTGACCTGGTCGACGTACGCGGGCGCCAACATCGACGAACTCCGCACCTCCCTGGGCCAGTCGACGCCCTCGGTGTCCGCCGCGGCGGGCGGTGAACACGCGGGCCACGGCGGCTCCAGCGCGACCGGCGACGCCGAACACGGGGTGGGCCTCGACAAGATCCTCGCCGCCGCGCGGGCCGAGGGGCTGGGCAACCCCGTCGAGATCGTCCCGCCCGCCGACGCGAACTCGACGTACGTCGTCAAACAGGTCCAGCGCAGCTGGCCCGAGAAACAGGACGCGGTCGCCGTCGACCCCACCACCGGGAAGGTGACCGACGAACTCCGCTTCGCCGACTACCCGTTGCTCGCCAAACTGACCCGCTGGGGCATCGACCTGCACACCGGCGTCCTCTTCGGCCTGGCCAACCAGATAGCCCTGATGCTGCTCGCCGGCTCCCTGATCCTGCTGATCGTGTGGGGCTACCGCATGTGGTGGCAGCGTGGCCGGGGCTCCTCCTTCGGCCGCCCGATCCCGCGCGGCGCCTGGGCCCAGCTGTCCCCGCTGGTCCTCGTCCCGTGCCTGACGGTGATCGCCGTACTCGGCTATTTCGTCCCGCTGTTGGGCATCCCGCTGGCCGCGTTCATCGCGGTGGACGTGGTGCTGGGCGAGGTGGCCCACCGCAAGGGCCGCCGGACGTACGCGAGTTGACGACACGTGGGGAGGGGCCCGGTTCCGTCACGGAACCGGGCCCCTCCACGTACGTCACCGCGTCTCAGACCTGCTCGAAGTCACCCGCGAGCGCCGAGGCGATCCGCAGATGCGAACCCGCCTCCTCGTGCCGGCCCTGCCGCTCCAGCGTGCGGCCCAGCATCAACCGCGCGTAGTGCTCGACCGGGTCGCGCTCCACCAGGACCCGCAACTCGCTCTCGGCGCGCCGCAGTTGGGCCGAGTGGTAGTAGGCGCGCGCCAGCAGCAGGCGCGGTCCGGTCTGCTCCGGCACCTCCTCGACCAGCCCGCCCAGCACCCGGGCCGCAGCGGCGTAGTCCTTGGCGTCGAAGAACATCTGCGCGCGCTCCCAACGCTCCGCCGGTGTCCCGTGGTCGTAGTACGTCATGTCCACTTGACCTCCTTCGACGCCCTCAACGGACCTTGTTGGTTGAATATTCCACTACTCCGCTGCGGTGGCCAGTTCGGCGTTGGCCCGCTCGGTGATCAGGGTCAGCACCCGGCCGGTGGTCCCGAGGTCCGCCTCCGGGATGTCGCCCCAGATCCTGGCGCTCGCCGCGCCGGTCTCCTTCGTGATCCGCACGTACAGCTCCCGGCCGGCGTCCGTGATCCGCACCTCGGACGCGTCCGTCCCGAGCAGCCCGGCCGTGATCAGTTCGTCGATGGTGCCCTGAACGGAGTCCTCGCCGGCCTTCAGGGCCGCCATGGTGTCTGCGGCGAGCTGCCCGCGGTCGACGGGTCCGGCGGCGAGGGCGACCGGCCGCAGGACGATCTGCTGCTGGAAGCCGAGGCCGTGGCGGGTGAGGACGCTCTCCAGGACGGCGCGGGCGGCGTAGTGGGCCAGACCGAGCATGCGGGCGTCGGCGGGTGCCGCGGTGGTGGTGGTCATGACTGCTCCTTCTCGTGCTCACTCGCGGGGTTGAGGGGTGTGTCGAGCAGAATCGCCAGGTCCCGGCCGAACTCCCGGGTCCGCTCGCTGTCGAGACCGCCGAGCGGCTCCAGCAACTGCTGCAGAAGGCCGTGGACGACCTTGATCGCCTGCCTGGTCACATCGCGGCCCTCGTCGGTGAGGGCCAGTTGGACCGCGCGCGGATCGCGGGGGTCCCGGGTGCGCTCGACGAGGCCCGCGGACTCCAGGGCGCGGGCCAGCTTCGACACGTAGAGGGCTTCGAGTCCGGTGTGGTCGGCGAGATGCCGCTGGCTGGGGCGCAGCCCGGAGCGCTGCATGCCGTACAGCGACGCCACCAGGGAGTACTGCGCATGGGTCAGTCCCAGGGGTGCCACCGCGCGGTCGACCGCCACACGCCACTTCATCGACAGTCGCCAGACCAGGAAACCGGGCGTCGCGCCCTCGGATGCCGTACTCATGCCCGATACAGTACATGGCTACTATATCCATGGCTACTATTTCTCGAACTGGGAGGCGAGGGAGAGGGAACGACCTCGGGAGACGGACCGGCGATCGACGGACTGACGGAACCGTCCCGACGGGACTAGGTTGTCGCCATGAGCAATCTTGATCGCGAAGCGGTTCCGGCCCTGTGCGGCGGCCGCGGTTTCGTGGTGGCGGAGCCCGTCCGTGAACTCCTCAGCCCTCGCAAGGTCCAGCTCGGCGAATCCACCGAAGTCCGCCGGCTGCTGCCCAACCTGGGCCGCCGTATGGTCGGCGCCTGGTGCTTCGTCGACCACTACGGCCCCGACGACATCGCCGACGAGCCCGGCATGCAGGTGCCGCCACACCCCCACATGGGTCTGCAGACCGTCAGCTGGCTGCACGAGGGCGAGGTGCTGCACCGCGACTCGACCGGCAGCGTCGCGACGATCCGCCCGCGCGAACTGGGCCTCATGACCTCGGGCCGCGCGATCAGCCACGCCGAGCAGAGCCCCAAGTCGCACGCCCGCTTCCTGCACGGCGCGCAGCTGTGGGTCGCCCTCCCCGACAGCGACCGCCATGTCGACCCGCACTTCGAGCACCACGCCGAACTCCCGGTCGTCACGGCACCGGGCCTGCGCGCCACGATCGTCCTGGGCGACGTCGACGGCGCGACCTCGCCCGGTACGACGTACACCCCGATCGTCGGCGCCGACCTGGCCCTGGCCGCCGGCGCGGACGTACGCCTGCCGCTGGAACCGGACTTCGAGTACGCCGTCCTCGCCATGTCCGGCGAGGCCCACGTCGACGGCGTCCCGGTCCTCCCCGGCTCGATGCTCTACCTCGGCTGCGGCCGCACCGAACTCCCGCTGCGCGCCGGGTCGGACGCCGGCCTGATGCTGCTGGGAGGTGAGCCGTTCGAGGAGGAGCTGATCATGTTCTGGAACTGGATCGGCCGCACCCAGGAAGAGATCGCGCAGGCCCGCGAGGACTGGATGACGGGCTCGCGGTTCGGTGAGGTGAAGGGGTACGACGGGGCGCCGCTGCCTGCTCCCGAGCTGCCGCCGCTGGCGTTGAAGCCGCGGGGGAGGGTGCGCTGACCGAAGAGCAGGAACGTCTCGTCCGGACAGCACACGACCGGGGACGCCCCCCTCCGCGGGCGTGGCACTCCAGACCGAGTGCGAGCCTCGCTCCCTTCGCTGACGCCGCGGTGACGCCTCCGTAACGGCCCCCCTGCCAACGTAGCCATCGCCGGACGGGCCTGGACGGCCCGCCGGGACCGGACTACCAGCGGGGGAATCATGTCGGCATTCGGAGACCGGGCGCTGCTCGCGCTGAGTGACCCTGCCGCTCTGGGGGCGTTGCTGTCGCCCACCGACGGTTCGGGTGACCAGCGGGTCCGCACGATGCTGGCCTCGGTCTACGACCTGTCGGCCGTCCGGCTCGACACGATCACCGACGCACGGGTGCGGGAGATCGCCCTGCAACGGCCGCTGTTCCCGACCGGCCGCCAGGACGGGGTGTGGTCGCAACTCGTACCGTCCTACACCCGCACGGAACTGACCCTGACCGTGCGCGAGCCCACCCGGCCGGTCTGGATCGACCTGCGCGCCACCATCGACGTCACCCTGGTCGCCGAGATCGACCCGGCCGGCGCGGAGTCGGTGGTGGCCCGGGCGTTCGACGACTTCGCCACCTTCGACGAGTTCCGGGCGAGGTTCACCTTCTTCGATCTCGACGCCTTCCTCGCCGAGCACGGAATCGGCACGGTCGAGGAACTGAAGGACGCCTTCCACTACGTGGTCGCGGAGATACAGCTGCGCACACCACCCCCCTTCGACCCCGACGACCCGGCGAACACGCACACCCTGCCGGTCACCCTGGCGGCCGTGGTCGTCGACCCGTTCGACCTCGCCGGCGGGCTGCGCGCCACCCGGCTCGTACGGGAGGCGGCCCGGCCCCTGACCGGCCCGGTTCCCGCCGGGCTCCCGGCCGAGGCCGCCGAGGCCTACGCGACAGCCCTCGTCATCGCCGCCGACGGCCTCCCCGACGGGCTCGCCGCTGCGGATGTCGAACGGCTCTGTGCCGCCGAAGGCGTCGTCAGCCTCTTCCTGCCGGCCCCGTGAGGAAGCCGTCAGGACAGCAACCGAGGAGCGGGCCGACCGGCCCGGGACCCGGCTCACCGTACCTGCCACCGATCCGGCCTGACCGGCCCCGCCATGGAGGAGAACCCTGATGCCCGTTCGGTATATCCGGGTTGACCCGACCGTCAACCTGTTCGCACCGGCCGTCCGCGCGTTCGGCACGATCGCGATCGTGGGCCGCGTGACCACCCCGGCCCCCGCCCCGCCCGCGTCCGCGTCGGCCTCGGCCAAGAAGTCGGCCGCCGCGGAGGCGGCAGTGGCTGTGCCGCCCACGCCGGTGGCGTTCACCAGCCCGGACAAGGCGGAGGAGACCTTCCCGGGAGAACTCGGCAAGGCACTCACCCTGGTGTTCAAGCAGAGCCCCGGCCCGACGCTCGTCTACGGCGTCCCCGTCGACGCCACCGCGCCGGACTGGAAGGGCGCGCTCTCGGTCGTCGCCGGCCTGAACGTCCAGCTCGTCGTGCTCGCCAACACCCCGATCGACGCCACCTCGAAGACCCCCGACGGACCGATAGGCCTGCTCTCCGCGCACGTCACCTCCGTGTCCAACACGGGTGCCGACGGGATGGAGCGCATGGGGGTCGCGATGCTGCCCAAGGGCAGCACGGACCCGAAGGTGATCCTGCCGAACGAGCGGATGGTCTACATCGCGCACAACAGCGAAGAGGACGCGGCGGTGGCCGTGACCGGCACCATCGCGGGCCACGAACCCTTCGTGTCGCTGCTGCTGAAGCAGGTGAACATCGAGAGCCCGCCGTTCAACCCCACCGACATCGACACCCTGAACGGACCGCCGGAGGTCTCCGGATCGGGCCCGACGGGAGCCGGTGTCAACTGGCTGACCAGTCCGGCGCTCATCCCCGGCAACGGCGTGTACATGGGCGAGGGCTACACCGGCGACCCCGGCAGCCCCAAGAAGTACATCGACGTCTGCCGCTTCGTCGACCACCTGTCCTTCCTGCTCAAGGCACAGCTCATCGGCTCGATCGGGAACGTGCGGATCAGCAGGTCCGGGCTGCGTGCCCTGATCGCGCAGATGGAGGCGGTGCTCAGCCCCTTCGTCGACGCCGGCGTCCTCAACAGCTTCGAGATCGTCGTCCCCGTGCTCGCGCTCCTGGACAAGGACCCCGCCACGCTCACCCCCGACGAGGCCAACAGGATCCACACCGCCGAGGTGCAGCGCCTCGTGCAGGTGCTGGCCGCGGTCGAGTACGCGGGCGCCGTGCACCGGATCTCCATCGACCTGAAGTTCGACTAGGGAACTCCGACCAGCCACGTCCGACTAGGAAGGCACACCTGATGGCCGACTGGAACACACGCCTCGAAGTGAAACTCGGGGACTCCACCATCACCCCCATCTCGACGTTCACCCCGACCTTCAACGCGCCGCACACCGTGCTGCACAGCATCGAGGCGGACAACGTCGGGTTCGTCCGCCAGCCCGCGACGTTCACGTTCACCATGGGCGTGCCCGCGGTCGCGACCGTGGTCGCCGACCTGACCCAACTGGCCACCGAGGGAACCGAGTTCCAGATCATCGTGGCTGAGAAGAAGGGCACGGACTGGGCCTTCAACTCGATGAAGTTCGCCCGCTGCGTCGTCACCTCCGCCAACCCCAGCAACGTGGTGATCGACGGCGTCCCGCAGGCGAGCTTCACCTGCCTCGCACTGTCCGTCGGGGTCGAGGCGTAACCCGTGGACGGCGACCCGGACGACAGCGCGGGCGGCCAGGACACGTTCTCCGTACCGGGGTTCGCGACCGGCGGCCGGGTGGAACGCACCGGGATCGCGCTGGTGCACGAGGGCGAGTACATCGTCCCGCAGGCCGGCAGCGAGGCGCTGATCTCGCCGGAGGGCGAGTCCGGGGTGATCCATTACTACTTCCCGGTCCAGGTGGAGGTCGTGGGGACCCTGCCGGACACCGAGATCCAGCGGGTGGCCTGCTACGTCTTCGACCAGCTCGACCGTGAACTGGCCACCCGGATCTGACAGTTGCGACCACCCGGACCCGACGCAAGTGAAGGGGGAGGAACGAGATGGCTGGTGCGGTGAACCTGCCTGTGCTGGTGGGCCCTGTGCAGCTGCTGTACGTGCAGAGCATGACCATCAACGAGGGCTACCGCATCGAGCGGATCATGGGCAGCCGGTTCTCCCAGGCCACCCAGCCCACGAACAAGACGATCGCGATCGAGGCCGTCCTGCTCGGCCCGCAGCGGCAGGAGCAGAAGAAGGCCCTGGAGGCCCTCGCGCTCACCTCACGCCTGCTGGTCGCCGCGATGGCCCGAGGGGAGTCGACGGCCGGCATCCCGGTGGTGTCGGGCCTGACCATCAGCCTGAACATGCAGGTCACCGATCTGCGCTTCACCCAGGGCGTGGCCAAGCGGGACGCGCTGGACGTGTCGATCACGCTTCAGCAGATCCCGCCGGCCCTCACCGCCGCGGTACTCGGCGAGATCGGCGACCTGCTCCTCGCCGTCGGCACCGCGGCCGTACCCACCGGGCCGCCGGCCAGTCCCATCGCCCGTTTCCCGGGTGGCCTGTTGTGAGTCCACGACGCTGTGAGTCCGCGACGAACCCCGTCATGACCAAGGAGGCAGGATATGGCGGCCTTGAACTATCTCGCCCTGCCGATCGACCCTGCCGAGGGGTTCCCGCAGGCGTTCCGGCTCTCCCTGGCCGGCCGCTCGTACCAGTTCCGGCTCTACGCCAATGTGGCGGAGGACCTTCTCGACAGCGGGTCGGGCGAGTTGCTCGACCTGCCGGCCAAGGGCGCGTTCCTCGTGCTGTCGGTCGACCGCGAGGAGCCGGCCGGCCTGACCACCATCCTGCGGCGCAAGCTGGCGCCCGGGGTGGAGTACCACGCGGCCGAACTGGCCCTGACATTCCCCACGATGCTTCTGGACCCGCGCAACCTCAACGGGGCCGGCTCGTTCGGCTCCCGGGTCGTCGGAGGGGTGGCCCTGCGATGAACCGACGGGCGAACTCCCGCCGGGGGGTGACGACATGAGCTTCGTCATCCGCTACCAGGTGGAGATCTCCGCACCCTTGGCGCCCAGCGGGCTGGGGCTGCCGGTGACCGTGTCCAACGATGTGCTGGCCGGGTCGTTCGTGCTCGACGCCGACATCACCGTCACGATGACGGAGGGCGCCGCCACCGACACCTTCGAGGTCACGCTGATCAACCTGCCGACGGACGTGATCGACCTGATCCGCGCGGTCCAGGCGCAGACACCGGTCAACGTCTCGATCCGGCTCGGCTACTTCGACGACCCGTCCACCATGACGGGCGACAGCGGCCGCGTCCTGGTGGGGCGGGTCACCAAGGTCTCCGGCACCGTCGGCCAGGACGGCTACGCACGCACGGTCCTCTACGGGCAGGAGGAGGGCGGCTACCTGCTGCGCAACACGCTGGCCGCCGTCGGCAGCCCGGCCGGGACGAGCGCGGACCTGTTCGCCCGTGAACTGGCCGGGAAGGCGCACGTGCCGGTCGCGGCGGGATCGACCCTGCCGGGAGACCTGAGCGGTTTCACCGTGCGCAGCGGATCCACGCTGGACGCGCTGCGCGCCCTCGCCGAACGGGGAAACGCGCCGCTGGTGGTGCGGGACAAAACGGTCTACCTCGGCGCCGCGGTCGGCGCCTCGAAGGACACGGCGCCGGTCGCACTCGACCCGGACATCAACATCGTATGGCTGGACAGTTCCTACGGAGAGGACACCGCCGGGGAGTTGTCGCCGCCGGTGCGGGCCACCGTGAACCTCGCCGTGCTCGGACATCCGGGGCTGCGCGTCGGCCAGCACGCGGAGATCAGCGGACTGTCAGGGGTGCCCGACGGCACGCTGCGGCTGTCGCGGGTGGTGCACCGGTTCACCACCGCCGGCGGATACACCACGGAACTCGGCCTGATCGCGGCCGCCGCCGGTGAACGGGCCCAGGTCACCACCGGCGTCCAGGTCGTCGTCGACCGCTGGCGGGGCATGGTGGACCGGGCCCGCGACGACCACCCGGCCGTCGACGTCGGCGAGGTCACCGCGTACGCCGCCGGCACCGGCAAGCACCTGGCGTCCCTGCACTACGCCCAGGTCCCCGACCCCGGAGTGGTCGCGCCCAGCGTGGCCAGCCCGGTCGACACCGGCGCGAGCATGCACGAGAAGCCGATCGCCTCGGTGTTCGCGTTCGACCGCACGGGCCTGGTCGTGCCGGTGTACCCCGGCATGCGCGCCCTGCTCGCCCACAACCGGGGCGCCGTCAACGACGCCGTACTGGCCGGGTTCCTCTGGCCCGACAACCCGGCGACCCGGCGCCCGGCCAACGAACCCGGCGACTACTGGCTCGCGCTGCCCACCGCACTCGGCGACGACGGCCGGCCCACCGGCCCCGGCGCCAACGACCTCACCGACGCGGGCGGCCGCCGGGTTGTCCAGACGACCGGCCTGCACATCGTGGTCGGCAAGGACGCGCTGCCGGAGGTGGGCACCCGTCCGAAACCGCCGGACGACAACACCATCACCATCGAGCACCAGAGCGGTACGACCATCACCGTCGACGCCGAAGGCGCCGTCACCATCAGTACGAAGAACCACCCGATCCAGCTGACCAACGGCGCGGTCAGCCTGAAACTCGACGGTTCCGCCGTGGCGGTGTCGTGATGGCCGCCGTCCTCACCGCCGCGTCCACGCTGCAATGCCCGCACGGCGCACCGCTGTTGATCGTGCCCGGCGGACACCTGCTCACCGTGGACGGCCAACCCGTCCTCACCCGCGCCGACCTGCTTACCGCGACCGTACCCGCCTGCCCGA
The DNA here is from genome assembly GCF_053598575.1 of Streptomyces sp. NPDC001100. Lineage (NCBI taxonomy): Bacteria > Bacillati > Actinomycetota > Actinomycetes > Kitasatosporales > Streptomycetaceae > Streptomyces > Streptomyces sp. NPDC001100. The sequence continues at coordinate 22,700 of NZ_JBSFKO010000018.1, forward strand.
ACAAACCACCCTGCGGCAAGGTCGTCTCCGTCGACGCCGGCCTCGCCACGACGCTCCTCGTCGGCACCGATCCGGTGGCGCTGGAGACCGCACAGGGATCGACCCTGACGGCCTCGCCCTGGCAGGTCGTCTCGGCCGGCCAGACGAAATTGGAGGCAACATGACATCGCCGACCTCCCCGGACCCGTTCGGGCACGGCCTGCGCGTGGACGACGGGGACCTCGTACTCGACGCCGGGGACCTGGCCGGGGTGAGCGGCATCGCCAATCTCACCCAGGCACTGACCCTGCGGGTCCTGACGCCCTTCGGGTCCGACCGCTTCAACACGGGCTACGGCCTCGACGTCACTCAGGCGTTCACCGAGCCGAACGGCACCCGCGTCGTCAAGCAACTCCTGAAGCTGAACCTCGTCGGCACGCTGGGCACGGACCCGCGCGTCAGCGAGGTCAGGCAGGTCACCTTCGACGACGATCCCGAACGACTGGCCGCAGGGCCCGGCGCCGAGGCTCGGGCGCGCGCCGCGCAGATCCACCGCGCCTGGACGGTCGAGGCCGACCTGGACACGGTGGCCGAGGTTCCCCTCACGCTGCGCGTGAACGTGGAGGTATGACGACCGTGACCGACTACGGGGTGACTGCCGACGGGTTCGTGCTCAAGCCCGTCGACGTGATACTCAGCGAGTCCTTCGACCGGGCCAGGGCAGCGTTCCCCGGAGCGGACCTGACCAGTACCAGCGCACTGCGCAAGATCCTGGAGACGGCCGCCGCCGAGGACGGCGAACTGTGGAAACGCCTGGAGGACCTGTACTACGGCAACTTCGTGTCCACGGCGACCGGCGCCGCCCTCGACCTGCTCGGCGAGGACACCGGCCTGGAACGCGCGCCGCTCGCGAGCACCGGCACGGTCACCGTCACGCTCGACGACGGGGTGGAGGGCCGGAGTTACGTCCTGCCCCAGGGCGCCGTCCTGGTGACCGCCGACCCCGTCCGGGCGTTCGGCACCGTGGCACCGGTGGTGCTCGACAGCAGGAACGCCACCGCCGATGTCGGTGTGGTGGCGTTCGAGCCGGGACCGGACGGTGACATGGACGCCGACACCATCACCGGCATCGACCCGACGTACCGTTCGATCTATCTGGCCGACTTCGGGCCCGCGGACTTCACGGTGACCAACCCGGCCGCGACGACCGGCGGCACCAAGGACGAGTCCGACGGGACCTACCGCGGCCGGCTCCTCGGCATCGCCCGCAACCTCTGGACCGTCGAAGCCGTGGCACAGGCGGCCCTGGGCGTCGGCGGCGTCCTCGACGTCGTGCTGTCCGACCCGCTCGGCGGAGTGGACGTGTCGCAGAGCTACTTCGACCTGTTCAACTTCGACCAGCGGGCCTTCAGCAGCGAACGCCGCGTCGGACAGCCGTACTTCTTCACCGTCGTGGTCGCGCACGACTTCCGCTGGCCCTGGCACACCACCGGGCCCGTGCCCGGCGTCTTCGAGCGGGTGAGCGCGGCGGTCGACGCGGTACGGCCGATCGGCATCCACGCGAACATCGTCGAGGCCGACCACATCGAGGTCGGGGTCCGGGCGACCCTCGTGATCGCGCCCGGCTCGGACGGCGTCGCCCTGCTCTCCTCGGTGCGCCGCCGCTTGGCCACCGACATCGGGGCGCTGCGCCTGGGCGGCGACGTCCTGTACGCGCAGGTGGTCGGCGCCTTCGTCGAACAGCCGGGCGTGCTCGACGTCCAGGGGCTGCATCTGCGCCGGGCACCGGCCGCGTTCGGCCGGATCACCTTCGGCGACGTGCCGTTCCAACGCGTCCTCGCGGAGGGCGCGGTGGGCGAGAACCTGGTCATGGGCCCGACCGAACTGGCGACCTTCGTCGTCGACGGCGACGCCTTCGACGTGACGGTGGTGACCGGATGACCACCGAAGCCGTCACACCGGCACCCGTGCTCGCCGTCACCACGATGGCGCGCCGGCTGACCACACCCTTCGCCCGTGGGGCGGACACGCTCGACCTGCGCCTGCTGCCCTCGACCAGTTCCCAGGCTGCGGTGGAGAGTTACGACTTCGCCGACCACGAGGCACGCTTCGGCGTACCGCCCGAGCCGCGCTATGTGCTGACCACCACCCGGGACGTCGACGTCGACACCACGGTGACGATCACGTACGAGGAGCCGGGCACACCGAGCGCGGACCGTCAACTGACCGTGCCGGCCGGGACGGTGACCGGCACCTCGTTCCTGCTGGAGCGACCGTCGACCGCGACCGCCCGGCTGATCCTGCTCACCACGGTGCCGACACCGTTCGACAACCGCCCCCAGGACTGCTGGACGTTGACCGCACTGCTCGGCACCACGGCCAAGCTGCTCTGGGTGACCGGCGCCGAGCGCGACCAGCTGCGCCGCCACGCCGCCACGACACTCGCCCAACGGCACCTGCCGTCCGCCCTGGGCCTGAGCCTCGACCTGATCGGCGCCGACCTCGGCGTACCGCGCTTCCCCGCGCTGCCCTACGGCTTCGACACCGACACCGTGGCGCTCTACCACCTCGACGACGACGCCGGGGCCACCCCGCAGGTGGCGGACACGACCGCCGCGTACCCGGGCCGGACCGCGCATCACGGTGTGCTCCAGGGCCAGGTGCAGATCGGCCTCCCCGGGCGGTACGGCCGGGCGATGGGCTTCCGGTCGGCCGACGCGGCGATCGTGGTCGCCACCGACGTCGCGTTCGACATCGGCGAGCGGGACGACGCGACCTTCGAGTGCTTCGTCCGCCCGGACCCGGCTCCTGATCCCGACCCGGCTCCCGGCCCCGACGCCCACGACGGGCCGGTGCTCAGCCGGCGTACCGACCCGGAAAACCTCGGCCCCGGCTGGGAGTTCGCGGTCGGCAACTTCGGGCGGGGCCTGGCCCGCAACGTACGGTTCACGATCGGCGACGGTGACCCGGACCACGACGTGACCCTGTTCGCGGACAGCACCCTGCCGACCGACGCGTTCACCCATGTGGCGGCGGTCCTCGACCGCACCAGCGGCAAAGTGGGGCTGTACCTCGACGGGCGGCTGCGCGACTGGCGCTTCCTGTACCCGCTCGGCGCGGTGACCGGCCCGGCCCCGCTGCGCATCGGCGCGGCCGGCGGCGCCTTCCGGGGAGTCGTCGACGAGGTACGGATCAGCTCGGCGTCGCGAACCGGCTTCGCACCGGCCCTCGGCGAGGACGACGACCACTACCGCAGCCGCCTCGAACTGTTCCGCCGCTGGACCCTGCCGACCCCGGCGAACCTCACCGCCCTCCTCAACCGGCTCGCCGGACCGATCGGCGGACAGCCCGACGCTCTGGTGGTCGACGACACGAACGCGACCCTGGCCCGCGGCACTCGGCTCGTGCACATCCGCCCCTACACCCTGCTGCCCGGCGAGAGCATCGACGCGACCGGACGCCGCCGCACGACCGAGGCGAGCGCGGTCGGCACCGCCGCCCAGGAGGACACGTTCGACCCGGCCTACCTCCTCCGCTACGACCACGCCGGGGTGGACTTCACCCCGGCGCAGGCCCCGGCCGACCCGCACCTGGTGCAGGTCGGGGTGGCCGAGTGTCTCGACCGGCTGGTCACCCTGGCCGGCGCCGAGACCGCACCGCCCGGCCGCCTCCTGGTCGCCGCCGCCTACGACCCCCAGGCGGGCGACCTCCGGGCAACAGGCCGGGCGGTGCTCCTCGCCCACAGCTCGGTATCACCGGCCCGACTCGCGGCACTGGCCCACCGGGCGGGCTTCGACTACGTCGCCCACCGTGCCGCCACCGGGCAGACCTACGCGGCGATCGCCCTCGGCGACTACTTCAGGATCGACGTCACACCGATCACTGTCACCTCAACTGCCCTGCCGTCGAACGCCGTTGGTCCGAGAGACGCAGCATCGATCACCGGCGCCCCGACGGACGCCGCCCCGGCCACCCCGAACCCGATCGACCTGGACCCGAGCACCCCCGTAACCCTGTCCCTCCGCCCCGCGCCTCCGGCGGACGCCTTCCTCAACTGGCTTGTCGTGCCCGGTGGTTCCGGTCAGGGCACGCTCGTGCCGGAGAGCGGGGCCGGGTCCCGGCATCGGTCCGCGGCCCTGACCGCCACCGCTCCAGGTCAGCTGATCGTCAAGGCCGACGTGGCCCGGGGCCGGCACACCGTCTCGGCGTCGGCGACCCGTACTCTGCGGATCGGGTTGGCCGGACTGGACAACGGTGCCGCCGTCGCTGCGGACGGAACGCGCGGCGTGCCCGCGTCGAGCGTGGAGCGCCCGGGAACCTACTTCGACCGGGCGTTCCTGGTCCGCCACGAGGACCCCCGGGTCGACTACGGCAGCGACGCCGCCCATCTCATGCAACTCGCCGTCGCCGAACTCCTGGACGCCCTGCTCGCCGAGCTGGCCCGCAGGGCGGTCGCGGGGCGGCTCACGGTGACCGCCGCCTTCGACGGCACCGGTGACCCTCCCGACCCGGCCGCCGCCGAAGGACGTCGGCTCGTCCTGCGGCACAGCTCCCTGGACGCGGGCGCGCTGGCCGGGGCCGCGTTCGCGGTCGGATTCGGGTACCTCCTGCGCCGCGGCGCGGAGTTGGAGGTGCGCCAGGCCCCGGGGCAACTCGTCGCCGTGCGCGGGCCCGCCGGCGTCGAACAGGGGGCCGTCATCGAACTCGACGAGGGCACCACCATGGACCTCACCGCGACCCCGTCGCCGGCCGGCCTCGCCGCCGCCGGTCTCATCGGTCAGTTCCCCGGAGAGGGCCCGCGCCTGGGCTGGGCGTCGGGGACGTACGACGACGCCGCGATCACCGTGGCGTCCAGCACCCAGCAGACCGTCACCCTGCGCGCCGACGCGGCCGGCACCGCCTGGGTGCAGGCGAGCTACCCGATCGGCGGGCAGCCGGTCCCGTACACCTTCCAGGTCCGGCTGCGGCCGGAGGCGGACACCCCGACGACGGTCATCACCAAGGACCAGCACGACCTGATCATGAACATCCTCAACGTGCTGCATCCCGTCGGTGTGGAGGTCAACACCGCCGCGATCCGCGCCCACGTCGTCGAACTCCAGGGTGACCTGTCACAGGCCAACCCGGACTACACGTACCCGAGGTTCCGTGTCCGCGGCCCGCTGCCGCCACGAGCGAGGAGGCCCGCCGATGGCTGACATCGTGTTCCAACCCACCTTCGTCCACAAGGAGTTCGTCGACGGCCCCGACGGCGACCGGGTCAGGGCCGCCGAACCGAACGGCTTCAACGCCCGGTTCGGCGCCATCGAGAGCGATCTGCGTCAACTGTCCACCGTGGTCGGCCAGATCGACGCCGCCGTGGACCGGCGCGGCACCGGGCCGGCCGAGCATGTGCTCACCCTGGCGCCGATACTGACGGGTACATCCGGGGACGGCACCATCTCCTGGCGGATCACCCCCAGTGGCGCGGCCCAGTTCGGGCCGGACGAGGACGCGTTCGGACTGATGGAGGTGCCGCTCCCCGACAACGTCCGCCTGACCTCGTTCCGAGTCATGGGCCAGGTCGGCGCCAACGTGGTGGGTCTGGCCGTCCTCCTGTCCCGGGTCAAGATCCCCGGCGGTACTCCGGAGGTGCTGGCGGGGATCAGCGGCGACAGGGACCCGTTCGACAAGTCCGCGGACGTCGATCCGGCGCTGGCCGTGACCCAGACCGCGACGTACCGGTACATCATCCGGGCCTCCGTCATCAACACCGGTACCACGGTGACTCTCGCCGCCTTCCAGATCGCCTACACGAGCAGCTAGGAGTCATCGTGGCCGACATCAGCTACACCCCGACGTTCCACCATGTCGCCTGGGAAGACCGCAAGGACCGGGTGGAGGCGGCCGGTCCGAACGGGTTCAACGTGCGCTTCAACGCGATCGCGAGCGACCTGGACCAACTGACCACCGTGGTCACCGACATCGGCGCGGCGATCGACGCGTCGAACACCGCGCCGCCCCCGCAGGCGCAACGGCTCAGTTTCACGCCGGCCCTGCGGCCCACCGGACTGCTGTCGGGGGGCGCCTGGAGCTACGACGCGAACGGCGTGCCCCACGCCAACTCCCTCGCCATGACCGGGGTCGCCAACCTCACCCTGCCCCACGGGCTGCGGCTGACGTCGATGCGAGTGGTGGGCGACATGCAGAGAGGCTCCTCCCACGCGGTCGGCGGCACCATCTCGCTGGCGCGCACGCCGATCCGGCTCGTCGCCCCGCCCCCGGCCCCCGAACTGCTCGCGGTCAACGACTCCTTCTCGGCGGTCGGGCCCTTCGACCTCCAGCTACCGGTCTCGGCGCCACGCGCTCTGATCGACACCAGCGTCTTCCGCTACGTCCTCACGGCGACCTTCGAGACCGTCCTCTTCGGCGGCATGTCGATCGAGGCCGTCCATCTCACCTTCGCCCCGCCGTCCTGACCGGGAAGGGACACCTGTGTCCGACCTCAGCTACACACCCACGTTCAAGCCCACCGACTGGATCGACAACGTCAGCCGCATCACCGCCGACGGCCCGAACGGCTTCAACGTACGGTTCGACGCGATCACGAACGACCTCCACCGGGCGGCCGCCGTGGTCACCGAGATCGACACCGCGCTCGCCCAGCCCGTCGGCGTGCCGACCGGCCAGCAACTTCTCACCCCCGGCCTCGACCTCGTGTCGCTGCCGGGATCGGGCGACGGTTGGCTCTACGACGAGACCGGAGCGGCGTACCCGTCGGTCACCGGCCCCGACAGCGTCGCGGTGATGGGCCTCAGCCTGCCGGCGAACATCAGACTGGTCTCGTTCCGCGCCGTCGGCCTCTGGCACGGCTCTCCGGCCACCTTCAGCATTGCCCTGATCAGGACCCCGCTGGCCAATGCGAACGCCGCTCCCGACACACTGGCCGAGATCGGCACCGCGACGTCCGCCATCACCAACCCGTACGACGTCACCGTGCCCGTCGATGCCGCGTTCGCCGCCGTGGACCCCCAGACGTACCGCTACTGCGTCGTGGCCACGGCATCGGCCATCCAGGTCGTCGTCGCGACGAGCCTCGCGACCGTCCAGCTCGCCTACGTCGCGAGCTGAGCCGGCGCCATGCGGATCGAGTGCCACGTCCCCATCACCCTCCGGATCGTCGGGGTGCCCACCGACGACCAACTGGAGGCAGCGGGCCGGGCCTTGACCCGCGCGGTCACGGCCCGCCTGAAGGAGGCGGAACGCCTGGTGGCCGACCGGCACGGCCGGGACTGCGGTACGTCGGTCGAGGTGAAGGAGCCGTACGACGCGGACCGGCAGGACACCGAGGGGTACGCCGTCCCGTCCTTCGGCGACGACGGCAAACCGGTCGCTATCCCCGTCGGACCCGGCGCGCCGGCACCGGCGGGGGCGGAACCGACCGAGCCCGTGGCCACGCCCGCCGCCGAGACCACGGCGGTTCGTCCTTCCCCGTCGAGCGGCCTCTCGGCATGGACCCGGGCATGGGCGGTCCGCCTCGGCCTGGACCGGGCGATGTCCGGCGTGGACGAGGCGGTGCCCGCGCCGAGGGTGGCGGCATCCTCGACCGCCCCCACCGAGGCGGCCTCACCGTCGGCCCCGCACAGTCCGTCGCCGACAACGCCGGCGCCGGTCCAGCATGCCCACGCGGTGCCGAGCGGCCCGGCTCCGGCGGACACCGGCACACTGCATCCGGAGGCCCTGGCCTTCCTGGAGAACAAACTGCGCCAGTTCTACGATTTGATCGGCACCCAGGAGCGCATCAAGCTGAAGCGGAACTCCACCATCGCCATCGGCATGGTGACCCACGACGGCGATCCGTGGCTGGTCTACACGATCGCCGGCAACCGCGGAAGCAAGAAGCTGTTCGAGGCCGCCGAGAAACTGGACCTCCACCGGTGGAAGTACGACACCGATGTGGACGGCCGGGGAGCGGTCGGCGCACCCAACGACGCCGAGCAGCTGATGATCGAGTTCGCGCGGGACCACGACGTGACCCTGCACGGCATGGCGGTCTCCCGGCGCCTCTGCGCCGACTGCGCGAGCGTGGTCACCGTCACTGCGCGGGACGGCACCACGAAGACCCGGTACAGCGTCAGCGTGGTCCCCGACCCGATCCGGATACCACGCGAGACCGCCCCGAAGAGCAGGCCGAAGGCGACAGCCAAGCCGAAACCCCGGACGGTGACCGAAGCACGGCCCGAGGCGAGCCCCGCCGAGGCCAGGCCCGAGGTCAAGCCGGAGGTCAGGCCCGAAGCCAGGCCCGAAGCCAGGCCGGAGGTGAGACCCGAAGCCAGGCCCGAGGCGAGACCCGAAGCGACGGTCGAGGCGAGGCCTGAGGTGCGGTCCGACGTGACGATCGAGATGAGGGGAGCCCCGGTCGAACCCATCCACAGCCCCGCGAACCTGGAGCTGAAGAGCGCTGCCGAAGGCGCGGCCACCCTGCTTCTCTCGCTCCAGCTCGGCAGCCTCAGGGGTGCCGAGGTACAGAAGGCACGGAACAGGTACGAGGAACTGCTCGCCCACGAGATCGCCCCCGCCCTCGCCCGCGGGAACAGCGTCGGCGTGACCGTGATCTACGAGATACCCGACCAGTTCGACATCGCGGCCTATGCGACAGGGATCGGCGACACCGGCCAGGTGGTCCTCTTCAGGGACATGTACGTGAGCGGCGAGGCTCCGTACGACCCGGATAAACCGCCGCCCACGGCCACCACCCAGGCCTCGATGTCCCCGAACCTGGCGCCCTCGCGCACGAACGAACCGTGGTACGTGAGGGAGGGCCGGAAAGAGAACCAGCCCACGAAGGGCTTCCACTTCAAGGAGTACTACTTCTCCGTCCAGCCACCCGGCCGGAGGGGAAGGCCGGACCAGGGCCCGCACCGCGGCGGAACGTACCGTCCGCAGGTCTACGCCCGGTTGAGCGGACGCGCCGAGGACGTGGAGCTCCACGGCATGGGCCGGCTGCTCTACGTCCCTCCCGCCGGGCACGAGCCCGTCGAGATGTGGGACATCAACGGCACGCCGTACGACTCGCTGCTCGCGGTGCCGGGCCTGGAGGTCCCGCGCCGCTGGTTCAGCGGATTCGGGACGGACACGTCGTACGCCCTTGACAGCCGTATGGAATACGGCGGACCGGACAAAGGGATGATCTTCGAGGACGTCACCGGCGAGGACCTGGGTCCGCACCGGCGTGCGGGGAGCACCTGGCGGGCGCGGATCGTCTGGACGAGGAGCTGAACCACCGTGGCGAACTACCACACCGAGACGGGGACGCGCCGGCGTTACCACCTGCCCACCGACGTCGCGGTGCCGGACGGCCTCTCGGCCCAGGACGGACAGCGGCTGCGCGAGACGGTACTGGCCGCGATCCGCGGCGCGGTGCGCGATGCCGCGCCGGGGGAGACGGCGCCGCCGCCGGCGGGCCCCCGCCCGCAGGCGCGCGAACGAGTCGCCGGACCCGGCCGCGACAGTTACGCGATACCGAGTTACGACAGCGACGGCGCCAAGTTCGGCATAGCGGTCGCCCCGCCGTCTCCGGCACCTGTCCCCGGCCCCCGTCCGGCGCCCCGCGACCCGGCGAACCCGCACAACACCCTGACGGCTCGCGAGATGTACGACATCTGGATCGCGTACTGGACGGACCGTCACAACCGTGCCCACGAGCTCGCGGAGAAGATCAAGGAAGACATCTGGCGCAGGAATCCCGCCGCCTTCGTCCGCAATCTGGACCGGTTCGACAACGGACGACGGGACGCGCTCGGGCCTGCGTACGAAGCCGCCGCCAACGACCGGGACTCCTGCACCTTCATGGTGTCCGCGATGCCCGAGGTCCTCCGCTGGCTCAACGCCGAGCAGTTGCACGGCAGGCCGGCCACGTTCGCTCGGGTGAACGAGATAGCCATCGAGTACGCACGGGCCCAGAAGACCGTAGGGACCTGGCTGGGGCCGCTCACCTTCGCCGCGCTGGCGGCATCCTTCCCGACGGCCGGCGGCCGAGCACCCGCACCCGCACCCGCACCCGAGGAGATTCCCGCCTCGCCCCGGCTCCCCGCCGCCGAAGCACCCCCGTCCCCGCCGGGCGCACCGTCCGCTCCGGGCGGCTTCTCCGCGTGGGCGCGGGCGTGGGCGGTGCGGGTCGGCATGGACCGGGCGATGGTCGGCACGGACACGGCGCTGCCCGCGACCAGAGTGGCGGCGACCTCACCCGCGCCCGCCGAAACGACAAGCCCGTCGCCGGCCGCGCCGTCCCGCCCCCAGGAGCCGCGCCCGGCGTCGCCGGAACCCGCACCCGCCGCCCGGACGCCGACCGCACCCACCGCCCAGGCGCCGACGCCGACCGTGCCCGCCGCACGCCGGTTCGACCTGACGGAGCCCACTCTCACCACCGAGGACGTGTTCGCGCGGATCAGCGACGAACTGGCCGGCCTGCCGGCGGCGGCACCGAGCGGCACCGGCCCGGCAGCGGCCGTGGTCGACGCCCGGGCCGCGGGACTGACCGGTGCCCAGGGCGCACCCGGCACGGCGGATCTCGCGGTACAGCGGCACGCGGACGCGTCGGCGGTCCGGGGCGCCTACGGCGTGTCGGGCGCGCAGGTCCAGTCGGCGCACGCCGGCCCGACCTCCTTTCTGCGGGACGTACCCGGCTACAGCCGCGGGAACGCCCTCACCGTGCTGCTCCCCACCTGGGTCCACACGGCGTTCGACCAGCACTGGAAGAACTGGGCGATCGCGCGGCGCCGGGCCGGCGACACCCGGGTGAGCGCCGAGCAGCTGTATGCCGAGATGCTCACGGCGGTCGACCGGATCCCGCTCCTCGACCAGGCCACACGGAACACCATCGCCTGGGTCATCCACCGTGAACTCTTCTACGACCTGGGACTCCTGCCCGGCGACCTCCTCACCCTCCCGTACCCCAATGTGCCGCCGAGCCCCTGACCCCGAGGGCGGGCCAGCACCTCCGGTCCGATGAGCGGAACGGCATATGACACACCCCGTCCGCCCTCCTCACGCTGGTCACTTCGGGCCCCGCGGCCGGTGGCCCGAGTACACGGGGCGGCTCAACTGGCGGTCGCCACACGGGGAAACGGGGACGGCGATGGCTTGGAACGAACTGACCGCGGAACCACGGAGACACGACTCGACAGAGCAGGTGCCGACGGGACAGACACCAGCTGTGCAGGCAGCGGCGGTGCAGGCACCGGCACATCAGGCCCCGGCGCTCGCCAGACTGCGTCTGTTCGGCGCATTCAGGCTGGAGGGCGCGGAGGGCGGCATCGCCGTCCCGGCGAACGAGCAGCGACTGCTGGCCTATCTCGGGCTGCACCAACGCGCGCCCCGATCAGTGGTCGCCGGAACCCTGTGGCCCGACGTCTCCGAGGAACACGCGCAGGGCAGCCTGCGGACGACGCTCTGGCGGCTGCGCCGGGTGCGGTACCCGGCGGTAGGCAGCGACGGCGACACCCTGTACCTCGCGGACGGCGTGTCCGTCGACGTCGACGACTTCACCCGGGCCGCCCTGCGCCTCACCGGCTCCGCACACGATCAGGGCGACGCACTGCCTCCGCTCGGTCTGTTGGCGCGAGGCGAACTGCTCCCCGGCTGGGACGAGGAGTGGATCTGTTCCGAGCGGGAGCGACTGCGTCAACTCCGCCTGCACGCACTTGAGTCGCTGAGCGCCCGGCACACCCGGCGCGGCTGCCACGCACTCGCGCTGGAGGCCGCCCTCACCTGCGTCGCGATCGAACCCCTCCGCGAGAGCGCCCACTGCGCGGTGGTGACCGTGCATCTGGCCGAGAGCAATGTCGTGGAGGCGATCCGGCACTACGAGGCGTTCCGGCGGCTGCTCCGTGCGGAGCTGGGCATCGAACCCTCGGCACGCTTCGCCGGCATGATCCCGTACCGCGCCGAAGGCGCCCGGACCTCGTCGCCCTTGGCCGCGACACCCGAGCGGCACGACCGCCCGGAATGACCGGGCCCGGCCCGACGGCGTTGTGTTGATACGGCGGTGACGTCCCGGTCACGGGGTGCCTGCCATCGTTCCCACGACGAGCGAAAGCTCACGACCTGTAGAAGTCCGTGATGAACCAACGGGTGCAGGGCGCGACGGCGGACTGCCGCCGAACCCGGCCACCACTCACGCCGTACGACGACCCGAAAGGGGAATGCCGACATGGCCACATGCCGTGGCGTCGACGTCTCCGTCTACCAGACAGCCCAGAACTGGACCGCCCGGAAGGCGGAAGGCGTCGTCTTCGCCTTCGCCAAGGCCAGCGAGGGCGAGCACACCCGCGACACCCGCTTCGCCCAGCACATCACCGGCGTCATAGGCGCCGGACTCGTCCCCGGCGCCTACCACTTCGGCTGGCCGAACCAGAGCGCCACCACCGAGGCGGCCAACTACGTGGCCGCCGTGAAACCCCACGCCCGGCCCGGCTTCGTGCACTGGCTCGACCTGGAACGCCGGTCCGACGGAGCCAACTACGCGGGCGTCTCCGCGGCCGGGATCCTGTCCTACGCCAAGGCGTGGATCAAAGCGGTCCAGGCCGCGTTCCCCGGCCAGCGTGTCGGCGTCTACACCTCGGGCAGCGATCTGACCGCCGGCCACGCTCCTGCCGACGCTCCGCTGTGGTACCCGGCCTACCCCTGGTCCGGTGCCGCGACCTACGCACAGGCGGAGGCACACGCGCGGCCTGCCCCGGCCGGCCGTACGCCGCTGTTCTGGCAGTTCACCTCGACCCCGCTCGACCGATCCATCTGCTACCTGAGCGAGTCCGCGTTGCGCACGTGGGCCGCCGGAACGGAGACCGACATGCCGCTCACCGCCGCCGACATCGCCAAGATCGCCACCGCTTCCGCGAAGGCGGTACTCACCATGGACGGCTTGATCGCCGCCCCTGCCGACGCCCCCGACGCCAAGACCAACCCTTACTGGGAACTCCAGTCCTACATCAAGGACACCAACCTCCGCCTGCGGGCCGTCCAGGCGACCGAGGCGGCGCAGAGCGCGGCCATCACCCAACTCGCCGCCGCCATCGCCAAGTTCGACAAGACCATCGACCCCGCCGCCCTGGTCTCGTCCATCACCGCGGCCATCGAGGCGGCCGTGGGCAAGGTCGTCGTCCACCTCGACACCGCGGCTTGACGGCACCGGGGACCTCGAGCCACAGAAAGGCAGAACTCCCAGTGAACCTCTTCGTCAGCTTCATGCGCACGGTCGTACCGATAGTCGCCGGACTCCTGCTGACCCTCCTGGTCCACATCGGCGTCACCTTCGACTCGGCCTCCGTGGCCGGCGTCGTCACCGCCGTCCTGACAGGCGCCTACTACACCGTGTTCCGTCTCCTGGAGACCCTCGCGGCGAAAATCCACAACCGCTCGCTCGCGACCGTCGCCGGCATCCTGCTGGGCTGGGCGACTCCGCCGGACTACCCGGACCCGGCCGCTGCGGGCACCGCGTAACGCGCCGGCGTCCCCGCCCTGCCGGACACGGCGTGGGTGCGTGAGGTCATCGCGGCGGGTGCTGCGCTGACGGGGGCTACGACGAGGCAGCGGCTTCCGGCGAGCGGAGCACGAGCAGGGTGATCTCGCTCGGGGCGAAGACGCGGAACGGCGGGCCCCAGAAGCCGGTGCCTCGGCTGGTGTAGAGGAGCGTGCGGTCGCCGTGGCGGCTGAGGCCCGCCAGGGCGGGCTGGTCGAGGCGGACCAGGTGGTGGAAGGGCCAGATCTGGCCGCCGTGGGTGTGGCCGGAGAGCTGGAGGTCGATGCCGGCGGCTGCCGCCCGGTCGACGAACCTGGGCTGGTGGGCCAGGAGCAGGACGGGCAGGTCGGGGTCGGCGCCGTTCAGGGCTCCGGCGAGGTGGGCGCGGTGGCCCGCCAGGCCGGAGGACTCGGCGGTGACATCGTCCACCCCGGCGACGACGAGGGTGTCGCCGCCGCGTTCGAGCAGCAGATGCCGGTTGCGCAGCGGCTCCCAGCCCAGCTCGCCCATCAGGTCGACCCACCCCTGGGCCTCGCTGTAGTACTCGTGGTTGCCGGTGACGTAGACCCGGGCCTTGGTGGCTTGCACGGTGCCGAGCGGGACGGCCTGGGCGCGGCGGCGTTCGGCCGTGCCGTCCGCGATGTCGCCGGTGTGGCAGACCAGGTCGGCTTCCAGGGTGTTCACGGTCTCGCACACCCGCTCCGACCAGCGGGCGCGGTCCAGCGGGCCGTAGTGGGTGTCGGTGATGAGGACGACGCGAGTGCCGTCCAACCCGGCGCCCAGCCGCGGGAGTTGGACGTCGAGGCGGCGCACGCGCGGCACGCGGCGGGCCTCGGCGTATCCCCAGGCGAGGAGTACGGCGGTGGTGCCGAGGACGGCCCAGGCGACGATCCGGGCCCGGTCCTGGCCGTCGCCGACGCCCGCCAGGGTCAGGGCGAGGCGCAGCAGGACGCCGAGCAGCACGGACCAGGTGAACAGGACCCAGCTGCCGCCCAGCAGGGTGTCACCGACGATCGCCGCCCGGTCCTGCTGGCGCCGGCCGTGGCCGCGCCCCATCGCGAGCGGCATCCCGACCAGACCGAGGACGAACAGGGCGGTGCCGGCGATCGTGACGGGCAGCGGCCAGTGCTGACCGGTGTACAGGAGCACCCCGCAGGGCACGGCCCACAGCAGGACCGGTGCGATCAGGGGGAGGTAGCGCAGCAGGCGGAGCAGTGGGCTCCGCCGTGGAGCGTGGGTCTCGCTGTCGGCGGAGAGGGTGTCGCTGGTATCGGTCACGCGTCCCACTCTAGGTACGGCCACCGCCACCGGACACGCCCAGGGTGATGTCGTCGGCGTAGTAGTCGCCCTGCGCGTACCAGCCGTGGACGTAGATCGTCGCGCTGGTCTGGGACGGGCCCGTGGTGAAGGAGACGGTCAGGGGGCTGTAGCCGGCGGGGGACGTGGTCCAGGTGGAGGTTCCACCGCTCACGCCCAGGTAGACGTAGGAGCCGCGGACCCAGCCGCCGAGCGAGTAGGTGGTGTTCGGCTGTACGGCGACGGTCTGGTCGCACTGTGCGGTGTCGCTCGAACTCACCGTCCCCTTAAGGGCTTTGGAGCCCGAGTGGACGGGGGAGGAGACGATCGAGCCCGGGTCGCCGACGCAGTTGCGCCGCGCCCGGCTCCTCGCCGAGGCGTCCGCCCGGCACGGCGCCGCACTCCCGCACGCCGCTGTGCGTTTTCCGCTGCGCGCTCCCGGTGTGGCCTGCGTGGTCGCGGGTTTCACCAGCCCGGAGGAGGTCGTGTCAGACGCCCGCTGGGCCGCCGCCGATCTGACCGCGGAGGCATGGCGGGACCTCGACACGGCGGCGGAGAGCGGAGCGGGGGAGCGGGCTTGAACAGCCCTTTGTTCCGCCGCAGTTGACGTATGAGTAGGCTCGCGGTACCCACGGTGTTCGTGCGAAGGGGGCTGCGATGCGCGACGCGGGAAGAGCCGTACCCACCCACGGAACCGTCGTGCTGTCACGGGTGCGGGGCGGTTGTCGCGACATGCTCCGCGGCTACGACGTGCTCATCGACGACACCCGAGTGGGCAGCATCCGGCGAGGGAAGACAGTCCGCTTCGAAGTGCCGCCGGGAGAGCACCGACTCCAGTTGAAGATCGCCTGGTGCAGTAGCCGGCCTTTCATCGTCCTGGTCGAAGAGGGCGGGACGGCCAGCTTCATGTGCGCTCCGAGCGGGGAGGCGTTCGACGCGCTCGCTGCCGTCAGCGTCGGCAAGGACGACTACATCACCCTGCAACAGACGTCCGAGCCGATCGTCATGGCCAAGACCCCGATGGATCGGGGCGCGCGCCTGTCGCTGGCCACCGCCTTCGGTGTTTTCGGGGGAGGCGTCATGCTCACCGTCGCCTTGATCTGGCACTACACGGGCGTGGCGCCGAAGGCGGACAACGCGGTCGCCGACGTGAGCCTGGTCGTCACGCTCGTCTCCGTGATCGCCTTCAGACTCCTGCGTTGGAAGGCCGGACGGCGTCCTCGCACGTGACCGCGGCCATGATGAGCAACGATTCTCTTTCCGGCCGTACTGTCCGGCTCATCCCGCTGTCCGTCGATCATGCGGAAGCGCTGTTCCCTGCCGCGTCGGATCCCGAGGTCTGGCGATGGATGCCCCGGCCTCGTCCCGACTCCCTCTCGGACATGCGGGCGATGATCGGACGGATGTCGGCGGACGACGCCCGGCGGTGCTTCGCGGTCCAGCGGTTGACGGACGGCGCCGTGATCGGTTCGACCAGTCTGTACGAGCTGGACCTTGACGAGAGGCGGGCCGAGGTCGGCGCCACTTGGTTCGATCGTTCTTGTTGGGGCGGGCCCTACAACGCCGAGTCCAAGCTGCTGCTGTTTGGGCACGCCTTCGACGGTCTTGGTCTTGTCCGCATCGCTCTGCGGACCGACAACCTCAACGAGCGGTCCCAACACGCCCTGACGCGGCTGGGGTTGACCTACGAAGGGACGCTGCGCAGTCACATGGTGCGGCAGGACGGCACGCGCCGCGATTCGCTGTACTACAGCGTGCTCGCGGACGAATGGCCGTCCGTGCGCGACAAGTTGCTCACCCGTGTCGCGGCCAAGGCCACGGTCTGATGTGCGGTTGCCTCAGCACCCACTGACAGATCGCCGTGTCATCCGGCGGACGGGCTCCCGCGCAACGCGGCGGCCAGCCACTCGCGGACCGCCGCCGCCCGCTCCGGGTCAGGCTTGGGGGTGCCGTCGATCGTCGCCACCAGGGAGTGGTACCTGGTCAGCAGCTGCAGGCCGGTCGACTTGGCCAGTGTCTGTGCCGACCTGCCGTTCGGGTCGAAGTCGACGATGCCGCGCCTGGCCCGCTCCACATCGTGTCCGTGGTCCCCGGTCATCGCGGTGATCAGCCTTGCCGAGTCGGCGACTACGCGCTCGGCGATGTCCCGGGCCTGCGGCGAGTCCGCGGGCACGCCCGCCTGCTGGTAGGCCTGCGCCTCCAGGACAAGCTGCCGATGCCTCTCGATGCGGGCCGTCATCTCCGGCGAGGCGATCAGCCTGCCCTGCTCCGTGGAGAAGGGGATCGCGCTCACGCTCAGGCCGGTGCGGCGGGCGACGTCTCCGATGGAGTAGAGCTCGTTCATGCCGATCACTATGGGATCTCAAGCGACCTGAGATTCAAGGAGGAGCGGCGGTCATCGAGGCCGAGTGGATGGAATCTGAGTATAGTGACTGGACTGACTGTCTAGGAGCGAGAGGGGGGAAGGTGGACAGCGACCCTGCCCTGGACGCCCAACGAGACGCGATCATCGGTGCGTTGGGGTCCGTCGTCGAGGGGATCGCGGCGACCTTCGGGTCGGTCTGCGAGGTGGTGTTGCACGACTACCGGCGCCCGGAGGAGTCCGTGGTCGCCGTCGCCGGAGCTGTCACCGGGCGCTCGGTGGGCGGTGCGATGAGTGAGATCGGGCTGCGGGTGCTGGCGCGCGGGGACGAGGCCGACGACGAGGTGAACTACCTCACCCGGACCAAGGGCGGCCGACTGCTCAAGTCGTCCACGATGGTGCTGCGGGACACGGCGGGCTCGGTGTTCGGCGCGCTGTGCGTCAACGTCGACGTCACCGCCGTACAGCAGGCGCAGGCCGTGCTCGCCGGGATCGGCGGGGGAGCCGGGACCGGTACGGGCGAGGCGTCGGGTACGACCACCTTCGGCAACGACATCGACTCAGTGGTCGAGGCCATCGTCGACGCCCATCAGCTTCGGCAGAGCAGGACCTGGGTCCAACTCGGCCGCGCCGAGCGGCTGGAGCTGTTCCGCAGCCTCGACGAGCACGGCGTCTTCGCCGTGCGCCGGGCCGTCGAACAGGTCGCCGCCCGGCTGGGCATCTCCCGCGCCTCCGCCTACAACTACCTGTCCCAGGCCCGCGCCGCGACCGGCACTCCTGCTTCTCCCGCTGATTCCGCTTCCGACGGAGGACCCGCGTGACGATCACCACCCCGCCCATCACCCTCGACGACGTCCGTGACGCCGCCGCGCGGATCAAGGGCGTCGCCCACCGCACACCGGTACTGCGCTCGCGCACCCTCGACGGACTCGTCGGCGCCGAGGTGCTCCTGAAGTGCGAGAACTTCCAGCGGATCGGCGCCTTCAAGTTCCGCGGCGCCTACAACGCGGCCTCCCGGCTGACCCCGGAGCAACTGGCCCGGGGCATCGCCGCGTACTCCTCCGGCAACCACGCCCAGGCCGTCGCCCTCGCCGCCCGCGAACTCGGTACCACCGCGGTGATCGTCATGCCCGAGGACACCCCGGCCTCGAAGCTGGCCGCCACCGTCGGATACGGCGCCGAGATCGTCACGTACGACCGCTACACCGGCGATCGCGTGGCCATCGGGGAAGCCCTGGCGGCCGAGCGCGGGCTCTCCCTCATCCCGCCCTACGAGCATCCGCACGTCATGGCGGGGCAGGGCACGGCGGCACTCGAACTCGTCGAGGAAGTGGGGGAGTTGGACGCCGTGCTGGTGCCCGTGGGCGGCGGCGGGCTGATCGCCGGGACGGCCACGGCCGTCAAGGGGCTGCACCCGGGCACCCGCGTGATCGGCGTCGAACCGGAGGCCGGGGACGACACCAAGAGGTCGCTGGAGGCGGGCCGGCACGTCACCATCCCCGTGCCGCGCACCATCGCCGACGGGCAGGCGGCCGAGACGCCCGGTCGGCTCACCTTCTCCGTGAACCGGCGGCTGGTCGACGAGATCGCGCTGGTGAGCGACGAGGAGATCAAGGACGCGATGCGGTTCGCCTTCGAGCGGCTGAAGATCGTCGTCGAGCCGAGCGGTGCCACCCCGCTGGCCGCGCTCCTCGCCGGGCGCGCGGGCCCGGTCACCGGCCGGGTGGGGGTGATCGTCTCGGGCGGCAACATCGGAGCCGAGCGGTTCGCGCAGTTGTGCGGAAGCGCCTCGTCATGACCGTGGCCCGGTGGCCGTTCCCCCGAATGGCGCTCCCGGGTGGACAGGAAGACCATGGAGTGGTGGGGCGCGGCCCCCGCCGGAGCGCCGGTGCCGTTCGGGGTCACCGGGAGACGGAGACCGGCCCCGGTCGTGCTGTGCGCGGCCGGAATGGAGGCAGCCGTCATGCTGGAAGTGAAGACGGTCGAAAAGCCGGACGAGCGGCGTGACTTCCCGCGCGGGCACCTCGAAGCGGTCCACCTGACCGGACTCGACTTCGCGGTGGGCACGTTCGAGCCGGGCTGGCGCTGGTCCGAGTCCGTGGCCCCGATCGCGGGCACCAAGAGCTGCGAGATCCATCACAACGGTTATGTCGTCCAGGGGCGGATGCATCTCCGCATGGACGACGGCGGCGAGAGCGAAGTGGGCCCCGGCGACGTCTTCGTGTGTCCGCCGGGACACGACGCGTGGGTCGTCGGCGACGAGCAGGTGATCGTGTACGACTTCGCCGGCGCCATGGCCACGGACTACGCGAAGGCTCCGTAGCCCCTCCGGACGTACGCGCCCCGCGGCACCGCACCCGCCGGGCGCGTATGTCATGCCCGGTACTCGACGACCTGCCCCTCCGCGTACGCGACGCCCTCCCCGTGTCCGAACAGGCCGGGCAGCCCGCCCGTGTGCACGAACACGGTCCGCTCGCCCGGCCTGATGTCACCGTCCCGGACGGCCGCGATCAGACCGGCCATCGCCCGTCCCGTGTACGTCGGGTCGAGCACGAGCCCCGCGGTACGGGCGGCCAGGGTGAGCGCTTCGGCGGTCGGCGCGGTGAGCGAGGCATAGCCGTCGCCGACCTGGTCGCGTCGGATCCGCAGGCTCTCCGCTGTGGTCGGAACGGCGAACTCGCTTACGGCGGCGGCCGGTTCGGGCAGCGCGCCCACGTCGACGCCGAGTACCGCCTCCACCCCGAGCGAGATCACCAGCCCCGCCATCGTGCCGCCCGAGCCGAGCGCGACCACGGCGGTACGGAGATCGGGCAGCTGCCCGCGCAACTCCTCGCCGCAGCGCGCGTAGCCGCGTGCGCCGAGCGCGCTGGAACCGCCGAACGGGATCAGCGCCGGCCTGGCGCCGCTGCCGCGCAGCTCTTCGCACACCTCGGCCGCCGCCCGGTCCAGTCCGGCCTGGTCCACCTCGCCCGCCCAGGCGATGCGGGCGCCGAACAGCCCGTCGAGGGCGAGGTTCCCCGAGCGCGACACACCCGGCGATCCGCGCAGCACCAGCACCACGGCGAGTCCCAGCCGGGCTCCGGCGGCGGCCGTCAGGCGGGCGTGGTTGCTCTGCGGGGCACCCGTCGTGACCAGGGTGTCCGCGCCCTCGGCCAGTGCCGCGCCCACGGTCCACTCCAGCTTGCGGATCTTGTTGCCGCCGCCTCCGAGGCCGGTCAGGTCGTCGCGCTTGATCCACAGGTCGTCCGGGCCGAGCCCGATCGCGGTGGCCAGCCGGGGTGCCGGTTCGACGGGGGTGGGGAAGGTGGCCAGTTCCACGCGGGGGTCGCTCATGGCGTACATCATCGCGCGCTCCGGCAGTTCGCCGGCGATCGGGCTTGCCCCTGGAAACCGTTCGGTTTACTGTGGTCGACAAGGGGAAACCGATCGGTTTCCGCTTTGCGTCGGGTGCTCCACGGCATCCCCTCACCCCGGAGATCTCCATGACCAACATCGAAGGTTCCGTCGTCCTCGTCACGGGCGGCAGCCGTGGCATCGGCCGCGCACTGGTGGAGGCCCTGTACGAGCGCGGCGCCAAGAAGGTGTACGCCACCGCCCGCGACCCGAAGACCGTCACGCACCCCGACGCCGTACCGCTGGCGCTGGAGGTCAGCGACCCCGCGTCCGTCGCGGCGGCCGCCGAGCAGGCGCAGGACGTCACGATCCTGATCAACAACGCGGGCGCGGCGGTGAACGCGAACTTCCTGGACTCGCCCGTCGAGGACATCCGCCGCGAGTTCGAGACCAACTTCTACGGCCCGCTGCTGGTCACCCGTGCCTTCGTGCCGATCATCGAGCGCAACGGCGGCGGCCACATCCTGAACTTCCACTCGGTGCTGTCCTGGGTCGGCCTCGCCGGCTCCTACAGCGCGTCCAAGGCCGCCTTCTGGTCGCAGACCAACTCCCTGCGCCTGGACCTGAAGCCCCGCGGCATCGAGGTCACCGGTCTGCATGTCGGCTACGTGGACACCGACATGGCCGCACACGTCGACGGGCCCAAGTCCACTCCCGAGAGCGTGGCGGCCCAGGCCCTCGACGGCATCGAGTCCGGCGCCTTCGAGGTGCTCGCCGACGACCTGACCCGCCAGGTGAAGGCCGGGCTGTCCGCCGAAGGCGGCGCGCTGTACCCGCAGTTGGCGACCGCCTAGCCAGCACCGTCCGGTCGGATCGGCCTGGTCAGATCGGCAGCAACCGCCCCACCAGCGCGCTGAGTTGCTTCGCGTTCCGGCACTCGTGCATCTCGACCAGTTCCGCGTAGCCCGGCGCGGCCGAGTCCCCGGTGCCCCACTGGGGGCGCTGCTCGGGGTTCAACCAGTAGACGCGGCGGGCCCGTTGGGCGATGTGCCGGACGGCCGGGAGATTCGGGTCGCTCATGTTGGTGCGGGCGTCGCCGAGGACGAACACGGTCGTGCGCGGGCCGACCGCGTCGCCGTAGCGCTCGGCGAACTCGCCCAGGGCGACGCCGTAGTCGCTGCTTCCGTGCCAGCCGGTGAGGGTGGCCTCGGCGCGGATGCGGGCGCCCAGGCCCTCGGGGTCGGCCGTGCCGTGCGCGAGCAGCGGAGTCACCTCGTCGAGGCGGTTGACGAAGGCGAACACGCGGACCTTGCTGAACTGGTCGTGCAGCGCCTGCACCAGCAGCATCGTGAAGTCGGAGAAGCCCGACACCGAGCCCGACACATCGCACAGCAGCACCAGTTCGGGCCGGACCGGCCGCCGCCTGCGCAGCACCGGTCGCATCGGCACCCCGCCCGTGGACAGCGAACCGCGCAGAGTGCGGCGCAGGTCGATCGTGCCCCGGGAGGCGCGCCGCCGGCGGGCGGCGAGACGCGTGGCCAGTTTCCGGGCCAGCGGCTGAACCGCCCTGCGCAGCTCGGCCAGTTGGGCCCGGCCGGCGAACAGGAAGTCGACGCGGTCCGCCGTCGGCGCCACCGCTCGCCGGGCGATCTCGTCCCGGCCGCGCCGCTCGGCGACCCGGCGCCGCGCCTCCCCGGCGACCTGCCGCCGGAAGCCCTCGATGCGCTGCCGGATCTCCTCGTCGAGCAGCCGGTCGGTGAATCCGGTGTCCCCGCCCTGCGCCCGGATGCTCGTGCGCACCCGGGCCAGCAGGGTCTGCGGGCGCAGCCACTCCAGGGTCTGGTGCGAGGACCAGCCGTCCGTCGTGGGGGAGTTGCCGTAGCCGCCGAAACCGTCGACGGCCTCCGCCGCCAACTGCCCCATCAGGGCCCGGTCGTTGGCGGTCAGCGCCGCCGCGAGCCGGTCGCGGAGGTCGTCGCGGCCGGTGGGGCCGCCCCGCGGCGCTCCGATGCCGCGCGGGAAGTAGAGGTCGAAGACCGGGTCGAACACCGGGCGTTGGGCGGTCCCGTGCAGCAGTGTCGCGGCCAGTCCCTCGCGCAGCAGCTCGCGGTCCGTGAACCCGAGCGCCTCCATCGCCAGCGCCGCGTCGACGGTCTCGCCGGTCCCGATCCGCAGACCGTGCGCGCGCAGCGCCGCGACGAGGCCCGTCAGCCGTTCGGCGACATCGGCGGCGGTCACACCGCGTCCAGGTCGAGCTTCGCTGCCGCCCTGAGGATGTCGTCCTGGTGCTTGAGGAGCACGCCCAGGGTGTCCCGTACGACCGTCTCGTCGAGGGTGTCGGCGCCGAGGGCCAGGAGGGTGCGGGCCCAGTCGATGGTCTCGGCCACCGACGGCACCTTCCGCAGCTCCATCTCGCGCAGCGCCCCGACCACCCGGACCACCGACTCGGCCAGCGTCTCGCCGAGCCCGGGCACCTTCAGCCGTACGATCCGGCGCTCCAACTCCTCGTCGGGGAAGCCGATATGGAGGAACAGGCAGCGGCGGCGCAGCGCCTCGGAGAGTTCGCGGCTGGCGTTCGAGGTGAGGACCACGAAGGGGCGGCGGGTGGCGGTGATGGTCCCCAACTCCGGGACGGTGACCTGGAAGTCGCTGAGCACCTCCAGCAGCAGGCCCTCCACCTCGACGTCCGCCTTGTCGGTCTCGTCGATCAGCAGGACCTTCGGGGCGTCGCCGCGGATCGCCGTGAGCAGCGGGCGGGGGAGCAGGAACTCCTCGCTGAAGATGTCGGTGCGGGTCTCGTCCCAGCTCTCGTCGCGGCCCGCGCTGATGCGCAGCAGCTGCTTGGCGTGGTTCCACTCGTACAGCGCCCGGGACTCGTCGACGCCCTCGTAGCACTGGAGCCGGACCAGCTCCGCCCCGGCGACCTCGGCGACGGCCTTCGCCAGTTCCGTCTTGCCGACACCGGCCGGCCCCTCGACGAGGAGCGGCTTGCCGAGGCGGTCGGCGAGGAACACGGTCGTGGCGACGGCGGGCGAGGCCAGATAGCCGGTCTCGGCGAGGCGCGCGGCGACTTCGTCGACGGAACGGAACAACGGGGCCTCCGGCGGATCGAGGGCGGTGGGTCAAGGGCGGTGCATCGATGTCCAGCTACCTGTCTAAGCGCTTGTTCACCTCCACTGTCACCCGCGATCGGGTCGCCGCGCAAGCGTGTAAACCGATCGGTTTCCCCTCTGCCTCCGGCGCGGTAACCTCGGAGTATGGCCACGACGGGCAAGGCGTCCCCCCGAGACCGGCTGCTCGACGCGGCGGCCGAGCTCTTCTACCGCGACGGCGCCTCCATCGGCGTCGAGGCGCTGTGCCGGTCCGCCGGAGTCTCGAAGCGGTCGATGTACCAGCTCTTCGACAGCAAGGACGAGGTCCTGGCCGCGAGCCTGGAGCGTCGCGCCCCCGGCTACGCGGCGCGGCTCATGCCCGGCCCGGACGACGCCGGTACGCCACGCGAGCGGATCCTGTACGTCTTCGAGCAGGCGGAGAAGGCCTCGACCGCGCCCGAGTACATGGGCTGCCCGTTTCTCGCCGCACTGGTCGAGCTGAAGAATCCCGAGCATCCGGCGAGCGTGGTGGCCCGCGCAGCGAAAGAGTCGTTGCAGGACGCGTTCCGGGATCAGGCGGAGCTGGGTGGCGCACGTGGTCCGGCGCTGTTGGCACGCCAGTTGATGCTGATCTTCGACGGGGCGAGCGCCCGCGCCGGAGCGAGGCTGGAGGTGCTGGACGGGCTCACCCTGGAGACGGTGACGGTACTGCTGGACGCGGCCGGCGTCGCCTGAGCACCCGGTCAGGTTGTCGACCGTCCGCGGCGCCGCCGTGACCGGTCGCGCAGTTCCCCGCGCCCCTTCAGGGCGTGCAGAACGGGGCAGCCGCCGTAGCGACTGCCCCTGACCCGTCCGGCAGGACTCACGCGGCCAGTGCCACCGACTCCACCGCCGGTGTGCGCAGCACCCGCCGTGCCGTCAGCAGGCTCGTGCCCAGCGTCACCGTCGCCGCCACCGCGACGACGGCCAGCCAGATCCCGAGGCCCTGGTGCGGCAGCACCGAGTCCGTGCGGACCATGGTGAACGGGATGATCCCCGCCAGCGCGGCCACCGTGCCGGCCAGCACTCCGGCGACCGTGAGGATCGCCGTCTCGGTGCCCACCGTGCGCAGCACCTGTCCTGGTGTCGCACCTGCCAGGCGCTGCCCGCCGAACTCCCGGGCGCGGTAAGTCGTCGCCGCGTACAGCGAGTTGACCAGCATCACGCAGACGAAGACCACGATGATGCCGACGACCGTGAAGTTGAGCGTCTCCAGGTTCTTCGCGTCCACCGACTTCGTGAGCCCGGAAGCCTTCACCGCGTCGCTCTCCACCGCCTGCATGTAGAGCGTCGCCGTGGACACCGCCGTGAACAGGATCAGCGACATCAGGATCCCGGCCAGCCGGTCGGCCCGCTCACGCAGATTGCGTACGGCCAACCAGCCGCTCGCGCCCGCCAGTTCGAGCCGGTCCAGCAGCCCCTTCAGCAGTCGCGGAGCCAGCAGCGCCAGGCCGACCGACAGCAGGATCGCCCCGTACGCCGGTGCCGCCATCAGCGCCGCGTCCGTCGAGGAGAACGCGAAGGTCGCCGACACCGACACCACACCCGCGACCAGTGCGCCGTACGCGAGCAACATCCTTGCCCGGCCGGGCTGTTGACGCCCGCGCGTCGCCCGCCGTACGGCCAGGAACGCGGCGCCCGCCGACGCGAGCAGGGTGATGCCGAGGCCGGACTGGAGGGCGTAGGGCCCGAAGGAGTAGTCGACGGACCCCGCCACCTGGCCGCTGTCCTGGAACACCCCGAGCAGTGCCCGTCCGCCGAGCATCGCCGGACCGACGGCGAGGAGCGCGCCCAGCAGGGCGACGGCCACCGCCTCACCCACCACCATCCGCCTGAGCTGAGCCGGGGTCGCCCCCGAGCAGCGCAGGGTCTCCAACTCCCTTGACCGCTGACGCACGTTGACGGTCAGCGTCGAGGCGACGGCGAAGAACACCAGCAGGGTGCCGTAACCGCCGACGACACTCGCCGACGTGGACAGCGTCTCGGCGCTCACCGGGTCGATGCCGGGCTGTGCCGCCGTGTCGTGCAGCGAGTCGAACGTCATGATGATCGCCGCGCCGAGGAACGCGGCCAGCAGTGTCGCCAGGAACCGCCCCGGCCGCTGACGGATCGAACGCATCGCCAGTACGAACATCGCTCACACCCCCACCGTCATGTCGTCGCCCAGGTGCGCCAGCCGCTCGGCGACCGCGTCGACGGTCGGCGCGTACATCCGGCCGGCGATGCGGCCGTCCGCGAGGAACACCACCGAGTCGGCGTACGAGGCCGCGACCGGGTCGTGCGTCACCATCACCACGGTCCGCCCGTGCACCCGCACCGCCTCCCGCAACAGCAGCAGCACGTCCCGCGCGCTGCGCGTGTCCAGGGCGCCGGTCGGTTCGTCCGCGAAGATGACCCGGGGTTCGGTGACCAGCGCGCGGGCGATCGCGACCCGCTGCCGCTGACCACCGGAGAGCTGGTCGGGACGGTGGCCGAGCCGGTCCCCGAGACCGACCGCCGTCAGCACCTCCCGGGCCCGCCCACGGTCGACGCGCCGGCCGGCCAGCTTCAGCGGCAGCACGGTGTTCTGCGCCACGGTGAGGGTGTCGAGCAGGTTGTACTGCTGGAACACGAACCCGATCCGCCCCCGCCGGAACCTCGTCAGCTCGGCCTCGCTCCCGCCCGTCATCTCGACGCCGTCGACCATCACGATCCCGCTGTCCGGCCGGTCGAGGCCCGCCGCACACTGCAACAGCGTCGACTTGCCGGACCCCGAAGGCCCCATCACCGCGGTGAAGGTGCCGCGCTCCAGGCTCAGCGTGACCCCGTCCAGCGCGGCCACGGCACTGTCGTCGTGGCCGTAGGTCCTACTGACCTTGACCAGCCGCAGCGCCTCGGCGGCGGGTCCCTTGTCGTGCGTCCGTCGTGCGGTGCGAAACATCGCCATCACCCTCCGTGCGGCACGCCCTGTGCCTCGACGACGACGCTACGGAGAGGGCGCGACGCGCACATTGGGCGCAGAACCCGTATCGAGGGGTGTACTCAGCGACACCCCGTACGGGTCACCAGAACGAGCCGACCCGGGGGCCCACCCGATGCAATGGTGAGGTGACCGCGCCCCCGGACGACTGCCTCGCCCGCAACGAGTGGATCTGCGGCGAGTATCTGAGCACCCGCCGCCACATCCTCCTCGACGCGGTCGGCCAGCACCTCCAACTGACCGCGATCTCCGTGCTCATCGGTCTGGCCCTCGCCCTGCCCCTCGCGGTGCTGGCCCGCCGCTGGGGCTGGGCCGCGGGACCGGTCCTCGCCGTGACGACGATCCTCTACACGATCCCGTCCCTGGCGATGTTCTCCCTGCTCCTGCCCGTCTACGGCCTCTCGGCCAGCCTGGTCGTCGCAGGACTGGTCCTCTACTCCCTCACCCTGCTCGTCCGCAACATCCTCGCGGGCCTGCGCGCCGTACCCGAGGAGACCCGACAGGCCGCACGCGGCATGGGCTACGGCCCGATCCGCCTCCTCCTCACCGTGGAACTGCCCCTCGCGCTCCCCGCCGCGATGGCCGGCCTGCGCATCGCCACCGTCTCGGCGGTCTCGCTCGTGACGGTCGGCGCGATCGTCGGTTTCGGCGGACTCGGCAACCTCATCTACGCGGGCATGAACACCTACTTCAAGGCACAGGTGCTCACCGCGTCCGTGCTGTGCGTGGTGATCGCGATCGTCGCCGACCTGCTCCTGCTGCTCGTGCAACGCCTCATCACCCCCTGGACCAGGGCGGCGCGCGGATGAACACCCTCACCGACGCCTGGCAGTGGCTCACCGACCCCGCGCACTGGTCGGGCGACGACGGCATCTGGCACCGGCTCGCACAACACCTCGTCCTCACGGTGGTCTGCCTGGTCATCAGCTGCCTGATCGCACTGCCCATCGCGCTCGTCCTCGGCCACCTCGGCAAGGGCGGCGCGCTCGCCGTCAACATCTCCAACATCGGGCGTGCGGTGCCCACCTTCGCCGTCCTGGTGCTGCTGCTCCTCACCCCGATCGGCAAGTGGGGCGAGGGGCCCACGGTCGTCGCCCTCGTCCTGTTCGCCGTACCGCCGCTGCTCACCAACGCGTACGTCGGCATGCGCGAGGTCGACCGCGATGTGGTGCGGGCCGCGCGCGGCATGGGAATGACGGGCCGTCAGATGCTGTTCCGCGTCGAACTTCCGCTCTCGCTGCCGCTGTTGATGAACGGCGTACGGATCGCCGCCGTCCAACTCGTCGCGACCGCCACCATCGCCGCACTGGCGGGCGGCGGCGGACTCGGCCGCATCATCACCGCCGGATTCAACCTCGCCAACACCGCACAGGTGGTCGCCGGAGCGGTCCTCGTGGCGGTGTTCGCGCTGCTCGTCGAGGGCGTCTTCGAGGTCGCGGAGCGACTGGCGCCCCGCTGGGCGAGGGGCGCGCGATGAGGCGGCACACCGTCGCGGCCGTCCTGCTCCTGGCGGCCACCGGCTGCTCGACCGGACCCTCCCTGGAGAACCAGGGCACCGTCACCGCACCACCCGGCGACAGCCACCACCTCACCATCGGCTCGGCCGGATTCACCGAGAGCGACCTGCTCGCCCAGATGTACGCGTTGCTGCTGAACCGGGCCGGCTACAAGACGTCCCTGCTCACCGTCGCCAACCGCGAACTCTACGAACCCGCCCTGGAATCGGGGCAGATCGACGTCGTCCCCGAGTACGCGGCCACCTTCGCCGACTGGCTCAACGCCAAGACCAACGGCCCCGACGCCCCGGCCGTCGGCTCACCCGACCTCGCCACCACCATGAAGGCACTGCGCCAACTCGCCACGCCTCGGGGCCTCACGATCCTCGACCCCGGGAAAGCCGTCGACCAGAACGCCTTCGCCGTGGCCCGCTCGTACGCCCGCGAGCACCACCTCAGGACCCTCAGCGACCTCGGCGCCTCGGGACTGAAGGTGCGGCTCGCGGCGGGCGACGAATGCGTCCAACGGCCTTACTGTGAACCGGGGTTGAAGAATACCTACGGCATCGACATCACCGCCGTCGACCCGAAGGGCGTCGGCACGACCCAGGCCAAGAGCGCGGTGCAGAGCGGTCAGGACCAGATGGTGCTGACCACGACCACCGACGCCACCCTCGACGAGTTCGGCCTCGTCCTCCTCGCCGACGACAAGCACCTCCAGAACGCCGACTACGTCGTCCCGGTCGTCAACCGCTCCCGTGCGGGGAGCCCCGGCGTGACCAAGGCGCTGGGGAAGCTCAACGACGTTCTTACTACGGCGGATCTGGCATCGATGAATCAACAGGTCGACAGCTGGCGGCGGTTGGCGCAGGACGTGGCACGGAGGTATCTCAAGGACAAGGGTCTGTTGAAGTGAGGCTCGGGGGATTGTCAGTGGTGGGTTGTAGCTTTCGGGCATGGGCGTATACCTGGTTGATGTCGGTGCGGAGGAGTGGCTGAGTGAGGACACAGGGGAAGGGGGGATGGGCGCGATCGCGAAGGGGCTCGACGCGGAGCTGGCCCGGCGCGGGCTGCCGCCTTACGCGTCCGTGCCCGAGCGGGACTTCGGGTCGGCGTTCGAGGAGAAGCTGAGCCCGTCCATGTTCGGGTTCGACGCACTGTGCCGCAGCCAACTGGCCCCGGCGGAGCGGGAGTTGATCGGCGACTGGTCGGTGCTGGTGCCGGTCTCGCTCGACGAGCCGATACGGCTGCCGATCAGCTCCGCGTACACGGACGAGACGGTGATCGCGGGGGCACCTCAAGTGCTCGCCGTCGCCGAGCGCCTGGCGGCGGCCCTCGAACTGCCCGTCGAGATACCGGAGGTGTCCGGGAACCTCGCCCTCACCTTCTGGTTCCTGGAGGGCGAGGCCGAGGAGTTCGCCGCTGCCGCCCCCGGCCGCTGGAGCGAGGATCTGGACACGGCCTTCTACGTCTCCCTGTATCTGCGTGCGGCCCAGCACTCGCTACGGCGGGGCTGTCCCCTCACCTACAGCTGACCCGCCGAGCGACCCTCACGCGTCGGCCACCGAGTCGAAGTCCACCTGCCCGCGCGGCACTCCGAGGGCGTCCGCGTCCACGGAGCGCCGCAAGGCCTCGTGCAGCTTCGCCGGAGTCAGCACACCGAGGAAGCGCGCCCCGTCCAGCACGGCGACCCACCCGGCGTCGTGCTGGAGCATCACACCGAAGGCCTGCTTCAGCGGGGCGCCCACCGGCACCCACGCGTTCATCCGGTGCGCGCGTTCGCCGACCGTGCCGCCGGCCGTGAGTTCGTCGGCCCTGACCCACCCCTGCAGTTCACCCTGCTCGTCGAGGACCACGGCCCACCGCGCGCCCTCGACCCGCAGTCGTTCGGCTGCCGCCTGCGCGGGCTCGTCGGCCCGGGCGACCGGCGGCTGCTCCAGGTCGTCGGGTTCGATCGCGGTGACGGACAGCCGCTTCAGCCCCCGGTCCGCGCCCACGAACGACGCGACATATGGCGTCGCCGGCCTGCCGAGCACCGCGCCCGGGGTGTCGTACTGCTCGATCCGCCCCTGCCCGTACACGGCGATACGGTCACCGAGCCGTACCGCCTCCTCGATGTCGTGCGTGACCAGCAGCACCGTCTTGCGCACAGTGGCCTGCATCCGCAGGAACTCGTCCTGCAACTGCTCCCGCACCACGGGGTCGACGGCGCCGAACGGTTCGTCCATCAGCAGCACCGGCGGATCGGCGGCCAGTGCCCGCGCCACCCCGACCCGCTGCCGCTGACCGCCCGACAACTGCTCCGGGTAGCGCGGCCCGTACGTCTTCGGGTCCAGGCCCACCAGATCGAGCAGCTCGGCGGCCCGTGCCCGCGCCTTCGCCCGCTTCCAGCCGACCAGGGACGGCACGGTCGCCGTGTTGTCGAGCACCGTGCGGTGCGGGAAGAGTCCGACCTGCTGGATGACGTATCCGATACGGCGGCGCAGCTGCACCGGGTCGACGGAGGCGATGTCCTCGCCGTTCACGAGGATCCGGCCGGAGGTCGGCTCGATCAGCCGGTTGACCATCATCATGGTCGTCGTCTTGCCGCACCCGGACGGGCCCACGAGCGTGACGAGTTCACCCTCGGACACCTCGAAGGACAGCCCGTCCACGGCCGTCGTACCGTCCGGATACCGCTTGCCGACCTGCTCGAACCGGATCATGACCTCACGCTAACGGCGCCGGTCCGACACCGCCCATCAACGGGGGCCTACTGGCTGGTGAGGTGCTCGCTCCGGTTTTGAAATGTTTCAAATCCAGTGCTGCCAGGGATGTGGACACCCGCCCTTAACCCCACTATTTTCGACCAGCGAGCCGACTGAACCGATACAACTCCACCTCTCGGCGGGCCGAAGGGACAGGGCATGAACGACGGAGTCGCCGTTTCCGGCACCACGGTGTCGGGCCTCACGGTGGAGCACCGCACCGACCCGCTCGGCGTGGACGCGGAACACCCGAGGTTCGGGTGGCGCATGGCATCCGCAGAGCGTGGCCGGCGGCAGACCGCGTACCGCATCCAGGTCGCCTCCTCACCCGCGCACCTGACCGACGACCGGGCCGACGTCTGGGACACCGGTCGCGTCGACTCGGCGGACTCGGTCGCGATCCGCTACGCGGGTCCTCAACTCCACGCCTCGACCCGCTACCACTGGACGGTGACGCTGTGGGACGAACGCGGCCGAGGCACCCGAGCCACCGCCTCCTTCGAGACCGGTCTCCTCAGCGCCGACGGAGTCACCGGCTGGGACGGCGCGCGGTGGATCGGCATGGCCGGCAAGCGGCCGAACAGCGCGGGTGCGCCCCTGCTGCGCCGGCAGACCGCACTGACCGGCGAGCGGGTGAGCGAGGCCCGGCTGTACGTGTCCGCACTCGGCGTGTACGAGGCCTACGTCAACGGCCGCCGGGTCGCGGTGCCGCACGGCGACGGCACGACCCATGAACTCCTGACCCCCGGCTGGACCAACTACGAGACCACCGTCGACTACTTCACCTACGACGTCACCGACCTGCTGACGGACCCGTCACAGGACCCGTCACAGGTCACCCTCGCGGCCGTGCTCGGCAACGGCTGGTACAACAGCCGCATCTCCGAGAACACCCCCTACTACTCGGCCGACGGCAACTCCCTTGCCCTGAAGGCGAAACTCCTCGTCCGCTACACCGACGGCTCCACCCAGACGATCGTCACCGCACCCGACGACGCCTGGCGGGCCACCGACACCGGCCCCTACCGCGCCGACGACATCTACGACGGCCAGACCTACGACGCCCGCCGGGAACTCCCGGGCTGGACGGCCAACGGCTTCGACACCACCGGCTGGTCCGCCGTGCAGGAGCACAACCACCCGTTCCCCGAAGCCCGGTTGGTCGCTCATACCGGCGAGAGCGCCCGCCTGGTGCCGAGTTGGGACCGCAAGCCGTGCTCGGTCACCGTCTACACCGGTGCCACCGACGAGGAGGGCAGCGCGAACGGCCGCGGCCGGATCGTCGTCGACCCCGCCCGCACGGTCACCGATCCCGGCCCGGCGGCCACCGTCTCGGTCACCCTGCACCCCGGCGACACCGCCGTCATCGACCTCGGCCAGAACCTCGTCGGCGTGCCCCGCTACACAGTGTGCGGCCCGGCGGGCGCCCAAGTGGTCTGCGAACCGGGGGAGATGCTCAACGACGACAGCGCGGGGGCCGACGGACCCGCCGGCTCGGTCTACCGGGCCAACCTGCGCACCGCCCGCGCCACCAGCACCTACGTCCTCAAGGGCGACCCGGCCGGCGAGACCCACGAGGACTCGCTGACCTTCTACGGCTTCCGCTATGTCTCCGTCACCACGACCGACACCGTGACCCTGACCGCACTCACGGGCAGGGTCGCCACCTCCGCCCTCCGTGACATCGGCACCGTCACCACCGACGACACCGACGTCAACCAGCTGATCAGCAACGTCCGTTGGGGCCAGCGCGGCAACTACCTCTGGATCCCCACCGACTGCCCCCAGCGCGACGAACGCCTCGGCTGGACCGGCGACACCCAGCTCTTCGCCAACACCGGCCTCTACAACGCCGATTCGGTCGCCTTCCTCAGCCACTTCCAGGACACCCTGATCGACTCACAGCGCCGCTACGGCGCGGACGGCGCCCAGTTCCCCTGGGTCGCCCCCGGCCACCGCTACAGCCAGCCGCTCCCGGCGAGCGGCTGGGCGGACTGCGGCGTGGTCGTGCCCTGGACGGTGTGGCAGATGACCGGCGACACCACGATCATCGACCGCGGTTGGGCGGCGATGACCAAGTACGTCGACTGGATCCGGCAGCGCACCGGCGACACCTACGCCGGCCAGGGCGCGATCTTCGGCGACTGGCTCGCCTTCCAGATCACCAGCACCCAGCTCATCAGCGACGCCTACTACGGTTACAGCGCCCGCCTGATGGCCGACATGGCCCACGCCACCGGCCGTACCGCCGAAGCCGCCGCCCACGAGGAGCTCTTCAGCCGCATCAAGCGGGCCTTCATCACCAAGTACCTTGCGACAGACCCCGGTTCGGGCCGGCTCACCGTCCGCTCCAGCCTCGGCGACCCGCCGCCGTACACACCCGGCAACAGCGCGGGCAAGACCGAGGACGACACCCAGACCGCCCTGCTCTGGATCCTCAAACTCGGCTTCTACGACACGGAGGACCAGCACCGCCAACTGGTCGCCCTGCTCGCCGACAACATCGGCAACAGCGAGGCCTACAAGGCGGCCCACCCCGACAGCACCCGCGTGCAGTACGCGGAGAACACACTCTCCGTCGGCTTCCTCGGCGTGAACGTCGTCGCGCCCGTCCTCACCGACGAGGGCCGCGTCGACCTCGCGTACCGGCTCCTCCACCAGAACGCGATGCCGTCCTGGCTCTACTCGGTGGCGAACGGCGCCACCACCGTCTGGGAGCGCTGGAACTCGTACTCCAGGGCAGACGGTTTCGGCCCGGTCGACATGAACTCCTTCAACCACTACTCCTACGGCGCGATCATGGAGTGGATGTACGAGAGCATGGCCGGCATCGCCAAGGACCCGGCCCACCCGGGCTTCCGTCACTTCCTCCTCCGGCCGCACCTCGACCCCACCGGCAGGATCACCCGGGTGACCGGATCGCATCTCTCGCCCTACGGCGAGATCGTCAGCGAATGGGCCGTGCGGGAGGGGGAGTTGACGTACCGGGCGGTCGTCCCCGCCAACAGCACAGCTACCCTGCGCATCCCCGCCGCCGACCCGGCCACCGTCCGCGAGCACGGCACACCCCTCGCCGAGGCAGAGGGCGTTCAGTTCCTCGGGCTCGCGGACGGCGCCGCCTCATTCGAACTCCCTTCGGGGAGCTACGAGTTGACCTCCGCGCTCGGCTGATCGCTCACCAGCACCACCTCCAGGGTGCGCGGCCCGTGCACCCCCTCGACCCGGTCCAGCTCGATGTCGCTGGTCGCCGACGGACCGGAGATCCAGGTCAACGGGCGGGTCGGGTCGAGGCGTTGGAGCGCCTGGGGCACCGAGGAGACCACCTGGTCCGGTACCCGTACGACACAGATGTGGTGGTCGGGGACGAGCGTGATCCGGCGGCGGCCCTGGTCGGGGCCGCCGTCCAGGACGATGGTGCCGGTCTCGGCGGCGGCCACCGCGCACGCGGTGACCACACTGTCGATCCGGTCCAGCTCGTGCGGGGTGTTGTCAGCCCGGTCCGCGATCTGCTCGACGTCGGCGGCCGCGAGCCAGGAGGGCGCCAGACCCTGCGGCACGACGACCGTCCTCGAACCCCGCCCGGCGAGCAACCCGCCGATCGTGGCGGCCAGTTCGGCCTGGGTGCACCGGTGCACGATCGCCCGGTAGTCCGCCAGGTTCTCGGCGAGCAGCTCGACAGTCTGGTCGACGGTCCGGTTCCCGTGCTCCCGCAGATAGTCCCGCTGGACGGCCTGCTCGTACGGCGTGTCGTCCTCGCGCACATCGGTGAGCGCGCGCTGCACGCGGCCCAGAATCCGTTCCCTGCTGCTCACTTGGCACCGTCCTTTCCACCCTGTGTGCGCTGCCACCAGTCGCGGAACGGCTCCGCGGGCACGGCCGGCAGCTCCCGGGTACCGCTCCACGCCCGGCCGGGGCCCGGCAGTGTCCGGGGATGGAAGCGGCGGGTGCGGGAGGCGAGCCGCTGGCCTGCGCGCAGGGCGCCCGGGCGGGCGAACGTCCAGCGCGCCGCCCGCATGGCGGCCCGCTCGGCGGCATGCCCCTTCGCGGGCCGCAGCACGACCCTGTTCCCCTCGCGGGTCACCGGCCCGCCCTCCACGACCCGCTCCCGCAGATGCACCAGCACCTCGGGGATGTCGATGGCGACCGGGCACACCTCGTAGCAGGCGCCGCACAGCGACGAGGCGTACGGCAGCGAGGCGTCGATCTCGCTCGCCGTGCCCCGGAGTTGGGGGCTGAGGATCGCGCCGATCGGGCCCGGGTAGACCGAGCCGTAGGCGTGGCCGCCGGCCCGCTCGTACACCGGGCAGACATTGAGACAGGCCGAGCAGCGGATACAGCGCAGGGCCTGGCGGCCGACCTCGTCGGCGAGGGTGTCGCTGCGGCCGTTGTCGAGCAGCACCAGGTGGAAGACGCGTGGTCCGTCACCGTCGGTCGTACCCGTCCACATGCTGGTGTACGGGTTCATGCGCTCGGCGGTCGAGGAGCGGGGGAGGGTCTGCAGGAACACCTCCAGGTCCTGCCAGGTGGGCACGATCTTCTCGATGCCGACGACCGAGATCAGCGTCTCGGGAAGGGTCAGGCACATCCGGCCGTTGCCCTCGGACTCGACGACGACGAGCGTGCCGGTGTCGGCGACCATGAAGTTGGCACCGGAGACACCCACCTTGGCGCGCAGGAACTTCTCACGGAGGTGCAGGCGCGCGGCCTCGGCGAGTTCGGCCGGAGTGTCGGTCAGGCCCTCCGGTGCCGGGCGGCCCCACTCGCTCATCTCGCGGGCGAAGATCTCCCGGATCTCGCCGCGGTTGCGGTGGATCGCCGGGACCAGGATGTGCGAAGGCCGGTCCTTGCCCAACTGCACGATCAGCTCGGCGAGATCGGTCTCGTAGGCGCGGATGCCCTCCGCCTCCAGGGCCTCGTTGAGCCCGATCTCCTGGGTGGCCATCGACTTGACCTTGACGACCTCCGACTCGCCCGTCTCCTGGACGAGTCGAACGACGATCCGGTTGGCCTCCTCCGCGTCGGCCGCCCAGTGGACGACACCCCCGGCGGCCGTCACCGACTCCTCCAACTGGACCAGATACCGGTCGAGATGACGGAGCGTGTGGTCCTTGATCTGCTTGCCGGCCTCGCGCAACGCGGCCCAGTCCGACACCTCGGCGACGGCCTTGGCGCGTTTGGCACGGATCGTGTGGGTGGCGTGCCGCAGATTGCCGCGCAGGGTCTGGTTGCTGACCGCCTCGTGCGCGGCCACGGGGAAGGCCGGGAACGCGGGCATGCCGACGAACGTGCCGCTCATGAGTGTGAGTCCTCTTCCGTGGCCGCCAGGATCTCGGCGATGTGGACGGGCCGCACATCGGTGTGGAGCCGGGCCATCGTGCCGCCGATGTGCATCAGACAGGAGTTGTCCGCAGCGCACAGCACCTCCGCCCCCGTCGACTCGGCGTTGCGCACCTTGTCGGCGCCCATCGCCGCCGAGACATCGGCGTTCTTCACGGCGAACGTCCCGCCGAAGCCGCAGCACTCGTCGGCACCGGGCAACTCGACCAACTCCAGTCCCTTGACGGCCCGGAGGAGCCTGAGCGGCCGGTCGCCGAGTCCCAGACTGCGCAGCCCGTGGCAGGTGGGGTGATAGGTCACCCGGTGCGGATAGCAGGCGCCCACATCCGTCACCCCGAGCACGTCCACGAGGAACTCGGTCAGCTCGTACGTCTTCGGCACCACCGGCGCGAGCGTGGCCGCGAGGGTGTCCCCGCGCCCCTCCGCCCGGGCCCTTTCCCCCATCCGGGGATACAGCTCCCGCACCATCGCCCCGCATGACCCGGACGGCGTGACGATCGCCTCGTACTCCCCGAAGACATCGGAGAAATGCCGGGCGAGTGGCTCGGCCTCGTGGCGGTAGCCGGTGTTGTAGTGCGCCTGTCCGCAGCAGGTCTGCGCCATCGGGAAGTCGACCTCGACGCCCAGTCTGGTCAGTAGTTTCACCACGGCGCGCCCGGTGTCCGGATACAGCGTGTCGTTGACGCAAGTCAGGAACAGGGCGACACGCATCGCGGCTCCTTAGTGGTCGATCATCGGATGAGTGCAGAGTAGTCGGAGGTCACCGTCCGGGGGAGCCCCCGGCTCAGCACACGGCGAGCCGGAGGCCATTGTCCTCGGGCCCGCATTCACCGCGCGGCGAGCCGGGCCTCCGCGGCCCGCCAGCGGGCGGTGTCGCCCTGCGGTTCGTACCGGGTCGACGGCTGGGTACGGGCGAGCAGTCCCCGCATCCCGGCCAGGTCACCGACGAGCCCGTGGGCCCGCGCCTGAACGAGCACATTACCGAGGGCTGCCGCCTCCGTCGGGCCCGCCACCACCGGCAACCCGCAGGCGTCGGCGGTCAGTTGGCACAGCAGCGCGTTGCGCGTACCGCCCCCGACGATGTGTACGACGTCGACCGGATGACCGGCGAGCACCTGGGCCTCGTCGACCGCTCGCCGATGCGCGAGCGCGAGCGAGTCGAGAATGCAGCGGGTGATCTCGGCCCGGGACTCCGGCACCGGCTGCCCCGAGCCACGGCAGGCATCCGCGATCCGCTCCGGCATCCGCCCCGGCGCCAGAAACACCGCGTCACCCGCGTCCACCACCGACCGCAGCGCCGGCACCCTGGCCGCCCCGCGCAGCAACTCGCCCAACTCCGGCTCGCCCCAGGCCCGTACACACTCCTGAAGCAGCCACAGCCCCATGATGTTGCGCAGATAACGGACGGTGCCGTCGAGCCCCAGCTCATTGGTGAAGTTGGCGGCCCGGCTCGCCTCGGTCAGCACGGGCGCGTCGAGCTCCAGACCGGCCAGGGACCAGGTGCCCGTGCAGATGTAGGCGAACCGTTCCTCGACGGCCGGAACGGCGGCGACGGCGGACGCCGTGTCGTGCGACCCCACTGCCGTCACCGGCACGGGCCCGCTCAGCCCCGTCTCCTCCAGCACCTCGGCCCGCAGCACCCCCGCCGGATCCCCCGGCTGCCGCAGGGGTGCGAACAGCCCGAGGTCGACACCGAGACGCGAGGCGATGTCGTACGACCAGTCGCGGGTCCGGGGGTCGACGAGCTGGGTCGTCGAGGCGTTGGTCAGCTCGGTGCCCTGCTCCCCGGTGAGCCAGTAGGACAGCAGATCGGGGATGAGCAACAGCCGCTCGGCGTGTGCCAGTTGAGCCGTGTCACGCGCCGCCGCCAGCTGGTACAGGGTATTGAAGGGTGCGTACTGCAACCCGGTCGACGCGTACAGCTCGCCCGCCGGAACGGTCGCCCACACCTTCTCGGCGACGCCCTCCGTGCGGGCGTCCCGATAGTGCACCGGATTGCCCAGCAAGGCCCCGTCCGCGTCGAGCAGCCCGTAGTCCACAGCCCAGCTGTCGATACCGACGGAGTCGATCCGCCCGCCGGTGGCCGAGCCCGCCGCCCGGAGCCCGTCGAGGACCCCCGCGTACAGCGCGAGGATGTCCCACCGCAGTCCTTCCGGCGTGCGGACGGGCCGGTTGGGAAAACGGTGGGCCTCCACCAACTCCAGGGAGTCCGGCCCGACACGGCCGACCATGACCCGCCCACTGGACGCGCCGAGGTCGACCGCGGCGTACGC
This sequence comes from Streptomyces sp. NPDC001100, assembly GCF_053598575.1. Lineage (NCBI taxonomy): Bacteria > Bacillati > Actinomycetota > Actinomycetes > Kitasatosporales > Streptomycetaceae > Streptomyces > Streptomyces sp. NPDC001100. The sequence continues at coordinate 61,111 of NZ_JBSFKO010000018.1, forward strand.
CTTCACGTCGGCGCTCACCGAAGGAAGGCTGCCGCAACGCCGGCGTCGACCGGGACGTGCAGTCCGGTGGTGTGCGTCAAGTCCCCACCCGTGAGGGCGAAGACGGCGTTGGCGACATGCTCCGGCAGCACCTCCCGCTTGAGGATGGTGCGTTGGGCGTAGAACTCGCCGAGCTTCTCCTCCTCGATCCCGTAGGTCGCCGCCCGCTGCGCACCCCAGCCGCCCGCGAAGATGCCCGAACCGCGCACGACACCGTCCGGGTTGATCCCGTTGACCCGGATCCCGTGCTCACCCAACTCGGCGGCGAGCAGCCGTACTTGATGGGCCTGGTCGGCCTTGGTCGCGGAGTAGGCGATGTTGTTGGGCCCGGCGAACACGGCGTTCTTGGAGGCGATGTAGAGGATGTCGCCACCGAGCCCCTGTGCGATCATCGCCCGTGCGGCCTCGCGCGAGACGAGGAACGAACCCCTGGCCATGATGTCGTGCTGCAGATCCCAGTCCCGGGCCGAAGTCTCCAGCAGGGGCTTGGAGATGGAGATCCCCGCGTTGTTGACGACGAGATCGACTCCGCCGAAGGCGAGCAGCGCGGCCTTGAAGGCGGCGGCGATCTGCGCTTCATCGGTCACATCGACAGTCACGGCGACAGCCTTGTCGGGCCCGCCCAACTCCTCCGAAACGGCCTGCGCGCTCTCGGAGTTGAGATCCGCGACGACAACGCACGCGCCCTCGTCGACCAGCCGCCGCGCGATCGCCTTCCCGATCCCGCTACCCGCACCGGTGACGAGTGCGACCCGGGTGGCGAGCGGCTTGGGCTTGGGCATCCGCTGCAACTTGGCCTCTTCCAGGGCCCAGTACTCGATGCGGAACTTCTCCGACTCCTCGATCGGCGCGTACGAGGACACGGCCTCGGCGCCACGCATCACGTTGATGGCGTTGACGTAGAACTCGCCGGCCACGCGCGCCGTCTGCTTGTCCTTGCCGAAGGAGAACATGCCCACGCCCGGGATCAGCACGATCGCCGGGTCGGCGCCGCGCATCGCGGGGGAGTCGGGCACGGCATGCCGCTGGTAGTAGGCGGCGTACTCCTCGCGATAGGCGGAGTGCAGTTCCCTCAGCCGCGCGATCGCCTCGTCGAGCGGGGCGTCGGGCGGCAGGTCGAGAACGAGCGGCCTGACCTTGGTCCGCAGAAAGTGGTCGGGGCACGAGGTCCCGAGCGCCGCGAGCCGGGGATGCTCGGCCCGCGCGAGGAAATCGAGCACGACCTCGGAATCGGTGAAGTGCCCCACCTGAGGCCGGTCCTGGGACGCGACGGCACGGACGTACGGCGCCAGGGCGGCGGCCCGCTCCCGCCGCTCACCGTCGCCCAGCGGACCGTACCCCTCGACGACGGGCCCGAAGGGCTCCGCCTTCCCCCGCTCGGCGAGGAACGCCTCGGCGGTCCGGATGATGTGCAGCGAATTCCGCTCGCACTCCTCGGACGTGGCACCCCACGCGGTGATCCCATGCCCCCCGAGCACACACCCGATGGCCTGCGGATTGGCCTCCTTGACGGCGGCGATGTCCAGCCCCAGCTGGAATCCGGGCCGCCGCCACGGCACCCACACGACGGTGTCCCCGAAACACTCGGCGGTCAGCTTCTCCCCGTCGGCGGCGCAGGCGAGCGCGATCCCGGAGTCCGGGTGCAGATGATCGACGTGCGCCGCGTCCACGAGCCCGTGCATGGCAGTGTCGATCGAGGGGGCCGCGCCCCCCTTGCCGTGCAGGCAGTAGTCGAACGCGGCCACCATCTCGTCCTCGCGGTCCACCCCCGGGTACACGTCGACGAGCGCCCGCATCCGGTCCAGCCGCAACACGGCGAGCCCGCCCTCGGTGAGCGTCCCGAGGTCACCCCCGGACCCCTTCACCCACATCAACTCGACATCACCCCCGGTCACGGGATCGGTGTCGACGCCTTTGGCGGACGCGTTCCCGCCGGCGTAGTTGGTGTTGCGGGGATCAGCGCCAAGCCGATGGGAACGGGCGAGAAGGGCGGCGGCTTCGGGGTGCGGTGCCATGAACTCGGGTCCTTACGTGAGAGAGGGGACTTTCAGGGGCGCGGGGAACTGCGCGACCAGCCACAACGGACCCGCACCCCGCAAACAACCGATCCAGGCAGACGCTTACGCACCCCACCCCGCCTGCTGCCCGCCAACCCGCTCAGCAACGATCCGCTCCTGCCACCCGCTGGAGCGATACGCCGCGATCGGGTCCGGGGCAAGCCCCTGCTCCTCCCGCAGTTCCCGCAGCAACGGCCGTACATCCGTGTTGTACGCGTCCATGATCACGGCATTCGCGCCCAGCACATCACCACCCCGCTGCGCCGCACCCAACGCGTCCCGGTCCACGAGCAGCGCCTTCGCCGTGGCCTCCTGCACATTCATCACCGACCGGATGATCGCCGGAATCTTCGCCTCGATGTTGTGGCACTGATCGAGCATGAACGCCACATCGGCGGTGAACCCCCCGCCCCGGATCACCTCGTACATGATCCGGAACAACTGGAAGGGATCCGCCGCACCCACCATCAGATCGTCGTCGGCGTAGAACCGCGAGTTGAAGTCGAACGCCCCGAGCTTCCCCTCGCGGAGCAGCGTCGCCACGATGAACTCGATATTGGTCCCGGGAGCGTGGTGCCCGGTGTCGACCACGACCTGAGCCTTCGGCCCGAGCTTCAGACAGTGCGCGTACGCCGTCCCCCAGTCGGGCACGTCCGTCGCATAGAAGGCCGGCTCGAAGAACTTGTACTCCAGCAGCATCCGCTGCCCGTCCCCGAGCCGCTCGTACACCGCCGCGAGCGCCTCCGCCAGCCGGTCCTGCCGGGCGGAGAGGTCGTCCTGCCCCGGATAGTTCGTGCCGTCCGCGAACCACAGCTTCAGGTCGGCGGAGCCCGTCGCGTCCATGATGTCGACGCACTCCAGCAGATGGTCGAGCGCCTTGCGCCGCACCGCCGCGTCGGGATGGCAGACGCTGCCGAGCCGGTAGTCGTCGTCCTGGAAGGTGTTGGAGTTGATCGCGCCGAGCTTCAGCCCGTGGTCGTCCGCGAACTTGGCCAGCGCCCCGAAGTCGTCGACCCGGTCCCAGGGAATGTGCAGGGCCACCGTCGGCGCCACGCCCGTGAACTCGTGGACCTTGGCCGCGTCCTCCAGTTTCTCCTGCGGGGTCCGCGGCACACCCTCCTGGGCGAACACCTTGAACCGGGTCCCCGAGTTCCCGTACGCCCACGACGGCGTCTCGACTGCCTGGGTCCTGAGCGCGGCCTTCACCGCGGCGAGATCGGTCACTTGTGGGCTCCTGTGACATGCGACGAAACGATGTGTGTATGAAACGATTCAGAGAGCGAAGTTATGAGCCTCCCGAAGGGGTGTCAAGCCCTACGGCGAAGCCTGTGCTCCGTGACTCCAATGTGACCTTTGGCTATCGAAAGTTTTTCGATGCGGACCCATTGACGTGACAAGGCTGGCGCGCCTAACGTCCCGGCAACCAAGTTGAAACCTTTCACGACGCTGTGACGGCTCCCCGCCGGCGTCGTCGAGGAGCCCCTCATGACCCACCCGTCAGACGCGGGTCCGGCCCCGGTGCTCGCGCTCAAGGGCATCTCCAAGTCCTTCGGCGCGGTACGCGCCCTGCGGGACGTGTCCCTCGAACTGTTCCCCGGTGAGGTGCACGCACTCGCCGGTGAGAACGGCGCGGGCAAGTCCACTCTCATCAAGACCCTCGCCGGTGTGCACCGGCCCGACGCCGGCCAGGTGCTGCTCGACGGCGAACCCGTCCTCTTCCACGGCCCCGGCGACGCCCGCGACGCGGGAATCGCCGTGATCTACCAGGAACCGACCCTCTTTCCCGACCTGTCGATCGCCGAGAACATCTTCATGGGCCGCCAGCCCCGCCGCGCGCTCGGCCGGATCGACCACAAGGCCACGCACGCGGCGACCGCCGAGCTGATGAAGCGGCTCGGCGTGGAGCTGGACCCGGAGCGTCCGGCACGCGGTCTGTCCATCGCGGACCAGCAGATCGTGGAGATCGCCAAGGCGCTCTCCTTCGACGCCCGCGTCCTGATCATGGACGAGCCGACGGCCGCCCTCACCGGCAGCGAGGTGGCCCGCCTCTTCGGCGTGGTCCGCACCCTGCGCGAACAGGGCGCCGCCGTCCTGTTCATCTCGCACCGCCTGGAGGAGATCTTCCAGATCTGCCAACAGGTCACCACCCTCCGCGACGGTGCCTGGATCTCCAGCGAGCCGGTCGAGGGAATGACCGAGGACGATCTCGTACGGCGCATGGTGGGCCGCGATCTCGACGAGCTGTACCCCAAGCAGGACGTCGAACCCGGCGAAGTCGCCCTGAGTGTCAAGCGGTTGACCCGCGAGGGCGTCTTCACCGACGTGTCCTTCGACGTACGGCGCGGGGAGATCGTCGGTCTCGCCGGGCTCGTCGGCGCCGGCCGTACCGAGGTGGCGCGAGCCGTCTTCGGCATCGACCGGTGGGACGCGGGCGGGGTCGAGGTCGACGGCAGGTCGCTGACGAACGGCGCCCCTTCGACCGCGATGGCCGCAGGCCTCGCCCTGGTCCCCGAGGACCGGCGCGCCCAGGGCCTGGTGATGGACATGTCGATCGAGCGGAACATCGGCCTCACCGGCCTGCGTACGACCGTGAAGGCGGGCCTCGTCGACCGGGGTGCCGAGCGCAGCCGTTCCCTCGACTGGGCGGTGAAGCTGCACGTCAAGTACGCGCGGATCGCCGACACCGTCAACACCCTCTCCGGCGGCAACCAGCAGAAGGTCGTCCTCGCCAAGTGGCTCGCCACCGGCCCCAAGGTGCTGATCGTCGACGAGCCGACCCGTGGCATCGATGTCGGCACCAAGGCCGAAGTGCACCGGCTGCTCAGCGAGTTGGCCGCCGACGGTGTCGCCGTCCTGATGATCTCCTCCGATCTGCCCGAGATCCTCGGTATGGCCGACCGCGTGCTGGTGATGCACGAGGGCCGGCTCACCGCAGAGATCCCCCGTTCCGAAGCCACCGAGGAATCCGTGATGGCCGCAGCCACCGGGAGGACCGCCGCATGAACAGGTCCTTCATGACGGCAACCCCGTCGAGCGCAGCTTCCGGGAGGGCCGCCGTATGACGGTCACCGCTCCCAACCCCGCGCCCGCCGCCGAAGTGCCCGAATCGAGCAGCACCCGGCTGGTCGACCGGGTCTTCAAGATGCGCGAACTCGCCATCCTGGTCGTCTTCTTGGTGATGATCGGCATCACCCAGGCGGGCAACAGCGAGTTCCTGTCCGAGCAGGGCATCAAGGACCTGCTGCTGAACGCGACCATCCTGGTCCTGGTCGCCACCGGCCAGTCGCTGGTCGTCATCACCCGCAACGTCGACCTGTCGGTCGGCTCGACCCTCGGCATCACCGCCTTCGCCACCGGCGACTACCTCCACAGCGGCGGCAACGCGGTCGTCGCGATCCTGCTCGCCGTACTCCTCGGCATCGGTCTCGGGCTGGTCAACGGCCTGCTCGTCAGCCTCGGTCAGGTGCCCGCCCTGGTCGTCACGCTCGGCACGCTCTACATCATCCGGGGCGTCGACTCCATCTGGGTCGGCTCACGGCAGATCACGGCCGCCGATCTCCCGGGCGGATTCGTGGACTTCGGCTCCGGCGGCCTCTCGGCGGTGCCCTGGCTGGCGCTGATCGCGCTCGCCGTACTGATCGCCACCGCCTACTACCTCAAACACTTCGGCAGCGGACGGGAGTTGTACGCCCTCGGCTCCAACCCCGAGGCGGCCCGGCTCGCCGGCATCCCCGTCCGCAAGCGGATCCTCGCCGCGTACACCTTCTGCGGCGGACTCGCCGGACTCGCCGGCGCGATGTACCTGGCCCGCTTCGGCAACGTCGACTCCGGCACCGGAACCGGCTACGAACTCACCGTCGTGAGCGCGGTGGTCGTCGGTGGCGTGGTCTTCACCGGCGGCTCCGGCAGCGTCTACGGCGCGGCCCTCGGCGCGCTCCTGCTGACCTCCATCAACAGTGTGCTGCCCGCCCTCGGCGTCAGCTCCGTCTGGGTGCTCGCCATCAACGGCATCCTGCTCATCCTCGCCATCGCCGTCGACCGGATCGTCGCCCTGCGCGTGGCCACCGCACTGAAGAAGAGGAACGCCCGCCATGCCTGAGTCGTTGACGCGCGCGATCCGCTGGGACACGGTCGTCGGCGCCCTCCTCGTCGTCCTGCTCCTGTTCTCCTTCACCTCGGTGGACGGCTTCGGCAACGCGCTGAACCTGTCCTTCCTGATCGGCAACACCCTTCCCATCGCTCTGATCGCGCTCCCGATGACCCTGTTGGTCGTCGCCGGCGAGATCGATCTGTCGGTCGCCTCCACGGCCGGCCTGTCGGGCGCGGTCATGGGCAAACTGTGGAACGACGGCATGGCGATCGAGACGATCATCCCGATCTGCCTGCTGCTGGGCCTGGTCTGCGGACTGGTCAACGGGCTGCTCGTCACCCGCCTCGGACTGCCCTCCCTCGCCGTCACCATCGGCACGCTCGCCGCGTACCGGGGCATCGCGCAGATCGTGCTCGGCTCCAACGCGGTGACCGACTTCCCCACGCAATACCTGGACTTCGCGGCGGGACGCCTCGGCAACACGTTCCTTCCGCGGGCCTTCCTGCCCTTCCTGGTGCTGCTCGTCATCGCCGTCGTGGCGCTGCATGCCACGCCGTTCGGGCGGTCGTTGTTCGCGATCGGGGCGAACGAGGAGGCGGCGCGGTTCGCCGGTATCCGGGTCAAGCGGCAGAAGCTGATCCTGTTCACCGTGACCGGGCTGATGGCCTCACTCACCGGGATCTTCTGGGCGCTGCACTACGCCAGTGCGCGCTACGACAACGCGACCGGGCTCGAACTGTCCGTCGTGGCCGCGGTGTTGCTCGGCGGGATCGACTTCGACGGCGGGAAGGGGACGTTGGGAGGCGCGATCGCGGGTGTCTTTCTGCTGGGGGCGTTGCAGAACGTGATGAGTCTGCTGAATGTCTCCGCGCAGTCGCAGATCGTCGTCACCGGTGTGTTGCTCGTTGTTTCGGTGCTCGGCCCCCGGGTCGCACGCCAGATTGCCATCGCGAGGGCCGCTGCGCGAGCCGTCGGATAGGTCGTTCGAAAGCTGCCGGCCGGCTGTGGCTGGTCGCGCAGTTCCCCGCGCCCCTTCAGGGCGCGTCGTACTCACCTTCGTCAAAAAGGAACCGACATGCGCAAAGCATCCCTTCGTCGTGCCTGTGCGGCCGTCGTCGCCGTCACTTCTCTCACCCTCGTCGCCACCGCCTGCGGTGGTACCACCAAGAAGGATGTGAAGGACGAGAACACCGGGTCGGCCGTCACCGGGGGCAAGGCGGACCCGAACGCCGCCCTGAAGAAGGGGCTCACCGTCGGGTTCCTGCCCAAGCAGGTCAACAACCCGTACTTCACCACGTCGGACAAGGGCGGCGAGAAGGCCCTCACCGAACTGGGCGAGAAGTACAAGGAGGTCGGCCCGAGCAGCGCCACCGACACGGCGGGACAGGTGAGTTACGTCAACACGCTCACCCAGCAGCAGGTGAACGCGATCGCCGTCTCCGCGCAGGACCCGGGCGCCCTGTGCACCGCGCTCAAGCAGGCCATGAGCAACAAGATCAAGGTCGTCACCTACGACTCCGACACCAACCCGGAGTGCCGCAACGCCTTCGTCTCGCAGGCCAGCGCCGAGGACCTCGGCCGCACCCAGGTGCAGCTGCTCGCCCAGCAGATCGGCTACAAGGGCGAGATCGCGATCCTGTCCGCCGCGCAGACGGCGACGAACCAGAACACCTGGATCGGCTTCATGAAGGACGAGCTGAAGGACCCCAAGTACAAGAACGTCAAGCTGGTCAAGGTCGCCTACGGCAACGACGACGCCCAGCAGTCCTTCCAGCAGACCCAGGGCCTCCTCCAGCAGTACCCGAACCTGAAGGGGATCATCTCCCCGACCACCGTCGGCATCAAGGCCGCCGCCCAGTACCTGTCCAGCTCCCAGTACAAGGGCAAGGTCAAGCTGACCGGCCTCGGCACCCCGAACGACATGCGCAAGTACGTCAAGAACGGCACCGTCGACGGCTTCGAGCTGTGGGACCCGGCGAAGCTCGGCGCCCTCGCCGCGCAGACGGCGGTGGCGCTGGTGTCCGGGCAGATCACCGGCAAGGAGGGCGAGACCTTCAAGGCCGGCGGGACCTCGTACACCATCGGCAAGGACGGCGTGATCAACCTCGGCAAGCCGACCGTGTTCAACGTGAAGAACATCGACCAGTTCAACTTCTAGTAGGCACAGGGGTGTTGATGCAACGCGTGTGTTTCCTGCTGAAGGTCCGGGCGGACCGCCTCGACGAGTACCGCGAGCGGCACGCCGCCGTGTGGCCCGAGATGCTCGACGCACTCTCGGCCACCGGCTGGCACAACTACTCGCTCTTCCTGCGCGAAGACGGCCTGCTGGTCGGCTACTTGGAGACCGAGGACTTCGCCGCCGCCCGGGCCGGCATGGAGGCCACCGACATCAACTCCCGCTGGCAGGCGGAGATGGCGCCGTTCTTCGAGTCCCTGGACGGCGCCCGTCCCGACGAAGCGATGAAGCCCCTCACCGAGGTCTTCCACCTCGCGTGATCCCCCACAGGAGCCGCTCATGAGAAGACGCGCCGTGCTCGCCACCGCCATACTTGCGGCCGTGGCAACGCCGGGCATCGCACGGGCAGCCGACCCCGGCCCGTCCGTCACCAAGAAGAGCACCACCCAACTCGACGCCCAGGCCGTCTACTTCGTCTCCTACGACGGCCTGGTCAACAACAACTCGTTCCAGAAGAACGGCCTGTTGACCTACAAGGGCTACCAGTACGCGGCCTGGTACACGTCCACGAAGTACGCCGTCGTCGCCCGCCGTGTCCTCGGCGGCTCGACATGGTCCACGATCACCCTTTCCCATCAGCTCAAGAGCGACGACTCCCACAACGTCATCTCGATGGGCGTCTCGCGGGTCGACGGCCGGCTGCACCTCAACATGGACTCCCACAGCGACGGCTTCTTCTACGTCAAGTCGGTCGCCGGTCTCCTCGACAATCCGGCGTCCACCGCCTGGACTTCGGCCGTCTTCGGCGCCGTACAGACCTCGCTGGACGGTGTGGCGCTCACCTCGCAGTTCACCTACCCCCAGTTCGTCGCCACTCCCGAGGGCAGGTTGCAGCTCAGCTATCGGGTGGGGATCTCCGGCAACGGCCGCAACGCCCTTGCGGAGTACGACGGTTCGGCCTGGACCGCGCTGGGGGAGTGGAGCGCCTCGACCGGCACCTACACCAGCACGCACGGCTCCAGCACCGCCCGCAACATGTACCTCCACGGCATCGACTACGACGTCAACGGCCGACTGCACTCCTTCTTCACCTGGCGCGAGCAGTCCGCCGCCGTGATGTGCAGCAGCGGCGGCATCACCAACCACGACACCGGCTACGTCTACTCGACCGACCGGGGCCGCAGTTGGCGCAACGACGCCGGAACCGTCGTAGGGACGACAGGCAGTTCGGACACCGTCGCGGTCACGGACGGCGGACTCGTCGTCGACTCCCTCAACCCCGACCATTCCCTGATGAACCAGGAGAGCCAGTCCACCGACTCCACCGGCCTCCCGCACGCGATCATCAGCTACGTCCCGGGACGCTTCGGCCAGTGCACCACCGACTACGTCACCGACCGCACCGCGAACGGCCGTGCCTTCCACGTCCGCAAGAACGCGTCGGGCACCTGGCAGAAGACCGAGATCCCGATCGCGCTGAACTCCAGCCAGCGCACGAAGCTGGTCCTGGACAAGTACGACAACGCCTACGCGGTCCTGCCCTTCGGCCGTGTCGCCGGCGCCTCGAAGGCCTCCGGGTACTCCGACTGGGCGCTGCTGTACGACGCGAGCGACCTCAACGCGTTCGGCGAGGTGGTCATCGACGAGCTGCGGGTGAAGGCGGACAACGTGCTGTCGTTCATGTACCAGGAGAAGTCGAGCGGTACGACCCCCTCGGCACTCCACGTCGTCGACTTCGCCCTGCCCGCGTGACCGGGGCGGTCGCCGGAGTCGGCAAAGGTCATGACGGTAATGTGAAGGCCTTCCCGCCGTCCCATGTCACCCTGGAGGTCTCCGCCTGATGGCCCAGCCGGTGGGTATCAAGGACGTCGCCCGCGCCGCCGGAGTCTCCGTCGGCACGGTCTCGAACGTCATCAACCGCCCGGACACCGTCGCCACGGAGACCCGGGCCCGGGTGCTGTCCGCGATCGACCGGCTCGGCTATGTCCGCAGCGAGTCGGCGCGCCAGCTGCGCGCGGGGCGCAGCCGGATCATGGGGCTGCTCGTTCTCGACATGGGCAACCCCTTCTTCGTGGACGTCGCTCGCGGCGCCGAGCGGGCCGCACGCGAGTCCGGGCTCGGCGTGATGGTCTGCAACAGCGCGCAGAGCCCCGGCGAGGAGGCCGAGTATCTGTCGCTCTTCGCCGAACAGCGGGTGCGGGGCGTGCTGTTGACCCCGGCCGACGCGACCGGACGCAACATCGAGTCGTTCCGCCGGCACGGCATCCCCTTCGTGCTCGTCGACCGGGTCGCCGAGGGCACCACCGAGTGCTCGGTCTCCGTCGACGACGTCGCCGGCGGCGCGCTCGCCGTGCGGCACCTGATCGACGCCGGGCACCGCTCCATCGCTTACGTCAGCGGCCCGCCCGGCTTCAACCAGGTGCGGGACCGCCGTACGGGGGCCAAGAACGCGCTCGCGGAGGCCGGTCTCGACCCGGGCACGCTGCGCGAGCTGCCCACCGACCGGCTCGACGTGGCCGCCGGACGGGACGCCGGGGCCCGGCTGCTGGGCCTCGCCGACCGGCCCACCGCCGTCTTCTGCGCCAACGACCTGCTCGCCCTCGGCGTACTCCAGGCCATGTTCGCGGCCGGGGTCGGCGTCCCGGACGACCTCGCGATCGTCGGCTACGACGACATCGAGTTCGCCGCGGCGGCGGCCGTCCCCCTCACCTCGGTCCGGCAGCCCGCCGTCACCATGGGCGCCCTCGCCGCCGAACTGCTTCTGGAGGAGACCGAGGCGGAGGCGGACGCGACAGCCCGCCCGCACGAGCACCGGCGGGTCGTGCTCCAGCCGGAACTGGTGGTGCGCCGCTCCAGCCTCGCCGCCCGCTGATCGACCGGTCAGTAGGATTTCATGATCCAGGGGGTCGGATATCGGACGCACATGTGTTGGACTGTGACGCGGCCCGTCACTCGTCCGTACCAGGAGTCCCGTTGTCCGTCAGCTACCGCCAGCCCGGCGTCGTCCTCACCGACCGCCGCTTCACCGTGCCCCTCGACCACGAGGACCCCACGGGCGAGACCATCGAGCTCTACGCCCGGGAGGTCGTCGCGAGCGACAAGGCGGACCGGGAGGACCTGCCGTGGCTGCTCTACCTGCAGGGCGGACCCGGATTCGGGGCGAATCGTTTCGTCGGCAGACAGGCCTGGCTCGACCGCGCGCTCGACGAGTACCGCGTACTTCTCCTCGACCAGCGCGGCACCGGCCACTCCACTCCGCTCAACCGGCAGACGCTCCCGCTGCGCGGCGGTCCCGCCGAGCAGGCCGACCACCTCACGCACTTCCGCGGCGACTCGATCGTCCGCGACTGCGAGACCATCCGCCCGGCCCTCACCGGCGGCGCCCCCTGGACAGTCCTCGGCCAGAGCTTCGGCGGCTTCTGCACGGTGAACTACCTGTCCACCGCCCCCGAAGGCCTGCGCACCGCCCTCCTCACCGGCGGCCTGCCGTCCCTCGACGCGCACGCCGACGACATCTACCGGGCCGCCTACCCGCGCATCGAGCGCAAGGTCGCCGCCCACTACGACCGCTACCCGCAGGACGTGGAGCGCGCCCGCCGCATCGCCGAGTACCTGCTGCGCCACGAGCCGGTCCTGCCCAACGGCTACCGGCTCACCGTCGAGGCCTTCCAGTCCCTCGGCATCATGCTCGGCGGCAGCGAGGGCAGTCACCGTCTCCACTTCCTCCTCGAAAACGCCTTCGTCCGCACCCCGCAGGGCCACGAACTCTCCGACGCGTTCCAGGAAGAGGTCCAGAACTCCCTGTCGTACGCCGGACACCCCCTCTACGCCCTCATCCACGAGGTGATCTACGCCCAGGACGCCCGCCCCACCGCCTGGTCGGCCGAGCGCGTCCGCGGCGAGTTCCCGCAGTTCGACGCGGCCAAGACCTTGGCGGGCGACAGCCCCCTCCTCTTCACCGGCGAGACGATCCACCCCTGGATGTTCGACTGCGACCCCGCGCTGCGCCCGCTCCGCGAGACCGCCGAGCTCCTCGCCGCCCGCACCGACTGGCAGCCGCTCTACGACCCGGCGCGCCTCGCTGCCAACGAGGTCCCGGTCGCCGCGGCCGTCTACCACGACGACATGTACGTCGACGCGACCCACTCGCTGCAGACCGCCCGCTCCATCCGGGGCCTGCGCACCTGGGTGACCGACGAGTTCGAGCACGACGGCGTTCGGGCCGGCGGCACGAGGGTCCTGGACCGGCTGCTGGCCCTCACACGCGACGAGGTCTGAGTCCGCAGACGCGAGGCGAGTCCGGCGACGAGATGTGACTCGGTAATTTCCGGCATAAGGTTCATTTCGATGAATACCAAGTCACTCCGCCGGGCCCGCCCGGCCGTCCTGGTCCTCGCCGTCGTCGCGGCGAGCACGGTCGCGCTGGTCTCCTGCGGCGACGGCAACAGCAGCTCCGGCAGCAGCTCACAGACGCCGACCCCGGACAAGGCCTCCTTCTCCGGCATGACACCGTCGGCCCTGAAGTCGGCCGCCTCCTCGGCGGTCGCTTCGGCCCAAGCCAGGGCCTCCGCCGCGGCATCCTCCGCCTCGGCCGCCGCGTCCTCCTTCGAGGCCTCCGTGTCGGCCGAGGTCGCCCGCGCGAGCAAGGACGCCCAGAACGAACTCAAGAACGTCACGGGCCAGGGCAACGCGATGTCGGAGGTCGCCATGACCGGCAAACCGCGCGCCCAGACCGGCGGCCTCCTCGCCGTCCTCGTCACCATCACCAACAAGACCGACAAGAAGGCGTCCTACGCCGTCCAGGTCGACTTCCTCGACTCCTCGGGGAAGGCGGTGGAGACGCGGTACGTCGGCGCCGAGAACCTCGCCCCCGGAGCGAAGGCCCAGCCGGTCGCCATCAGCACCAAGCCGCCGGAGCCGGTGCTGACCCCCAAGTTGGCCAAGGCGCAACGCTATTGAGCGCGCCTTTCGGCAACAGGCGGTTCAGCGCTCGGAGTTGAGCGCCGCCACCGCCCCGCCCGCGTCCCCGATCGTCGCGTAGTCCACGGCGACGAAGTTCACCGGCCGACCGCGTTCCCGCTCGCAGCGGTGGACGCGGTCGAGCACGAACCGGCGGGCGTTGACCTCACCCGCGTCCAGTCGGCTGCCGCCGTCGATGGTGATGAAGTGGTTGAGCAGGAACAGGCGTTTGTCGCTGCCGCCGCGATGCGGCACGCAACTCATCGCGTCCGGCGTGCGGAACGCGAACGGCGTCTCCATCCCGTAGTCGTAGAAGTTCCGGTACCAGGGCGCCGGGCCGTCGGCCTCCTCGGCGAAGACGACCAGCCGGCGTCCGCTGTCGATCAGGTCGCCCAGCGTCGGCCACGGCTTCGCGGGATCGGGGTCCGGAGTGTGCACCAGGTCGCTCAACCCGGCCTGCGAGAAGGCCCGTTGGGTGTCCTCGCCGCTGATCGCGTCCTGCACGATCAGGGTGATCACCTCGGTCGGATGGGCGCGCATCCAGTCACCGATCTCGCGCAGCGCGGGCACCAGGGCGATGGCGCCCGCCCGGCACACGGAGTGGCACAGCCACAGCCCCTCGCGCGGCGGGTTGACCTTGTTGACGGCCGCGGCGACGAACTTCCGCTGTTCCGGGGTGAAGTCGGACTCCGCGAGCCGTGCGGTGATCTCGTCCGGGCGCTCCCACCGGTAGGTGTCGATCTGCAGGGCGCGCACCCCGTCGTCCAACTGGGCGGTGATTCCCGGGTCCTGGAGCGGACCGACGAACCGGTCGACGGTGGTCGACATGGCGTTGTGCGAGGTGAGGTAGGCGACCTCGTCGTAGGGACGGTCGCACAGTTCCGCGCTGCCCTCGCAGGTGCGGGACGCGGTGGGCGTGACGGCGTACGGGATCAGCAGGACGCCGGCGACGGCGGCGCCACCCGTGGCGAGGGCCAGCCAGCGGAGGCGCGGGAGGGCGGGGACGTGCGGCCGGACCTGGAGGGCCCAGCCGATGCCGGTCAGCAGGGCACCGGCCAGGACGGGAACCAGGGCGGTCGTCAGGGCGGTGGCCGTGAGCCGGTCCAGGGCGGTGCGCTGTACGTCGTCGACCAGCCGGGCCAGGCTCGGCGGCCAGGAGCCCGGCGGATCGATCACCCGCCCGCCGCTGACCAGCCGGAAGAGGACGGCGACGAGCCCGGCCAGCAGTCCACCGGCCGCCAGCGACCAGCCCACGGGGAGGAGCCGGCGGCCCGGAGGCGTCGAGCCGCCGCCGACCCACAGCACCGCAAGCGCGACGACGAGGAGCGCCGAGGCGAGGGCTTCCGTGAGGCCGAGGCCGACCGCCGTGTACGTGCGGGCGCGGTGGAGCGGAGCCAGGTCGAGGGTGTTCGTGAAGTTCCAGGTGCCGCCACCGATGCTCGCCCGCAGCTGGGCAGCTGCCGTACGCGTGTGGTCCGACACGGCGGCGGGGGCCACGGTGGCGAGCGCGGTCGCGACATCGCCGTCCCTCAGGGCGGCCTCGACCGCCGGGCGCAGGGCGTCCCGGTCGGCGGTGGGCAGTCCGCTCACCAGCGTCCCGGCGGCCTGCTCCGCCTGTGCCTCGGTCAGCGGGAGGGCGGGCAGCCCGTTCGGGATGTGTCCGGCGGTCACGGCACCGAGGGCGGTGCACAGGTCGGCCGAGAAGCGCTCGAAGTCCGGCTCGGCACGGTTCTGGACCGAGGCGACGAGATCGCCGAAGTAGATCTGCGCCAGGTCGCCGAGGTTGGCCAGCACCGGCCGCAGATCGACCTTGAGGACCAGCGAGTCGCGCTCGCCGCCCAGATAGCCCACCACGGCATTGATCTGCTGCTGGGTGAGATCGCGGACGGTCTCCGGCGGCAGCACCAGCTTGAGGTTGGAGGTGACCTGGGCCTCCGGCACGGGCAGCCGGGCCAGCAGCCCCCGGGTGACCGCGGCCGTCCGGGGATCGACCAGCACCTGGCTGTAGAGCCGGTCGTAGGCCTTCTCCTCGTCCAGTGCGGACCGGTAGAAACCCGGTGAGACCACGGTGGAGCGGGCCGTGGCCGTGAGGGTGAGGACCGCCGTCGCGAGGACGGCCAGGACCAGGGCCGCGACACGCGGCAGTCTGCGGGACGCGATGCCGACCGGGTCCATGATTTCTCATCGTCGTCCCGCCCCACCCGCCCCGCAAACGGACACGGGACGCCGGAAATGGCGTGGCCATGGCAGGGGGCGGACGTGTTGGGTGGGCGGTATGAACGACACGGAACTCCTGGCGGACCGCTTCGAGGAACACCGCGGCCGGCTGCGGGCGGTGGCCTATCGCATGCTCGGCTCGCTGCCGGAGGCGGAGGACGCCGTCCAGGAGACCTGGCTGAAGCTGAGCCGTACCGACGCGGACGAGATCAGGAACCTGGGCGGCTGGCTCACCACGGTGGCCGGCCGGGTCTGCCTCGACCTGCTGCGTGCCCGCACCGCGCGCCGCGAGGACCCCATCGACGAGACCTTCGTCCCGGACCCGCTGCTCAGACCTCTGACGGACCTGGACCCCGAGGAGGAAGTGCTCCAGGCCGACTCGGTGGGCCTCGCCCTTCTCGTAGTCCTGGAGACCCTGGGGCCCGCCGAACGGCTCACGTTCGTCCTGCACGACCTGTTCGCGGTGCCCTTCGACGACATCGCCCCGATCGTGGAACGCAGCTCCGCCGCGACCCGCCAACTGGCCGGCAGGGCCCGCCGCCGGGTCCAGGGCGCGAGCCCGTCGACCGACCCGGACCTCGGTCGGCAGCGCGAGATCGTCGAGGCGTTCCTCGCCGCCGCACGCGAGGGTGACTTCGACGCCCTCGTCGCACTCCTGCACCCGGACGTGGCACTGCGCGCCGACTCCGGCGCCCTGGTCCGGGGCGCTGCGGCCTCCAAGGCGCTGCGCGGAGCGCGCACGGTCGCCGAGCAGGCCCTGATGTTCGCCCCGTTCGCCCGCCTCGCCCAACTCGCCCTGGTCAACGGCTCGGTGGGCGTCGTCAACGCGCCCGAAGGAGAGCTCCTCTCCGTCATGGGCGTCACGATCGCCGACGGCCGGATCACCGGGATGTACATCCTGTCCGACCCGGACCGGCTGTCCCGCCTCGATGTGAACGGGTCAGTACGCTGAACGGCATGGAAGATCACATAGTGGACCGGGCCGATCTGCGGGGTGACTGCGAGCGGTGTTTCGGGCTGTGCTGTGTCGCGCTGCCCTTCGCCGCGGCGACGGACTTCGCGATCGACAAGGCCGCGGGGACACCGTGCCCGAACCTCCAGGGCGATCACCGGTGCGGCATCCACGCGAAGCTCCGGCAGTCCGGCTTCACCGGCTGCACGGTCTACGACTGCTTCGGCGCCGGACAGAAGGTCTCGCAGATCACCTTCGCCGGGCGGGACTGGCGCACGGTCCCGCAGGCGGAGTCCCGCCGGATGTTCGACGTGTTCCCCGTCGTACGGCAGCTGCACGAACTGCTCTGGTATCTGAACGAGGCGCTCACCCTGCCGGCCGCGGTGCCGGTCCACCCCGCGTTGCGCGAGGCGCTGCGCGCGACCGACGCACTCACGCGCGGCACGCCCGAAGAGCTGGGCGCGCTCGATGTGGCCGCCCACCGGCAGGAGGTCAACGTGCTGCTGCTGCGCACCAGTGAGCTGATGAGGGCCGGGGTGAAGGGGAAGAAGAAGGACCGGCGCGGTGCCGATCTCATGGGCGCCCGGCTCAAGGGCGCCGATCTGAGCCGGGCCAACCTGCGCGGCGCCTACCTCATCGCCGCCGATCTCACCGGGGCCGACCTGCGCGGCGCGGATCTGATCGGCGCCGATCTGCGGGACGCCGATCTCACGGACGCCGACCTCACCGGCGCGTTCTTCCTCACCGAGCCCCAGGTCAACGCGGCCCGGGGGAGCGCGGGCACCCGGCTGCCGGGGTCAGTCGTCCGCCCGGTGCACTGGGCAGCGGGCGTCTGAGGGGACCTCGTCCGGGATCGCGACCGGCGTGGTCACCGGCTCGGGCGGTGTGCGCCGGTCCAGGTGGAGCCGTAGACCCTCGGGCATCAGCGTCAGGCGCTCGGCCACGCGCAGCCGGTAGGCGGGGTCGGGGCGCAGGTCGTAGCGGCGCAGCAGCAGGCCCAGGACGAGTGTCGCCTCGTGCAGCGCGAACTGGCGGCCGATGCACGCCCGCGCCCCCGTACCGAACGGCTTGAAGGTGTGCGGGGCGCGGGAGCGGACGGCCTTGGCGTCGAAGCGGTCCGGGTCGAACTCCTCGGCGTCGGCGCCCCAGACCTCGGGGTCGCGGTGTAGCATCGGCGTGAGGATCAGCGCCCAGGCGCCCCGCCGCACCGGGTGGCCACCGGCGAGCTCGGTGTCGCGGGTGGCCTCACGGGCGTAGGCGGGCGCGGTCGGCCACAGCCGCAGCGACTCGTCGAGCACCCGGCGGACGTAGCGCAGCTTGGCGATCTGCTCGTAGCCCGGCACCTCCGCGTCGCCCCAGACCTGGTCGATCTCGGCGCGGGCGCGGGCCGCGACCTCCGGGTGGCGGGCGAGGTAGTGCAGCGCGAAGGACAGGGAACCCGAGGTCGTCTCGTGGCCGGCCACCAGGAAGGTGATGACCTGGCGGCGGATGTTCTCGGCGGAGAGCCGCTCGCCGGTCTCCGGGTGGGTCGTCTCCAGCATCCGGTCCAGCAGGTCGCCGTCAC
This sequence comes from Streptomyces sp. NPDC001100, assembly GCF_053598575.1. NCBI lineage: Bacteria > Bacillati > Actinomycetota > Actinomycetes > Kitasatosporales > Streptomycetaceae > Streptomyces > Streptomyces sp. NPDC001100. Next base: position 79,165 of record NZ_JBSFKO010000018.1, read on the forward strand.
CGCCGGTCGTCGCACGGCGGGTGCGCACCATGTCGTCGACCGTGCGGTTGAGGTAGGCGATGTCGGCCTCGTTGCGCCGGGTCGCGGTGCGCAGGAGCAGCGGGGCCAGCGGTCCGGGCACGGAGTTGAGGCGCTGTGCGTAGCTGAGGGTGCCCACCATCGAGGTGACGAAGGGGTGGGGGCGGTCGCGTTCGAAGGAGCCGAATTCATGGCCGAAGCCGGTGCGCGCGATCGTCTCCAGGGTCAGCCTGGTCATGTCGCCGGGCACGTCCACCGAGCGCCCGGCGGCCAGTTCGCGGTCCCAGTGGTCCGTCAGGCGCTCGGCCACGGCCAGCATCATCGGGTGGTAGCCCTCCATGGCCTCGCGGCTGAAGCCGGGGGCCAGGACGTCGTGCGCCAGCTGCCAGTTCGGTTCGTGGTTGTACGCGGTGAACAGTCCGTCCCCGGCGACCGGCCGCAGATTCGCGACCCCGAGGCCCACGTGCTTGGCGAACCGCGACTCGTCCGCCATGTCGGCCACCAGGTCGGCGCCCCACACGAACACGAACTCCTTGCCGAAGGCCTTCCGGCGGAAGATCGGGCCCAACTGACGGGCGTAGCGCAGCGAATCCTGGAGCGGGGTGCGCCGGTCGGCGCCGATGACGTCACCGAGGAACGGGAGCCGGCGCGGCGGATGCGGGATGCGGTCGAGCTGCGGCCAGCCCTGCTCGGCGCCCCGGAATCCCTTCGGCAGCGCGGCCGGCGTCACCGTCGTCGTCTCCGCCATGACGCGATCTCCCTTGATCCACTCACGAGTTCAGTCTGTTGTACGTGGGTTCAATAGCGCGTTTCAGTGTGATCCCGCTGTTGAACCGACGTCAAGTAAAGTGCGGGAATGGCCGCCAATCAGGGAGAGCGCACACGCCGCCGGCTCAGCACCGGTGAGCGTCGGGAGCAACTCCTCACGGTGGGCGCGCGGTTGTTCTCGGAGAGCCCCTACGACGAGGTGTGGATCGAGCAGGTCGCCGAGATCGCCGGGGTCTCCCGCGGGCTGCTCTACCACTACTTCCCGACCAAACGGGACTTCTTCGCGGCCGTCGTCGAGCGCGAGAGCGAGCGGATGCTGCGGATGACGGCGGCCGTACCGGGCGTGCCGGCCCGCGAACAGCTCGCCGCCGCCCTCGACACCTATCTGGAGTACGTGCACGCCCACGCGCACGGCTACCGCGCCTTCCACCGTGCCGACGCGGCCGGGGACCAGACCGTACGGCGGGTCTACCAGCGGGCGTTGGCGGCGCAGGAGCGGCAGATCCTGGCCGCGCTCGCCGCCGATCCCGAGTTCGGTCCCGCCGTGGAGGAGCGGCCCGACACGAAGCTCGCGGTGCGCGGCTGGCTGGCTTTCACCACCGCCGTCTGCCTGGAGTGGCTGCGCGCACCGGAGTTGAGCCGTGAGCAGGTGCGCGATCTGTGCGCGCGGGCCCTGTTGGGCGTCCTCTCGCCCTGAAGGGCTGTCCTGGAATTTACGTGGCGTGGTTGGCGCGCGCCCCGATCTTCGGTAAGTTAGGCAAGGCTTACCTAAGGAGGTTCAGGGATGGGTGACAGCCAGACGTGGACGGCCGTGCCTGCCGCGGCCGAGCGGGCCCGCTCGGTGCTCGCCGCCGCATGGTCCTGCGCGGTGACCGCGGAGGGCGGTCGCGAGGAGTTCGTCGGCGCGCACAGCGTGGACGACGACGGCCGAGTGCTTCTTCAAGTGCCCGAGAACAGCGCCCTGTTGACCGCCGCGATCTGCGCGCCGCGCGGCGAGCCGTCCGCAGTGCTGGAGTTCGCGGACGTCGCGCCCGTCCCCGTGCGCAACCGCATCCGGGCCCGCGTGTGGCTCGCCGGCTGGTTCGTCCCCGAGGACGGCCGACTGGCTTTCAGTCCCACACGCGTGGTGCTGCGCTCCGCGACCGGCGCGGTGGTCATCGACCTCGACGAGTTCGCCGCCGCCGAACCCGACCCGCTGGCCCTGGCCGAGGCCCAGCTGCTGACCCACCTCGCCGACTGCCACTCCGACGCGGTCGAGCGGCTCACCCGCCTCGTCGAGCCCGACAGCCTGCACGGCGCAGTCCGCGTCCAGCCTCTCGCCGTCGACCGGCACGGACTGACCCTGCGCATCGAGCGCGCCCGCGCCCAGGGCGACGTACGACTGCCGTTTCACGCGCCCGCCGACACGGTCGCCCACCTCACCGAACGGATGCATGTGCTGCTCACCCAGGCCGGCGCCGCGTCCTGTCCGCGTCCCCTACAGCGGCAGCGCACAGACGGCGACCGGTGAGGCGAACGGCGCGCCCGCGAGCCGCAGTTCACCACTCTCCCCGTCCACCAGGAACACGCTGACCGTGCCCGACTTCTGGTTCGCGGCGAACAGCAGCGCCCCGTCCGGCGAGAAGGCGATCTGCCGGGGGAAGTCACCGTTCACCGGTACGGTGTCGAGCAGCCGGAGCCGGGCGCCGTCCGCCTCGACGGCGTAGCGCGCCAGGGTGTTGTCGCCCCGGTTGGCGAGATAGGCGTACGAACCGTTCGACGTCACCAGGATCTGCGCCGGGTAGTTGGTCGTGTCGCCCGTGCTTCCGCTGGACTGCGGGTCGCCGATGGAGAGGGCGCCCGTGGCCTGGTCGTAGGCGCAGACCGCGACGGTGTCGTCGACCTCGTTGGCCAGGTAGGCGTACGTGCCGCCAGGGTGGAACGTGAGGTGGCGCGGGCCCGCGCCCGGCCGGGTGTGCGCCTGGGAGACCTCGGTGAGCGTGCCCTTCGTGGTGTCCAGGCGGTAGGTGTAGACCGTGTCGGTGCCCAGGTCGACGGCGAGGACATGGCCGCCGTCGGGACTGGTGACGAACTGGTGCGCGTGCGGGCCGTCCTGGCCCGGGCCCGGCTGCGGAGTGGAGTGCTCGACCAGGGCGGTGCGTTCGCCGAGCGCGCCCGCCGCGTCGATGGGGTGCACGGCCACGCTGCCGGACGTGTAGTTGGCGCTGAGCAGCCAGCGCCCGGTGGGATGCACCGACAGATGGCAGGGGCCCGCGCCGCCGGTGCTCCGCGCGCCGAGGATCTTGCGGTCCGCCAGTCGTACGGCGGTCACCGCGCCGGCCGTCTGCTCGTCGACCGCGTACAGCGTGCGGCCGTCGGGGTGCACGGCGAGGTAGGACGGGTCGGCGACTCCGCTGAGCGTCCCGGCGCCGGTGATCCGGCCGGTCGCCGGGTCGTAGGTGGCCAGGCCGATGCCCGTGCCGCCGCCGTCGACCGAGGTGTACGTGCCGAGGTAGAGGGGGCGGGGGGCGGCGGCCCTGCCGGTGCGGTGGGTACTGGGGGTTGGTGCCGGGGTCGCCGCGGGAGTGGATTCGGGGTCGGCCGGGGCCGAGGCCGGTGACGGCACCGCGACCACGGCCGCGGTTCCGCCCAGGGCACCCAGGAAACGGCGTCGACTCCAACCGCCCCGTGACGCGTCCGCACCACTGCTCATGCCCACACCCTCAGGTCGTCGTCAGGGCAACCTTGGCGTGGACGGCCCGTCGAGCGCAAGAACGGCAACGCGCGTTGCGGAGGGTGCAATGGGTGAGTGGGTCTACCAGTCGCCGTCCTCCACGGGCTTGCCCTTGGCGTCCTTGAGGGGCTGCACCTGGCCGGGGGCGGGCTGCTGCCAGGGGTCGTGGTCGTCACCGAGCCAGTCGCCCACGGGTTTCACCGCCTCCAGGGTGTCGGTCGGGGCGAGGTCCTCGGCGTCCTGGTCGTAGTAGTCGAACCAGGGCAGCCCCGCCCGGGTGTACGCGGCCCGGTCCACCGGCGACGGCGGCGGCTCCTCGCCGGTGATGCGGCGCCACTCCGGAGGCGTCACGAGGTGCACGAAGACCCGCCCGGCGGGCTTCTTGGCCCAGTCCGTCAGCGGGCGGTCGTCCTCGTAGACCTCCTGGCGCATCGAACCGCCGACACCGAGACCCATGCGGGGAGACGCCGCCGGAGCACCGGGCGCGGGGGCGGCCTGCGCGGCCATCGGCATGGGCGGAGCGCCGTAGCCCCCGGAGGGCATGGTGATCGCGCGGGCCCGCTCCGAGCGGCGCCGCTCGTCCTCGCGCCACTTGGCCAACTCCCGTCCGGTGAGCGGGAAGGACTGCAACTGGACGCCACCCCACACCTCCTCGCCCGTGACCTGGCCCTCGACGGTCGCGCCCAGGCCGAGCGGGACGGCCACGAACTGGCGGACCGTTCCCTTGCCGGAGTTGATGCCGTCGAGCCAGGGCTGACGTGGAAGTACGAGGTAGTTCTGCGGCGCGCGGGAGAGCCGGTCGCTCCACGGCTTCCCGGAGACCGCGCACACCTTGCCCACGCCGACCTGGAGGGCGGCGGGCTCGGCCGTGCCCGCGAAGCTCAGCCACATCGCCTCGCGCAGATACACCGGCAGCATCACCCCGCCCCGCGCCCGCCACTCCCCGGGCACCGTGTCCGGGAAGTCCGCGACCCGCCGGACCGGGAACTCGCCGAGCCCCGGCGGCAGCGGATGCGTCCCCGTCTCGGGCAGGCGCAGCGTGCGGATGAACCGCACCGCCACCCCACCGGGCAGTCGCAAGGTGTTCCCGTCGATCCGTACGGTGCTGTCGGTCATACGTCCGCCCCCGTCGCCGCGCTGCCAGGGGCGGTCCGCCCCGTGGCCGTGCTGTGTGCCGGGGACGGTCCGCCCCCGGGTGACTCCGTCACCTAGAACGATCGGCGCCCGTGTCCCGGTTCCTGCGCAGCCGCTCCGGCACACCCACCCGCTCCCGCAGCCAGATCAGCCACGGCAGGCGTTGGCGCTGCTCACCGGCGCACCGGTCGAGTTCCTCCAGCAGCCGCCGCGAGCGGTGTTCGGTGTCCAGCTCGTCCAGCATGCGGTTGACCTCGGTGAGCATGGCACCCAGCAGCTGCCACTGGGCCGCGTCGCGCTGGACCTCCTCCAGGAGCAGTTGCGCCAGCTTGTCGCGGGTCGCGGCGGCCGTGTGCAGCTCGGCGGTGAGCCGCGCCTCCGCCGACTCCGCGCTCACACTCACATCGGTGGTCACCAGCACCGCGAAACTGACCACCGCGTCACCGATCTCGGACAGCAACTGTTCTACGGCGGCGCCCGTCGGCACTGCGAACAGCGGCTCGGGGTCGCGCTGTTTCGCCAGGTCGGTGAAGGTGCGCGCGAGGACACGGAGCACGACCGTGCAGATCTCCAAGGTGTCCAGACCCGTCCGCAGCACGACCCGGTGCAGCAGCCCCTCCCGTACCCGCGGATTGAGCCGCAGGCTGTCCTCGGCCTGCCTCAGGGCCGCGTCCACCTCGACGATGTCGTGGTCGAGGCGGCGGGCCTCGTGCAGCCGCGCGGTGGCGTGGTCGACGGGGGTGCGGCCCGCCGCCTCCTCGCCCATGCGCCGCATCAGCCGCCGCAGCCGGCGGGCCAGGCCCTCAATGGACTCGCCGGCCTCGTCCACCCACACCGGGGGAGCCAGCAGCAGATTGCAGGCGAACCCCACGACCGCCCCGATCAGGGTCTCCACCACCCGCGCCCAGGCCGTGTTCCCGACCGTGGTGACCCCGAGGACCAGCATCGCGCTGATCGCCACCTCGGGCACGTACTCATCAACTTTGACCAGTCGCCCGACGACCAGCGAGGCCACGATCAGCAGGGCCAGGCTCCACCAGGTCAGCCCGACGAGCAGACTGAACGCGATGGCGACGAGCACGCCCGCGACCACGGCGTTCACCCGGCGGATGCCGTTGGTGAGGGTGGCGTAGAGCGTGACCTGGACGACCAGGAGCGCGGTCAGGGGAGCGGTCAGCGGCGCGGGCTCCGGGCTCAGACGCAGCGCGACGACATAGGCGACCGTCGCCGCGGTGGCCGACCGCAGCGTCTGGACGAGCACCGGGTCCCGGTGCCGCCGCCCCACGAACCGCACCAGTGGCGTGGTCCACTCCCGGACGTCTCGCATCCTTGGCCTATTCCCTCCTCGCGAACGCGCCGAACGTACCCATTGCGGACCATAACTGTCCGCATGGCCTCCTAGATTGTCATCACCGGACGGGACGAAGGGGAGGCCGACAGTCATGACGAAGACCCAGGGCATCGAGGTACTGACCCGCTCGCACGACTACCTGCGCGAGGTGATCGCCGCCGTGCCCCGGAGCGCGTGGTCGGCACCCACGCCGTGCAGCGAGTGGACGGTACGTCAGGTACTCAACCACGCCCGCATCGACCAGCAGGCCTACGGCCTCGTCCTCACCGGCGACCGGCCCGACTCCGACCCCTTCCACCCCGTGGACGCCCTGGACGGGGACCCGCTCGCCGAACTCGACAAAGTGCTCCGCGCGGTCGCCGAAGCCTATGCCGCACTGCCCGCCGACGCCGACCGGGTGCCGACCCCGCTGGGCCCGATGCCCCTCCCGCTCGCCGCGGCGACGGCCGCCATGGACGCGGCCGTGCACGCCTGGGACATCGCGGTGGCCACCGGCCAGAACCGGCCACTGGAGGCGGACCTGGCGGAAGGCATCTGGCCGGCCGCGGACCGGCTCGTCGACCAACTCCGCGATGCCTACCAGGTGTTCGCACCCGCCCGCGAGGTGACGGCCGAGTACGACCGGGCCGAGACACTCCTCGCCTTCCTCGGCCGCGACCCGCACTGGACGCCCGCCGGGTCCTGACCCGGCTTCACCTGGTCACGTCACGGCCGCCCGGCTGCGCGACCGGTAGCCCGCGATCTTCGCGAGGTTGCCGCAGCGGTCCATCGAGCACCAGCGGCGGCGGCGGGCCTGGGAGTCGTCCAGGAACAGCAGGGAACACTCCGGGTTCTCGCACTCCTTGACCCGCTCCAGCAGCGGACCGCCCACCAGCAGGACGCCGTCCCGGGCGATCGTCGCCAGCGCCGCGCGCGCCGGATGCGCCGACTTCCAGCGCCGCTCGCCCAGTTGGGGCGCGAGATCCGGGCGCGCGGCGGCCTCGTTGACCCGCTCGACATCGGCCGCCGCCGGTTCCCGCCCGGCCATCGCGTCCTGTACGACCCGGTAGAGCGCCTCGCGCAGGGTGCGCGCGTCGGTCAGATCCCGGGCCGTGACCCGCACCGGTTCGGTGTCGGTCGACAGCTCCGCCGCCGTGATCCAGGCGGCCAGGGCGGCCGGATCGGGGAGCCGTTCGACGGGGGTGGCGTGCCGTTTGCCGAGCGTCGCCACGAAGTTCAGGCACGGGCGTCCGCCGATGAACGGGAAGACGGGCGGGGTGGTCATGGCGGCGAGCCTACCTCGCGCACACCGGTTCATGCGGTGTGCGCGAGGAACGTCGGCCGGCCTTGACACCGGTTCGTCCGGTGTCGCATGGTGACACCAGTTCAAGAGGTGTCGGCCGGGTTCGGTGGCCGCGACAGGGAGTGGGTAGCTGTATGCGTGCGGTACGGATCGACGAGTTCGGCGGGCCCGAGGTGCTGGTGCCGGTCGAGGCGCCCGACCCGGTCGCGGGTCCGGGGCAGGTGCTGGTGCGGGTCGCCGCGGCGGGCGTGAACCGCGCGGACGCCCTGATCAGGTCCGGTAATTACCACCGGGCCGGACGCCCGCCGCTGATCCCGGGGGTGGAAGGCGCCGGAACCGTCGCCGCGTTGGGGGAGGGCGTCACCGGATTCTCGCTCGGCCAGCGGGTCGTGGCCCTCGACGGCGTGAACTCACCCGGTTTCTACGCCGAGTTGGCGGCCGTCCCCGCGACCCAGGTGACCGCCCTGCCCGACGGGATCGAGCTCACGCATGCCGCCGCGCTGCCCGTCGCCTGGCTGTCGGCCTGGTACTGCCTGCGGCACCTCGCCCGGGTCACCAAGGAGGACACGGTGGTCGTGAAGGCCGCCGCGAGCGGGGTGGGCAGCGCGGCCGTGCAGATCGCGGCCGAGACCGGAGCCCGGGTCGTCGCGCTCGCCGGATCACCCGAAAAGGCCGCCTGGGCAGGGGAGTTCGGCGCCCACGCGACCATCGACACCTCGGCGCACCCGGACGACGCCGAGGTCGACGAGGTGCTGCGGCTGACCGGCGGACGCGGCGCGGACGTCGTCCTCGACACCGTCGGCGGCCCGGCCTTCGGCCGCAGCCTGCGCGAGATCGGACACGGCGGCCGGGTCGTCGCCCTCGCCAATGTCGCCCTGGAGGCAAGCACCGTCGACACCCGCGACTTCTACCCGAAGAACGCCTCGATCCTCGGCTTCCAGCTCACCAACCTCCAGGTCCACGGCGGCTACGACCCCCGCACGGACCTGCGTGAACTCGCCGAGCGGGTCGCCGCCGGCGCCTACCGCGTGCCGATCGAGACCGTCGTACCCCTGGCAGAGGCACGTGCCGCCCACGAGCGGCTGGAGCGCCGCGACAACCGGGGCAAGATCGTCATCGCGGTGCAGGGGGAGTGACGCAGGCCGCACGTCTCAGGGGTCGACGTCAGACGTACAGCTTGTCGAGGAAGGCCGTCAGATTGCCCACCGTCCGCTCGATCTGCTGCGCCACGGTCAGGCTCTCCTCGATGCGGATGCCCGACTCGGGGATCTTCCTGCCGCGCAGATAGAGGGAGCAGGCGAGGTCGGTGCACATGTACAGGCCGACCGAATTGCCCTCACGGCCCGCCGGGCCCGCCTTGCGCGCGGTCATCAGGGAGACCCCGCCGCCCGGGTGGGTCGTCACGCACAGCGAACACATGCTCCGGTGCAGAAAGCCGCGCTGCGCGGACGGGAACCGCAGGGTGACCCCGACCGGCCCGTCCGCCCGCTCGGCGACGAGATAGCTGCGGTCCGGCGCCCCCGGATCCCGCCAGCCCAGGAAGTCCAGGTCGTCCCACGGACGGCTGTCGAGATCGCGGGGGACCGCCAGTCGCTTCGCCTCGCCCTTCGAGCAGTTGACAAATGAGTTGCGGATGTCGTGCTCGGTGAGTGATCTCATGGGGGGAGTCTCCTGGGGCGGTGTCCGTCTCCGAAACCTAGGGGGTCTAGGTTTCGGTCCAGGGTAGTGAGGTGAGCGGTGGGGGAGCCAACGGATTTCGGGGACGTCGGGGCATGCCAGGCGCGGGCGTTGCGCCATGTCGCGGCCAGGTCGTCGGGCCCGGCCGTCGATCCGGGACTGCGCATCACCCTCAACTTCCACCCCGACCGCATGGCGGCCGGACGCCCGATCCTCGACGCGCTGGCCCAGGACGGCACGTACCACTCGCAGTTCGTGACCGGCACCAGCAACGGCGGTCTCACCGCCCACCCCGGCGGATTCCGGTGATCTGTCCCGCTGCCACCGGTGGCCATACGCCGGTGGCGAGTACGCCCAACGCATAGGCGCGGGCGACCAGTTCGGTACGGTTCGCCGCGCCCCAGCGGGCCGACAGGCGCCGTAGGTGATAGGTCACGCCGTCGGCGGTGAGGCCCGTTTCGCGGGCCGCGCGGGCGGTGGTGGCGCCGCCGGCGAGCAGGGCCAGGATGCGGGCCTCGACGGGGGTGGCCCGTGCGGGGACCGGCTCGGCGGGTTCGGCCTCGTCCCGCACGCGCAGCATCATCAGCAGCGCCGGGGTGTCCTCCACCGTGTCACTGACCGGATCGGCCGTCAGCTCCCCGTGGCGCTCGGTGCCGTCCGGAGCCGGCCAGCGCACCGACACCTGGTACCGCGACCGGTGCCGCAGCCGCAGCGCCTGCGCGATCCGCTCCACCTGGTCCGACTCCTGCGGCCGGAACAGGTCCAGCACGTCCTGTCCGCGCAGCCGCCCCGGTGTCGTACCGCACTCGGCCGCCATCGCGGGATTGGCCACCTGCACCGTGCCGTACGCCTGCGTCCAGCCGTGCCGCGAGGCCTTCCGCATCGACGACTCCACCGCGGTCGTGATGATCGCGGCGGGCACCGGCCTCGCCCCCTTCCGCGGCACCATCGCCGACCGTACGACTGCGCTCGCCGCCGGAGCCCAACTCGCCCGGCCCTCTGCTACTTCGGCTGCGACGCACCCGACGCCGACTGCCTCCACGCCGACGAACTGCGCGCCGCCGAGCGTGCCGGCGCCGTCTCGCTGCGCCTGGCCTTCAGCGCCGCCCCGGAGGGCGGAGCGACCTTCGTCCAGCGCCGGATCGCCGCCGAGGCGGACGAGGTGTGGGCCCTGCTGGACTCGGGCGCCCGGGTGTTCGTGTGCGGGGACGGAGTGCGCATGGCACCGGGGGTGCGGGAGGCGTTCCGTACTCTGTACCGGGACCGCACGCCCGGCGCCGACGAACCGGCCGCCGAGCAGTGGCTCAACGGACTGATGGCGGACGGGCGTTACGTCGAGGACGTGTACGCCGCCGGCTGAGCGAAAGGGAGAGGTGGGCGCACGGTGACGGACTCCTGGGAGCGGGCCCGGAAGATCCTCGGCTCGGCGGGCATTCCGCCGGACCGCCTCGCCCACCTCCGCCCGATGGGCGGCGGCACCTACAACACCGTCGAGGAACTCACCCTCACCGACGGCGGCCGTTACGTCCTCAAGACCGCCCCCACCGCCCCCGGCCTCGCCCACGAGCGCCAACTGCTCGTCTCCGAGGCCGACTTCTACGGCGCCGCCGCCAAGGCCGGGGTGGCGGCACCGCGCGTGGTGGTCGTCGACGGCGACACCCTCCTGATGACCCTCTGCCCCGGCGAACCCTGGGACGGAGATTCCCTCACGGACAGCGAAGTGGCCGTCCTGCGTACGGAGCTGGGCCGACAGCTCGCCCGCCTGCACGAGATCACCGGCCCGGGATTCGGCTATCCCTCCGGCGCTCTCGGCCCCCTCGCCCCCGACTGGCGGACCGCGTTCACCACGCTCTACGACGCCGTCCTGGACGACGCCCGCCGCTACCGGGCCTGGTTGCCACTGCCCGCCGACGACATCGCCCGAACGGCCCGCTCCGCCTACGCCACCCTGGACGAGATCACCGTCCCCCGCGCCGTCCACTTCGACCTGTGGTGGGGCAACGTCCTGGTCGACCGCACCTCCGGAACGCCCCGCATCGGCGGACTCATCGATGGCGAGCGCATGTTCTGGGGCGATCCCCTCGCCGACTTCGTCTCCGTGGCGCTGCTCGGCGACATCAGGAAGGACGACGCGTTCCTCGCGGGCTACCGGGAAGCGGGCGGCCGGGCCGAGTTCGACCGGTCGGCCGACGTCCGCTATGCCCTCTACCGCAGCTACCTCTACCTGATCATGCTCACCGAGGCGGTTCCCAGGGAGTTCGGCGCGGAGGAGAACCGCTGGCGGCGCGAGCGGGTCGGCCCCGAGCTGCTCGCCGCCCTCGGGGAGATCGACGGGACGGCTTCCACCACGTAGTGTGCATTCCACCGCCCCTTAGTTCAGGGCGTGAATTAAGAGGGTGCAGGGTTCGGAGGGAGCCACATGGCGGGGCGGAACGGGCGCACGGTACGCGACCTCAGGCGGGCCAACCGCACGGCCGTGCTGCAACGGCTGTACTTCGACGGACCCCTCAGCCGCTTCGAACTGGGCCCGGCGACCGGACTCAGCTCCGGCTCGGTCAGCAATGTCGTCGCGGACCTCGTCGCCGACGGCCTGGTGGAGGAGGCCGGCAGCGTCGACTCGGACGGCGGCCGTCCCCGCACCCTCCTCCGAGTCGCCCCGCACAGCGGCCACATGATCGGCGTCGACGTCGGCGAGACCCGGGTCCGCGTCGAGCTGTTCGACCTCACCCTCACCGAACTCGCCCGCGCCGAACGCCCGTTGGAGCAGCAGCGGTACGAGGTCGAGGTCATCGTCGGCCACATCCGCGACGGCATAGCCGAAGTCCTCGCCGCCGCCGACATCGCACCCGGACGGCTCCTCGGCGTCGGCATCGGCGTCCCCGGCATAGTCGAGCACACCCCGGACCACGGCGCCGTCGTGCACGGCCAGACCATCGGCTGGGACGCGGTCCCCCTCGAAGAACTCCTCCGCTCCACCTCCCAACTCCCCGAAGCCGTCCCGTACTTCATCGACAACGGGGCCAAGACCCTCGGCCAGGCCGAGATGTGGTTCGGTGGCGGGCGCGGCGCGCGCAACGCGATCGTGGTCCTCTTCGGCTCCGGCGTCGGCGCCTGCCTGGTGACCCCCGAGGTGGAGAACGGCCGGGCCGTCGAGTGGGGCCATCTGACCGTACGGGTCCGCGGTCGCCGCTGCCGATGCGGAGCCCTCGGCTGTCTGGAGGCGTACGCGGGCGCGGAGTCGCTCCTCGACCGCTGGCGCGAGCAGGGCGGACGCCCGCCCGAGGGCACCGACGAGGAGACCGCGATGACCGCGCTGCTGGTCGCCGCCTACCCGGCCGAAGGCGCCGAGGCCGATCCGGTCGCGCTCGCCGTCCTGGAGGAGACCGCCGAATACCTCGGCGCCGGCCTCTCCGACCTGATCAACCTCTTCCAGCCCGAGCGCATCCTCATCGGCGGCTGGGCCGGACTCCAGCTCGGCTCCCGCTTCCTCCCCGCCGTCCGCCACCACGCCACCGCGTACGCGCTGCGCCACCCCGCCGGACGCGTCACCATCGACCTGGGCCTCCTCGGCCCCGACGCGGTCACCGTCGGCGCCGCGATCCTCCCCCTCGCCGACTTCTTCGCCCGGGGCGGCCGCCGCGCCGAGCCCGAACCGGAGGGCCCACCGCCGGCCTGGCGCACGGCGCTGGAGGAACGCGCACCGCACTGAGGCGACGGGCCGGTGGGAGATGATCACTCCATGAGTGAGATCATCCTGATGTCCGACGCCCGGGTCACCGCAGTCCCCGTCGAGGAGTGCGGGGAACCTCTCGTCGACGTGAGCGACGTGCTGCTGGTCGACGACCGCAAGAACAAGGACTCCGACAACGGCGCCGAACTCCTCCTGCGCCAGGGCGTGTTGGACCGCCTTCTAAAGGCGGAGGCCCTGCTGCCCGACGGCCTGCGCCTGCTGTTCGTCGAGGGCTACCGGCCGCCGACCCTCCAGCGCCGCTACTTCGAGGGCTACGGCGACGAGCTGCGCGCCGCCAACCCGGACTGGTCCGCCGACCGGATCCGGTCCGCCGCCAGTCGCTATGTGTCCCCGCCCGAGATCGCCCCGCACCCCGCGGGCGCGGCCGTCGACCTCACCCTCGCCGGCGCCCACGGCCGCGAACTCGACCTGGGCACCCCGATGAACGCCAATCCGGAGCAGAGCGACGGGGCCTGCTACACCGACGCCGAGAACATCACCACCGAAGCCCGGGTCAACCGAGCGGTGCTGGGCAACGCGCTCGGCGCGGTCGGCCTGGTCAACTACCCGACAGAGTGGTGGCATTGGTCGTACGGGGACCGCTACTGGGCGCTGACGACCGGTGCGCCCGCCGCTCTGTACGGGGCGAAGGAACTCCCGTGACGGCTTACGCGAAGGCGTTCACACCCGTGAGTTCCGCGGACAGCTGCCACAACCGCGCCGCCTGCTCGGGGTCGGTCGCCCAGGACTTGACGCCGGAGCGTTCGTCGCCGTCGGGGGCGGGCTCCGCGATGTCGCAGTCCTCCAGGTAGACGCCGCCCATGCCGGCCAGCTGGGGCGAGGTCGCCGCCCACACCTCGGTGGCCGCGCCCTGCTCCGGGGTCTTGAAGCCCGAGGGGTTCAGCACGTTGCCCTGCTCGTCGATCCAGCCGCGCTCGATCATCTCCTCCTGGGGGATGTGGCGTTGCAGCGGCGTCATGATGCCGCCGGGGTGGAGGGAGAAGGCGCGGACACCGCGGTCGGCGGCGAGCTTGTCCAGGTGGACGGCGAACAAGACGTTCGCGGTCTTCGCCTGGCCGTACGCCTCCCACTTGTCGTAGCCGTGGGTCCACTGGACGTCGTCCCAGCGCATCCCGGAGAAGTGGTGGGCGCGCGAGGACACCGAGACCACGCGGGCGCCGCCCGGCTCGATGGCGGGCCACAGGCGGTTGACGAGGGCGAAGTGACCGAGGTGGTTGGTGGCGAACTGCGCCTCCCAGCCGGGCCCGACCCGGGTCTCCGGGCAGGCCATGATCCCGGCGTTGTCGATCATGTAGTCGACGGTCCGGCCGGAGGCGAGGAACCGCTCGGCGAAGCCGCGCACGCTCTCCAGGTCGGCGAGGTCCAGCTCGTCCACCTCGACGCCGGGCAGCCCGGCCACGGCCTCCTTGGCGGCGTCGGGGCGCCGCGCGGGGACGACCACTCGGGCGCCCGCCTTGGCCAGCGCGCGGGTGGCCTCCAGGCCGAGGCCCGAGTAGCCGCCGGTGAGGATCGCGAGCTTCCCGCCGAGGTCGAGGCCCTCCAGGACGTCGTCGGCCGTGCTCTTCGCGTCGAATCCGGAACCGATCTTGTGCTGTGCAGTGGTCATACCTGGAACGCTACGAATTGAAGTGCGCTCGAAGTCAAGCGGAGCAGACGCGGGGCATCCGGACATGGGGAAGCCCCGACCGCGACGGGGGAATCACGGCCGGGGCGGCCAAAGGGTGGGCACGGAAGGCGGTCGCCTCGCGGCGAAAGGCTCCACAGGGCTTCAGCCGAACGATCTTCCCTGTGGGCGGAGGTTGAGGCCCGGGGACACTGTTCCCTCCGCACCCACGGTCTGTTCAACGGCGAACTACCGATGGGTGTTCCTGCGCGGTCCGCCGTACGCGGTGATGTGCATCACTTGCCAGTGGTCCAGTCCAGTAGCCGGTCCGCGGACCAGGTGGTCAGCACCCGTTCGGCGGGCACGCCGCACTCCTCCGCCCGCGCGCAGCCGTTGATCTGCCAGTCGAGCTGACCGGGCGCGTGCGCGTCGGTGTCGACCGAGAACAGCACCCCCGCGTCCACGGCCTTCCGCAGCAGCCGCCGCGGCGGGTCGAGCCGCTCCGGACGGCTGTTGATCTCCACGGCCGTGCCCGACTCGGCACACGCGGCGAACACCTCGTCCGCGTCGAACTGCGACTCCGGCCGCGCGGCACCCCCGTCCCGTCCGATGAGCAGCCGCCCGGTGCAGTGCCCGAGGATGTCCGCGTGCGGATTCCGTACGGCGGCCACCATGCGGCGGGTCATGGCGCGGGACTCCATGCGCAGCTTGGAGTGCACGGAGACCACCACCACGTCGAGCCGCTCCAGCAGCTCCGGTTCCTGGTCCAGCGAGCCGTCGTCGAGGATGTCGCACTCGATGCCGGTGAGCAGCCGGAAGGGCGCCCAGGTCTCGTTCAGCGCGGCCACCACGTCCAGCTGCTCGCGCAGCCGCTCGGGCGACAGTCCGCGCGCCACGGTCAGCCGGGGCGAGTGGTCGGTCAGTACGGCCCACTCGTGGCCGAGCCGGGCCGCCGTCCGGCCCATCTCCTCGATCGGGCTGCCGCCGTCCGACCAGTCGGAGTGGAGGTGGCAGTCGCCGCGCAGCAGGGCCCGCAGCTCTTCGCCGCCGGGGCCGGACGGGGCGGGGGCCTCGGCCTCCAGTTGCTCCAGATAGGCGGGGACCTGCCCGTCCAGGGCCTCGCGGGCCACCTGCGCGGTCTTCGGGCCGATGCCCTTGAGGGACTCCAGCGTCCCGGCCGCCGCGCGTTCGGCGACCTCGCCCTCGGGGAGCGCCGCCAGCACCCAGGCCGCCGTACGGAAGGCGCGTACGCGGTAGGTCGGGGCCAGGGAGCGTTCCAGCAGGAAGGCGATCCGGTCCAGTGCCTGCACGGGATCCATCGAGCCTCCTCCCGCGAGGGGTCCCTGGTCAGGAACCTTGGACCGCTCGCGACCGCCTGATGCGTTCTAGGCTCTATTGCATGACCGAAATCGCCAGCCCGCACATCTCGACCCCGCGGATCATGGTGCTCAAGGTGCAGCCCGGTACCCCGCCGTTCCGCATCGTGGAGATCGACGGGGAGATGGTCGCCGAGGCCACGGGGATCACGGACGTCCTCCAGGTCGCGGCCGTGTGCGGCATCACGGTCCGCGACCTGGACGACCCGGACGTGGTCCGTTGGGTCGGCGGGGACAAGTTCACCTGGTTGCCGCATTAGGCATTACGGATTCAGCCAACGGTCCACTTCTGGTTGGCGCCGCCCGAGCAGGTCCATATCTGCAGCGGGGTGCCGTTGGCCGAGTTGTTGCCGGTGACGTCCAGGCACTTGTTGGCCTGTGGGTTGACGATGTCGTTCGCCGAGCTGACGGCCCACTTCTGGGCGGCGCTGCCGTTGCAGTCGTAGAGCTGGACCTTGGTGCCGTCCGCGGTGCCGCCGGCGTTCACGTCCAGGCACTTGCCGAGGGCGCGGATCGTGCCGTCGGAGCCCACGGTCCACTGCTGGGCGGCGCTGCCGTTGCAGTCGTAGAGCTGGACGGCGGTGCCGTTGGCGGAGTTCGCGCCGTTGACGTCGACGCACTTGCCGGCGAGGCCCTTGATCGCCACCCCGGTGGCCGTGTCGCTCGTGGTGACCGACACCGAGTCCACCACCAGCTGGGCCGGGAAGGCCGTGGCGCTGTTCGGGTCGCCCGGCCAGTCGCCGCCGACCGCCAGGTTGAGGATCAGGAAGAACGGCTTGTTGAACGCCCAGGTGTTGCCGCCCACGTCGGCGGGGGTGCGCGTCTCGTAGACGACCCCGTCGACCGACCACTTGATCGAGTTGGGCGCCCAGTCGACGGCGAACGTGTGGAAGGCGTCCGCGAAGGCCGCGCCGTTGGCCAGCGTGTAGGCGGCGCCTATCCCGTTGGCACCGGAGTAGCCGGGGCCGTGGATGGTTCCGTGGACCGTGGAGGGCTCGAAGCCGACGTTCTCCATGACGTCGATCTCGCCCGAGTTGGGCCAGCCGACCGAGCCGATGTCGGTGCCGAGCATCCAGAACGCGGGCCACATGCCCTGCCCGCGCGGGATCTTCATCCGGGCCTCGACATGGCCGTACTGCGCGCTGAACTTCCCCGAGGTGTTCAGCCGGGCCGAGGTGTACTGGCAAGTGCCGTACCAGCACTGGTAGTTGGCCGGGTTCTCCTTCTTGGCCGTGATCACCAGGTGGCCCTGGCCGTCCAGGGCCGCGTTGTTGGTGCCGGACGTGTAGTACTCGCGCTCGTGGTTGTTGACGTTGTCGCCGGTCTCCTGCGTCCACTTCGAGGAGTTGACGGCGCTGCCTGCCGCTCCGTCGAAGGTGTCGGAGAACGTGGTGGCGTCGGCCTGGGCGTCCGACGTGGAGGCCGCCTGCGCCGGACCGATCGCGGCGGACGCGACCAGTGCGGCGGACAGGGCGGCGAAGAGGCATCTGCGGAGTACGCGTGGGGAGGCCACGGCATTCCCTTCTGTGCGGCGGACGTGGGGACCGACACGCCGACTGAGGTGGGGGGTGAAAGCGTCGCCTCTTGATTTAAGGAGTGAGATAAGGAGAGCGTCAATACCTTGGTACGGACCAGTAGTTGAAAGTTCCGGGCCAGTAGTTGATCGTTACGAAGCGGCCTTCGGCGCTTTGGACGCCTTCGCTGCCTTTGTGGTCCGTGCCGCCTTCACGGCGGGCTTTCGCGCGTGCACCGCCCGGCCGAGCCGGCGCCCCAGCAGGACCCAACCGATCAGCGCGCCCGAGGTGTTGAGGATGACGTCGTCGATGTCGAAGGCCCGCCCGGTGATCAGCGCGCCCTGCGCGAACTCCACCAGGAGCATCACGGTCGCCGTCAGCAGCAGCACCTTCAGGATGCCGCGCGCCCGGGGCGCGAACACGGGCACCAGCACACCGAACGGGATGCCGAGCACCACGTTCCCACCGATCTGCTTGATGGCGTCGCGCATGGCCGGCTGGTCGAGATAGGCCTTCAGGGAGCGGCCGGGGTGCAGATTGGTGTGCACCAGCGCCTTCGACGCGGGGGACGGCTCCAGGGTCAGCTTGGCCAGTACGACGGCGAACGCCACCATGAAGACGAAGCCGAGCAGCATGGCCAACACGCGTAGCGGGAGGGGGAGTCGGTGGCGCTGGGGAGGTTCGGGCTTCGACTGTCGCGGGGCGCGGGCCGCTTTCGGCCCGGTCTTGGTCTCGGGCCTGGTCCAGATGTGGCGCAGACGTGCGGCGGTACGGCCCATGCGTGAGGTCCTCCGGTCTTCAACTTCCCTGTCTGGCAGGGCGGTTACCCCCGATTCGGCGGAGGATGCCGTGACGGACGGACGGAACCCGTGTGCGGCGCATGTGCCCGCACACGGGTTGCCGACGGCTGCTCAGGCCGCGTACGAGATGGTCACCGTCGTGAAGCCCAGCGAGCCGAGCAGGCCCTTGAGCATGTTGGTGGTGTTGGTCTCGGCGCGCGTGGTCAGACCGCTGGTCTTCGCCGCCTCGGCGATGTGCTTGGAGGCGAGTTTCTGCACGGCCTGCTCGCTGTTGGGGTTGTCGGAGAAGATGTCGCCCAGACGGTCCAGCAGACCGCGCTGCTTGGAGACCGTGTACGAGTGGTCCGGGTCCAGCGCGGGCTTGCCGAGCGTCGCGTGCGGCAGCTTGATGCTGGCCGAGGTGCGGTCGCCGTTGACCGTCACGTCCTGCTTGCCGAGCTTGCCCAGGTCGACATAGCCCTCCACGGTGCCCGCGCCGACGTAGAGCGTGCGGGTGCCCCGGATCGCCTGGGGCAGGAACTTGGCGTCCTTCTCCAGATCCACGACGACCTGGAAGTTGCCTGAGGCCGCGTCGTAACGGCTCATGTCCTGGATGGACTTGAGCAGCGCCGGACCCGAACGGTCGTGGGTCTCGGTGCCGAAGATGTCCCGCAGGCCCGGGAGCACGGCGAGCCGGAGCCCGGCGAACAGCACGGCGATCACAACGACGACGGCGGTGAGCACCTTCGCCCAGCCCGGCATCCGCCGGGGTATACGGCTGATGGAAGTCGTCATGGGGACGGCCCTCCCTTCCTCGGTATCCGCATGCCCCCCAAATTCCCTGTCAGACCGACCCGTTGGAGGAACGGGCGCGCTGACGGGGGCACGGAGGGCGCACAAGCGGGAAACGTCACTGTTCCGGCCCGCCAGGAGCCCTGGCCGACCGCGCAGACAGCATTTCCCGGCCGCCTCGCCCCATGCGTCCCGTGACCTTTCCGGATCACGGTCCGCTCCATGTTGTGACACTGGCGACGGATGTCCCCAACACGCCTCAGTGCGACCGCAGTTCACGGTCACCGGACGGACGCGACCACCACATCCCCTCACCGTGCGTGAGCCCGGGCAGGGCCGACTCCACGTCCCGCACCCGCCGGGCCGGCAGCTCACCGGTGATCAGCCAGGAGCCGATGCCCCCGGTCGTCCCCGTGAACTCGGCGCGACAGGAAGCGAGGTGCGAGGTCACCGGCGCGAGCGCGTCCTGCGGGACCTCCGTCTCGAACGCGACAAACGGCTCGTACAGCCGCGTCCGCGCCAGCCGCAGCGCCCGGCGCAGCACGATCGGGGTGAGACCCCGGAAGTCGCCCGCCGTGCTGAGCGGGCCGACGAATCCGGATCGGGTGAGCGTGACCCGGTAGTCCGTCACGGGCGCGCCCTGCAGCCCGCCGCGGAGCAGGGTCGTGTGGACCGCGTCCTCGACGGCCTGGTGGAACGCGCGGGGGAGCGCGCCGAGTTCGGTCTCGTACGCGAAGACCCCGCCGGAGCCGCGCTCTCCCGGTTGGACGCGCAGCCCGATCGTCGCCCAGTAGCGGCGGCCGTCGTGCCACGGCAGTTCGTCGCAGGCCTCACCGGTTCCGGCAGGGCGTTCCAGGAACCGCACCCGGCTCGGCTCGAAGTCGGCCTCGACGCCATAGTCCTGGAGGAGGGTCGCCGCCAGGACCTCCTTCTGGACCTCGCCGTACAGCAGCAGCACGGTCGCCCCGGAGGCGGCGGGCCGTGCGTGCAGCAGCGGGTCCTGGTCGGCCAGTGCCAGGAGGGCCGAGCGCAGCGCCGCGGCCTGTTCGGGACGCCGGGCCCGTACGACCGTCTCCAGGGTCGGCGGCGCGAACTGCGGTGCCCGCTCGGTGAGTTCACCGAGCCGGTCGCCGACCCGGATGTCCTTCGGGCCGGTCAGCGCGCCGATGTTCCCGGCGGTGAGCGGCCCGGACCGACCGATCACATCGAGCCGCGTGACCCGTCCGGAGACCTCGACGGCCCGGCCGTCCGCCCCGTGCCGGCGGAACGTGAGCCGCTGCTGCGGGGCCACCTCACCGTCGTAGAGCCGCAGATACGCCGTGCGTTCGCGGCCGGGGCCGGGGCGGACCGCGAACACCGTGCCTCGCGGGGTGCCCCGGCCGGCCGGTGCGGGCGGGATCAACCGGACCATGTTCTCGACCAGTTCGGGGATTCCCTGGCCGCCGAGGGCCGAGCCGAAGAGGAGCGGGTGGAGGGAGCCGTCGGCGGTGCGGGTGACGAGGGCCTTGCTCAGGTCGTCCGGGGTGGGGTGCGGGCCGTCGACGACCGCCGCGAGGACCGACGGGTCGACGTCGGCCAGGGCCTCGGCCAGGTCCGGGTCGCCGGGCGGGCGGGGCAGTACGCGGGCGCCGGGCGTGCCGAGGCCCGTCACGTCCGTCAGCGGTACGAGGTGCGGGGTCAGCCGGCGTCGGATGTCCGCGACGAGGCCGTCGGCGCGGGCACCCGCCCGGTCGATCTTGTTGACGAGGACGAGCGTGGGCAGCCGTAGCCGCCGCAGGGTTCGCATCAGGATCCGCGTCTGCGCCTGGACGCCCTCCACGGCGGACAGCAGCAGGACCGCGCCGTCGAGCACCTCCAGGGCACGCTCGACCTCCGCGATGAAGTCCGAGTGGCCGGGAGTGTCGATCAGGTTGATCTGGGTGTCGCCGACGGTGAACGCGGCGACCGCCGAGCGGATGGTGATCCCGCGCTCTCGCTCGATCGCGCCGTCGTCCGTACGGGTGTCACCGGCGTCGACGCTGCCGAGCCGCTCGGTCGCTCCGTGGTCGAACAGCAGCCGCTCGGTGAGGCTGGTCTTACCGGCGTCGACGTGGGCCAGAATTCCGATGTTCAGGGTGTGCATGCGTGGTCGAGTCCTCAAGAACCGTCGTCCAGTGGGAAGGGCGGTGGATTCCGAGGAGTCGGCGCATCTGGGGCTCCTGACATGCGGGGGAGTACGGGCGCCGCCATCATGTCGTGCAGGAGTGGGCGGCACGCAACCCGTTTTCGCGGGTCAGTAGCATGAACCACGGCCGGGAATGATCATGCGAGGAGCAGATCGTGCGAGACATCGCCGTGTTCAGCGGGAATGCCCATCCCGAGTTGGCGAAGGAGGTCTGCGCGCATCTCGGTGTACCGCTCAGCCCGACCCGGGTCAGCCGGTTCGCCAACGACTGCCTGGAGGTACAGCTCCAGGCCAACTGCCGGGAACGTGACGTCTTTCTGATCCAGCCGCTGGTCAAGCCGGTCCAGGAGAACCTGGTCGAGCTGCTGTTGATGTGCGACGCGGCGCGTGGCGCCTCCGCCGGGCGGATCACCGTCGTCATGCCGCACTACTCCTACGCCCGCTCCGACAAGAAGGACGCCCCGCGCATCTCGCTCGGCGGCCGGCTGGTCGCCGACCTGATGGTGGCGGCGGGCGCGAGCCGCGTCCTGGCCATGACCCTGCACTCGCCGCAGGTGCACGGCTTCTTCTCGGTGCCGGTCGACCATCTGCACGCGCTGCGTGAACTCGCCGCGCACTTCCGGCAGTACGACCTCTCCCGCACCACCGTCGTCTCCCCGGACCTCGGCAACGCCAAGGAGGCCGCCGCGTTCGCCCGGCTGATCGGCGCCCAGGTGGCGGCCGGCGCCAAGCAGCGGTACGCCGACGACCGGGTCGTCATCAGTTCGGTGATCGGTGACATCGCGGACCGGGACGTCATCGTCCTGGACGACGAGATCGCCAAGGGGAGCACAGTGCTCGAACTCCTGGACCGGCTGAGGGAGTTGGGCCCGCGCTCGATCCGGGTCGCCTGCACCCACGGCCTGTTCGCGGCAGGCGCGCTCAAGCGGATCGGGGAGCAGCCCGACGTGCTGGAGATCGTCTGCACCAACACGGTGCCGGTGCCGGAGGAGGAGCGCACCGAGAAGCTGCGCATCCTGTCCATCGCCCCGGCGCTAGCCGAGGCCGTACGCCGCATTCACAACGGTGAGTCCGTCAGCGCCCTGTTCGACGCGCCGCCGAACGAATAGACATGAGGGGACGGAGCAACGCTCGGCAGCACCGAGGTGATCAGGAGGACTCGCCGTGGCGAAGGCGAAGTTCGAGCGGACCAAACCCCATGTGAACGTCGGCACCATCGGTCACATCGACCACGGCAAGACCACTCTCACAGCGGCCATCACGAAAGTGCTCCACGACCGGTTCCCCGACCTCAACCCCTTCACACCGTTCGACCAGATCGACAAGGCGCCCGAGGAGCGGCAGCGCGGCATCACGATCTCGATCGCCCATGTCGAGTACCAGACCGAACGCCGGCACTACGCGCACGTCGACTGCCCCGGGCACGCCGACTACATCAAGAACATGATCACCGGCGCCGCCCAGATGGACGGCGCCATCCTGGTCGTCGCGGCCACCGACGGACCCATGCCGCAGACCAAGGAGCACGTCCTGCTGGCCCGGCAGGTCGGTGTGCCGTACATCGTCGTCGCCCTCAACAAGACGGACATGGTCGACGACGAGGAGATCCTGGAACTCGTCGAGCTGGAGGTGCGGGAGCTGCTCACCGAGTACGAGTTCCCCGGCGACGAGCTGCCGGTGGTCAAGGTGTCCGCCCTCAAGGCCCTCGAAGGGGACCCCGAGTGGACCGCTTCGGTGCTCGAACTCCTCGACGCCGTCGACGAGTTCGTGCCCCAGCCGACGCGGGACGTGGACCGGCCGTTCCTGCTGCCGATCGAGGACGTCTTCACCATCACCGGACGTGGCACGGTCGTCACCGGCCGGATCGAGCGCGGGGTGCTCAAGGTCAACAACGAGGTGGAGATCATCGGCATCCACCCGCAGAAGACGAGGACGACCGTCACCGGCATCGAGATGTTCCGGAAGCTTCTGGACGAGGGCCGGGCCGGCGAGAACGTCGGACTGCTGCTGCGCGGGGTCAAGCGCGAGGACGTGGAGCGCGGCCAGGTCGTCATCAAACCCGGATCGGTCACCCCGCACGTCGAGTTCGAGGCCCGCGCCTACATCCTGTCCAAGGACGAGGGCGGCCGGCACACGCCCTTCTTCCACAACTACCGCCCGCAGTTCTACTTCCGCACGACGGACGTGACCGGGGTGGTGACCCTGCCGAAGGGCACCGAGATGGTCATGCCGGGCGACAACACGACCATGCATGTCGAGCTGATCCAGCCCATCGCGATGGAGGAGGGTTTGAAGTTCGCGATCCGGGAGGGCGGCCGGACGGTGGGGGCGGGACAGGTCACCCGCATCGTCAGGTAGGCGTGGTCTCCGCCTGCTCCATGGCCGCCTCCAGCGTAGGAAGGGGCGGCAGCAGTTGCGCGAGCCCGGTGATCCGGAGGATGCGCAGGGTCAGCGGATGGGTGCAGACGAGGTGCAGCCTGCCGCCCCGGTCGAGCACCCGAACCCGGGCACGGAAGAGCAGGCGGAGACCCGAGCAGTCGAAGAACTCGACGTGCCGCAGGTCCAGCACGACACGTGCGCCCGGCCTGCCGGTCGCCCGGTCCAGATACGGGATGATCTCCATCGCCGCGGCGATGTCGATCTCGCCGCGTAACTCCAGCACCGTGAACCCCCGGTCCTGGTGGATGCGCAGATGCCGGGTGAGCGGCGCGGGTTCCTGCTGCACGACCACATCCCCTCCAACAGTCCCCGCCCTGAAAGTTACCCTCGATGGAGTGAATTTGAGCATGTTCGATTGACATATGTCTTCGAATCGAGCCACAGCTTTCTGAGATGTTCGGGCCGGGCCTAGGACAGCGCGTGCCAGGCCTTGGAAAGTGCCTGGCGGAACTGCTCGCTCTGGTGTGCTGTGAGCTCGCGCACCATCCGCTCCTCCAGCTCCCGCACCGGCCCGGCGCACCCCTCCAGCAGCTCGCGCCCCTCGCCGGTGAGCAGGATCAGCAGCTCGCGCCGGTTGCGCGGATTGCGCTCGCGGCGGATCAGTCCGCGGCCCTCCAGTGAGCGGACCAGATCGGCGATGGACTGCGCGGTGACGAAGGAGTCGCGGGCCAGCTGCGCCGCCGACAGGCCGTCGTGTCGCTCCAGGACCGTGAGCGCGGTGTACTGGAGGGCGGTGACGCCATAGGGCCTGACCAGCTCGTCCAGGCGCGAGCGGACCACCAGCTCCACCTGCTTGACCATGTACAGCAGGGACGGGAGTGTCTTCGTCGCTTGGGCGCCAACCAGGGATTCAGCCATGGATTCACCCTAGAGCATTGACAGGAAACCTGTCTGTAATGAGACTGCGGACCAGACGAGAAACCAACAGGAATCCTGTTGGTTGAAATCTTGGCAACGATGCTGAGGAGTGGCGATGACCGCCTTCGAGATCGAACCCGGCCGCCTGTTCGTCGGAGGGCAGTGGCGCGAGGCCGCCGACGGAGCGCGCACCGAGGTGGTCGACCCGTCCCGGGGCCGGGTCGTCACCACGGTCGCCGAGGCCGGCCCCGCCGACGTGGACGCGGCCGTCCGCGCCGCCCGCGAAGCCTTCGACAGCGGCCGCTGGTCCGGCCTCAGCGGTCGCGAGCGCGGCCGGATCCTGCACCGCGTCGCCGAACTCATCCGGGAGAACGCCGACGAACTCGCCCACCTGGAGAGCCTCGACGTGGGCAAGCCCATCACCCTGTGCCACGCCGTCGACATCACCAACGCGGCCAACGACTACGAGCACTACGCCGCCCTCGCCTTCTCCCTCGACGGCGCCACCCGCGACACCCCGCTCAACGCCCTCGCCTACACAAAGCGCGAGCCGCTGGGCGTGGTCGCCGCGATCACCCCCTTCAACTTCCCCCTGATCCTTGCCGGTTCGAAGCTCGCCCCCGCGCTCGCGGCCGGCAACACCGTGGTCCACAAGCCCGCCGACGAGACACCGCTCAGTGCTCTCTACATGGCGGGACTGCTCCAGCGCGCGGGCGTACCGGACGGCGTCGTCAACGTCGTCACCGGCTCCGGACCGGTCGCGGGCGAGGCCCTGCTGCGGCACGCGGGCGTCGACAAGATCGCCTTCACCGGCTCCACCGCCGTCGGCCGGCACGCCGCGAGCGTCGCCGGCGAGAACCTCAAGCCCGTGACCATGGAACTCGGCGGCAACGCGGCCCACATCGTCTTCGAGGACGCCGACCTGGAGAAGGCCGTCGGCGCGGTCATCAAGGGTTTCGTCTTCAACACCGGCCAGTTCTGCATGGGCGGCCCCCGCCTCCTGGTCGCCCGCCCCGTCTACAGCACCCTCCTCAACATCCTCGCCGACGCCGTCCCGGGCGTACCGCTCGGCGACCCCCGGCTGCCCGAGACCGTCGTGGGCCCGATGGCGGGGGAGAAGCACCTGCGCAAGGTCGAGGAGTACGTCGACCTCGCCCGCAAGGAAGGCGCCCGCATCGTCTGCGGCGGCGAACGCCTCGACCTCGACGGCGGCTACTACTACAAGCCCACCGTCATCGCCGACCTCGCCAACGACTCCCGGGTGATCCAGGAGGAGATCTTCGGCCCGGTCCTCACCGTGCAACCCTTCGACACCGAGGACGAGGCCGTCGAACTCGCCAACTCCACGCCCTACGGCCTGGCTTCGGGCGTCCAGACCGGCAACCTCGCCCGCGCCCACCGCATCGCGGACCGCCTCCAGGCGGGCATCGTCTGGGTCAACGACTGGGCGATGCTCGACCCCAACGTCCCCTTCGGCGGCGTCAAGGACTCCGGCTTCGGCCGCGAGTACGGCCCCGAGGGCCTCGCCGCCTACACCCGGACCAAGTCCGTCGTCGTCTCGCTCGACTGATCCCGCCCACCAAGGAGTTTCCGCGATGTCCACCACCACGCGCGCGGCCGTCGTCGAGTCGGGCGGCGCACCCTTCACGCTCACCGACGTCGAACTGGCCGAGCCCGGCCCGCACGAGGCGCTCGTCCGGGTCGTCGCAACCGGCCTGTGCCACACCGACCTCGGTGTCGCGAGCGGCGGACTGCCCTTCCCGCTCCCCGGAGTTCTCGGTCACGAGGGCGCCGGTGTCGTCGAGGAGGTCGGCTCCGCCGTCACCGCGGTCGCACCCGGCGACCATGTCGTGCTGTCCTTCACATCGTGTGGCGACTGCCGCAACTGCCGGGGCGGACACCCCGCCTACTGCGCGACCTGGCTCCCGCTGAACCTCATCGGCGGTCGCCGCGCCGACGGCAGCAGCACCATCAGCCGCGACGGCGAGCCTCTCGGCGGGCACTTCTTCGGTCAATCCTCGTTCGCCGAGCGGGCGTTGGTCGACGAGCGCAGCCTCGTCAAGGTCGACCCGGACGTACCGCTGGAGTCGATCGCCCCGCTGGGCTGCGGAGTCCAGACAGGGGTCGGCGCCGTCTGGAACGTCCTCAAGCCCCGGCTCGGCGACACGGTCGTGGTGCTCGGTGCCGGGGCGGTCGGCCTGTCCGCGGTGATGGCCGCCGCGCTCACCCCGGCCACCCGGATCATCGCCGTCGACAAGGTCGCCGAACGCCTTCTGCTGGCAAAGGAGTTGGGCGCCACCCACACCGTCAACGCCGGTGAGGCCGACCTCGGCGACACCCTCGCGGTGCTGACGGACGGGCAGGGTGCGGACGGCATCGTGGAGACCACCGGCAGTGTCGCCGTCCTGCGCCAGGGCGCCGACGCGCTCGCCGCCCGGGGCACCCTGGTCGTCGTGGGGGCGCCGCCGTTCGGCAGTGAAGTCGCCCTGGACGTCAACGGGTTGCTCCCCGGCAGGCGCATCGAGGGCCTCACCCTCGGCGACAGCGAGACGCAGAGTTTCATCCCCGCGCTCGTGCGGCTGGTGAAGGAGGGGCGGCTCCCGCTGCACCGCCTGATCACCACTTATCCGTTCGCGGACATCGACCAGGCGGTACGGGACATGAGCGCGGGCAAGGCGATCAAGCCCGTGCTCACCTTCTGACCCGCCGGCCTCCGCTCAGTCGACCGTCAGCACCAGCTTGCCCGAAGTCCGGCCGGTGCCGCCGAGCCTGTGTGCCTCGGCGGCCTCGGCCAGCGGGAACGCCCCGGCGATCGTCGCGCGCAGCTTCCCCGCCGCGACGAGCTCCGCGACGGCCTCCATGTCGGCGCGGTCCGCGTCGACGAGCATCCGGACCGCCCGCACACCGAGCCGCTCGGCCTCCTCGTGGAAGTCGTCCTTGCCGATCGGAATGATCGACACCACGATCCCGCCCGGCCGCAGCACCCGCAGCGACTTGAGCCCGGTCTCGCCGCCGACCGTGTCCAGGACGACGTCCACGTCCTTCACCGCCTCGGCGAAGTCGGTCTCCCTGTAGTCGATCGCCTCGTCCACGCCCAGCTCGCGCAGGAACTCGTGCTTGCCCGCGCTCGCCGTACCGATCACGTACGCGCCGCGTGCCTTGGCGATCTGCACGGCCACATGGCCGACCCCGCCGGCAGCCGCATGGACCAGCACCCGCTGGCCCGGCTGGACGTCCGCGTTCTCCACCAGCGCCTGCCAGGCGGTCAGCGCGACCAGGGGCAGCGCGCCCGCCTGGACATGGTCTATGGCGGCCGGCTTGTGGACGAAGTCGCGGGCCGGGGCGGCGACGTACTCGGCGTGCGAGCCGTGGCCCCACGGGTAGGACAGCATCCCGAAGACCTCGTCGCCGGCCTTGAAGCGGGCGACCCCGACACCGACGGCCTCCACGACGCCGGAGACGTCCCAGCCGAGGACGAACGGGGGCTCGCCGAGGAATCCGCCGGTCTTCCGGTGCTTCCAGTCGGTCGGGTTGAGTCCGGCGGCCCGCACCTTGATCAGGATCTCGTTCGGGCGCGGCGCGGGCCGCTCGACCTCGGCGACTTCGAGGACCTCGGGATCGCCGAGGACGTGCTGTGTGATGACGCGCATGGTGTTCACAGTGCTCATGTTCATGGAGCCTGCCGGATCCCGCACGACAAGAAAATGGCACGATGGCCAACCTTCGATAGAATCATGCCATGCAGCATGTGGAACGCGTCGTCGTCCTGGCGCTCGACAACGTCTACCCCTTCGAACTGGGCATCCCCAGCCGTATCCTCGGTGCCGCCGACGGCCGCTACGAGGTGCTGACCTGCACTGTCGACGGCCGTCCGGTGCGTACCGACGCCGACTTCTCGGTCGCGGTGGAGCACGGACCCGAGGTGCTGGAGACGGCGGACACGGTCGTGGTCGCCTCCATGGCGTCCTCGGGCATCCCGGACGGGCTGCCCGCCGAGGTCGGCGCCGCACTGGCCCGGATCCGCCCGGACGCGCGGATCGTGTCCATCTGCACGGCCGCCTTCGTGCTCGCCGCCGCCGGTCTCCTCGACGGTCGCCGCGCCACCACCCACTGGCAGGTCGTGGACCGCTTCCGGGCCCTGTATCCGCAGGTCGATCTGGACCCGGACGTGCTCTTCGTGCAGGACGGCCGGATCCTCACCTCCGCGGGCGCGGCCTCCGGGGTCGACGTCTGTCTGCACATCGTGCGCACGGACCACGGCGGCGAACTCGCCAACACGGTCGCCCGCCGCTGTGTCGTCCCGCCGTTCCGAGACGGCGGTCAGGCCCAGTTCATCCAGCAGCCGGTGCCGGACTCCGGCGCCACCAGTACGGCCGCCACCCGTGACTGGGCCCTGACCCGCCTCGACGAGCCCCTCGCCCTCAACGACCTGGCCCGCCACGCCGGCATGAGCCTGCGCACCTTCGCCCGCCGCTTCAACGACGAGGTCGGCCTCAGCCCCGGCCGCTGGCTGACCCAGCAGCGGATCGCCCGCGCCCGCGACCTGCTGGAGGCCAGCGACCTGTCGGTCGACCAGATCGCCGGCCGGGTCGGCTTCGCGACCGGCGCGTCCCTGCGCCAGCATCTGCACGCGGCGATCGGGGTCTCCCCGCAGGCCTACCGGCGTACGTTCCAGGAAGCCCGCTGAACCCCAACGTTTCGGGCCGCCCGTGCGTCGTAGGAACAAGACGTGAGGGGGCAGGGCATGCGCAGAGGGCTCGGGGTGGTCGCCGTGCTGGTGGCGGTGACCGCGGTGGGATGTGGCACCAAGGGCGGGGAGGACGTCGTGGTCACGGGCACACCGCCGGCCACACCCTACGACGGGCCGCTGTACGTGGCGGCCACCGGCTCCGACAAGTCGGGTGCGGCCGGCCGGGCGCTGGAGTGCGACGGGGCGATGTACGAGGGCGGCGGCGCCGACGGGTGGAGCGAGGGCGACGGCGGCAAGACCCCCGAGGGCGGCCTGCGGGCGTACTTCGACATGGAGCAGCCGGAGGTCCCGCGCACGGGCTATCGCGTCGAGCGCAAGGAGAGCGGGCGCGTCCTGTTCTCCTACGACGTCGACGGCCGTACCAAGGTCGCCGTCGTCGTCGCCAAGGACCGTAAGAACAGGCCGGGTTGGGGGCCGGAGACCAGTGCCTCCTGCGACCCGGCCGAATTCCCGGCGAGCTTCACCAAGGCGCACGGCTACGAGATCTGGACCGACAGGCACGGGAAGCGGGTGCCGACCACGGTGGTGAGCAGTTCGGCGGGGTCCGCGCACTGCGGCTGGCGGAAGGCGCACTTCCTGCAGACCGGCAAGGGGAAGACGGGCAGGCTGTACGCCCGCGATCTGGACAAGGTGCTCCCGGCCGGGATGCTCACCGCCCCCTACGACGGCGACGTCTCCATGCCCGCGACTGCCCGTGACACCGGATACCGGTACCAGGACTGGGAGTTGTGGCTCACGGCCGACACGTCGAAGGCGTACGTCCGCACACCGGACGGCGTGGAGGCCTGGCCGGTGGTGAACCACGGACAGGCCTGCCAGTGAACCCTCGTCACCGGCTCATGTGCAGCGCCACCAGCAACTGCCATACCTGGTCGGCGATTTCCTCCGGCGTGCCCTCCAGCAGCCCGTGCAGCCAGTCGGCCAGGACCCCGCCGAAGGTCCCGGCGACGGCCGAGGCGACCAGCGGGGCGTCCGCCGCGCCCGCGAGTTCGCGCTCCCGGAGGCTGTAGGCGCGCAGGTCCCGGTGCAGCACCCGGCCGAGCGGACCACCGCCGCCCGGGCTCAACAGGGCGCGGTACAGGGCCGCGTGGGGGAGCAGCCCGGCGAAGAACTCCGGCAGCGCGGGCGGCGCGTGCACCGGGTCGGGACGGCCGCGCCAGGCGTGCAGTGCCTCCACCGCGTCCCGTACGACGTCCGCGCAGGCGTCGACCGCGAGCGCCTCCAGGCTGTCGTAGTGGACGTAGAACGTGGCCCGGCCGACCCCGGCCCGGCGCACCAGGGCGGCGACGCCGACCTCCTCCAGGGGGTGTTCGGCGCACTCGTCGAGGAGAGCCCGGCGCAGCCGTGCCCGGGTGCGGGCGGCCCGCGGGTCCTCGGGCTCGGCGCGGCTCACCGGGCGATCAGTACGGCGGCCAGGGCCAGCGCGCCGGGCAGCGCCTGCGCGAACAGGATGCGCCGGTTCGCCGTCACCGTGCCGTAGACGCCCGCGACCACGACACAGCTCAGGAAGAACACCTGGGCGCGGAAGCCGGTCGGGTCGGCGGCGATCAGGCCCCAGATCAGACCCGCGGCGAGGAAGCCGTTGTACAGCCCCTGGTTGGCGGCCAGCGGCGCGGTGGCTCTTGCCATGTCGGGGTCGAAGCCGTGCAGTCCGCGCCCGGGCTTCTTCTCCCACAGGAACATCTCCAGCACCAGGATGTACAGATGCAGCGCGGCCACCAGGCCCACCAGCACGTTCGCGAGCGTTTCCACGATCAGCCGACCCTTCGTTGTAATGGACAGGTGTCCACTATAGCTGGACACCTGTCCATGAACGACCACTCGGGTCAGGCCCCGTCGGCCGCGTACACCTCCGCCCCTCCCACATAGGTGAGCGCCACCCGCGTCTGCGCGATCTCCTCCGGCGGAGCGGCGAAGGGATCGCGGTCCAGGACCACCAGATCCGCCAACGCCCCCTCCTCCACCCGGCCGGTGTCGTCCAGATGGTTCGCGTACGCCGAACCCGCGGTGTACGCCGTGAGCGCCTCGGTGAGCCCGATCCGCTCGCCGGGCAGGAACACCGGCCCGGTGCTTCCGGGTTCGACCCGGTTGACCGCGACATGGATGCCCTGCAGCGGATCGGGACTGCTCACCGGCCAGTCGCTGCCCGCCGCGAGCGTGGCCCCGGACCGCAGCAGCGCCCCGAACGGGTACTGCCACAAAGCCCGTTCGGGCCCGAGGAACGGAATCGTCAGCTCGTCCATCTGCGGTTCGTGCGCCGCCCACAGCGGCTGGATGTTCGCGACCGCACCCAGCCGCGCGAACCGCGCCACGTCGTCCGGGTGCACCACCTGGAGGTGTGCGAGATGAGGCCGCGTGTCACTCGGCCCGTTCGCCTCCCGAGCCGCCTCGACCGCGTCCAGCGCGTTCCGTACGGCCCGGTCGCCCAGCGCGTGGAAGTGGCACTGGAATCCGAGCGCGTCCAACTCGGTGACGTACTTGGGCAGTTGGTCCGGGTCGATGAAGCTCGTGCCGCGATTGCCCGTGGCGCAGCCGCACTTGTCGAAATAGGGATCGAGCAGGGCGGCGGTACCGGTCTCGGCGACCCCGTCCAGCATCAGCTTCACACTGCCCGCCCGGAACCGGCCGTGGCTCAACGCGGCCCGCCGCTCGGCGAGTTCGGGGATCTGCTCGGCCCCGCGCTCCCGGTCCCACCACAGCGCGCCGACCACGCGCGCGGTGAGCGAGCCGTCGCGGGCCGCGGTCAGATACGCGTCCGCCGGATCGGCCATCCCCGCGAACTTCCCGACGATCGCGTCCTGCCAGGCCGTGACACCGAGCGCGTGCAGATGCCGCTGGGCGTGCAGCAGCGCGGCCAGGCGGTCGGCGGGTGTGGTCGGTGGCGTGAGCCTGCCGACACGCTGCATCGCCCCTTCTTGGAGCGTTCCAGCAGGCTCACCCGACGCGTCCCGCTCGATCCGCCCGTCCGCCGGATCGACGGTGTCCCGCGTGATGCCGGCCAGCTCCAGGGCCCGGCTGTTGACCCACGCGCCGTGATGATCCCGGTTGGGCAGATACACCGGCCGGTCCGGTACGACCGAGTCCAGCAGATCCTTCGTCGGCGTGCCGCCCTCGAACGCCTCCATGGACCACCCGCCCCCGGTGATCCACTCCCGCTCCGGGTGCGCGTCCGCATAGGCACGCACGGCGGCGAGCGTGTCCGCCGCGGTCCTGGTCCCCGTCAGATCGCACTGGGTCAGCTCCAGCCCCGCCGGCACCGGATGCACATGCGCGTCCTGGAACCCGGGCAGCAGCAACCGCCCCGCCAGATCGACGAGTTGAGTGCCAGGACCGGCGAGGTCGTGCACCTCGGCATGTCCTACGGCCGTGATGCGGTCGCCGGTGACGGCCACGGCGGTCGCCGCGCGGCCCCCGGGGGTGAGGACGGGGCCGTTGGTGAAGAGGAGGTCTGCGTGCATGGTCCGTTTCCTTGCGGGAGTCATGAAGAGGTGGCGAGCAGCTGCGGGGCGTCGGCGTCGGTGCCCCGACCGGACTGGAAGTAGGGCGACTTGCGTACCCACTTCGCCCAGGCGGCGGCCACGAATCCCGACGCGATCATCGCCGCCGGGGTCAGCAGCAGGAACCAGCCGTTGTCCGCGCTGACTTCGAGGTGGTCGGTCGAGGTGTAGAAGGACCAGGCGAGGTAGCCGCCGAGCCCCAGCAGGGCCAGGGCGCTCAGCGTGGGCAGCACCACCGCTCGGATTCCCTGCCGCCAGTCCTCCTGGAGGAGGGAACGGAAGCGTACGGCGGCGGCGAGGGCGGTGAGCGCGTAGGAGAGGGCGACGACGATGCCGACGGCGTTCACCGTCGCCATGATCATGTCGGCGAGGCGGGGTATCACCAGCGCCAGTGCGGCGACCGCCGTCGCCAGCGCGCCGATCAGCAGGGTGCCGAGGGCCGGGGTGCCGTAGCGCGCGCTGACCTTGGACCAGACGGGTCCGAGCGTGCGGTCGCGGCTCATCGCGAACATGCCCCGGGCGGTGGGGATCACGCCGGCCTGGAGGGACGCGACCGCCGAGAACATCAGCGCGACCAGGGGCAGCGCGGCCAGTGGCTGGGACGCGAGCCGGTCGCCGAAGTAGGCCAGGCCCTGAGCGCCGTGGCCCGCCAATTCGCCCTCGGACAGCACCCGTTGGAAGGCGATCGAGCCGAGCAGGAACAGCCCCAGCATCGTCACGAGCGTGATCAGCCCGGCCCGGGACGCGTCGCGCGGGTCGCGTACCTCCTCGTTCACGGTGAACGCGGCCTCGAATCCCCAGTAGCAGAACACCGACAGGAGCAGTCCCTGCGCGAGCGCCGACGCCGAGGGGATCGCGAAGGGGTCGAACCAGCTCAGGCTGAAGGCGTGCGGGCCGGTGACGATGCCGTAGCCGCAGAAGCCGAGCAGGACGACGTACTCGAAGACCAGCAGTCCGGTCTGGAGGCGGGCCGCGGTGCGGACGCCGGTGACGGCGGTCAGGGTGACGGCGACCAGGACGAAGATGCCGACGGCGGTGGTCTGGGCCGTCGAGCCCGGATCGAGGGCGAGACCGGCCAACCGGTGCAGTCCGGCCTCCCCGGCGAGCTGGATCATCGCCGAGCCGGTGACCGCCGTCGTGTACGCGAGGAACGCGATCGTCGCGACGATGTTGACCCAGCCGACCAGGAAACCGAGCCACGGGGTCAGTGAACGGCCCACCCACACATAGCCGTTGCCCGCGTTCGGCTCGACCTTGTTGAGGCGGGAGTAGGCGCCCGCGATGCCCAGGATCGGCAGGAAGGCGAGCAGCATGATGGCCGGCAGATGCAGCCCGACCACCCCGGCGGTCACACCCAGACCGATGCCGATGCTGGTGGTCGCGGCGGTGCTGGACGCGGCGATGGCGACGCCGTCCAGCAGACCGAGGGACTTGCGCAGTGCGGGCCCCGACGGGGCTGGCGTGTCGATCATGGCGTGCTCTCCGCTCGCACCGGGGGGCCCGAACGGCCCCGGTGAACGCACATGAAACTGCCTGGGCCCTTAACAGGTCAACGGTGTTGTCATAAGGTGCGGGCACCCGGAACCGAGGAGCGAGGAGGTGCCGGATGAGCGAGCGTGTCGTCCCGGCCGCCGACCGGCGGCGCAGACGCCCCACCAAGCAGGGCGTGGTCCTGTCCGAGGAACTGATCGTCGAAACCGCCCTCAGACTGATCGAGGAACACGGCGCGGAGGCCCTCTCCGTACGCCGTCTCGGCCGCGCCCTCGGCGCCGACCCCAGCTCCCTCTACCGCTACTTCCGGCACACCGACGACCTGATGCTGGCCGTCGCCGACGAACTGATCGGCCGCACCCTGCGCACCTGGCACCCCACCGGCGACTGGCTGGCCGACCTGCGCGACCTGGGCCTGCGCATGCACGCGGGCGCGCTCGCGCACCCGCGAGCCGCGATGCTCAGCTCCTACCGGGTGACCGGGCGGGTGTACGAGATCCAGGCCGTGGAGACCATCCTCGGAGTGCTGCGCGGGGCCGGTTTCCCCGACGCCGACGCGGTGCGGATCTACCACGCCTACGTCGATCAGGCCCTCGCCTTCGGCGCCCTCGACTCCGCGAACACGGCACTGCCGAAGCCCGCCCGCGACGCCGAGGCCGCCGTATGGCGGGCGACGTACGCCCGGCTGCCCGCCGACACCCACCCGCACATCGCGGCCACGGCCCGCCACCTCGTGGCCACCATGCGGCACAGCTCCTACCCGGCGGCGCAGGACCTGCTGCTGAGCGCGGCGGCGGCGCGGCTCGCCGAGATCCGGGCGGCCGGGGAGCACTGAACGTCCGCCGGTTCGGCGCGGGCGTCCGGCATCAACTCGCCGAACGGGGATACCCGTTGGGTGCGTGGCAACCGGACTCGACGCTTGCGCGCCTGAATTCTCGGAGGAACCATGGCACTCGTCAACGCAAGCTTCGTGGTGCTCGACGCGGTCGAGCCGGAGAAACTCGCCGTGTTCTACACGGAGTTGCTCGACGGCGAACAGACGGACATCTCGCTGGACCAGGTGGAGATCAGGGGCGCCGACGGCACCCGGCTGGCGTTCCGCCGCGACGCCGGCGCCATCCCGCCCAGCTGGCCCCGCGCCGAGAACAACCAGCAGGTCCACCTGGACTTCCTGGTGGAGGACTTGGACGAGGCAGAGCGCAGGATCATCGGCCTCGGCGGACGCGCGCTGGAGACCAAGGACATGCCGGGCCCGTACGAGGAGCGCGTCTACGCGGACCCGGCCGGCCACTCCTTCACCCTGCGCCCGGTGCCGTCCACGACGTCCGAGTAGCGCCGAGGCCCCTCAACTCGCCTACTCCCGGCCGCCCTTGTCCTTCGCCGGCCAGACGCCGGTCGACCGCTCGATGGCCTTCGCCCCGGTCCGGTCCGCCGCGCTGCGCGCCACCGCGAACAGGGCGCCCTGGAGCGCGGCGGCGAACAGGATCTCACCCCAGCCGCGGTCCCGGTCCAGCGGATCGGGGGCGTCCTCCTCGTGCCGTATCGCCTTCCACGCGGCACGGAAGGCACGGCCCGCGAGGGCGCCGCTCGCCATGCCCAGGACGAGACCGACGGGCTGGTAGACGAGGGGTAGTTTCTTCTTCTTGCTCTTGGCCACGGTGGTCTCCTTCTGTGCACGTGCCGGTCGGCACCCTGACGGTGCCATTGAAACCGGGGGTTCGGTAGTGGGTGTGAGCAGCACCCTCAGGGGCAGTCGGCGTAGATGAGCGACACAGCGTCCGACCGTACGACAGAGCAGGAATCCGACGGTGCCACGGACCGGAAGACCCGGGTCACCGTCCTCGTCGCCCTCGCCGCCAACCTGGTGATCGCGGCCGCCAAGGCCGTCGGCGGTCTGGTCGCGGGCTCGCCCGCGCTGCTGTCGGAGGCCGCGCACTCGGTGGCCGACAGCCTCAACGAGGTCTTCCTCCTCGCCGCCCTGCGCCGCAGTCGTCGCCCCGCCGACCAGCGGCACCCCTTCGGCTACGGCAAGGAGCGGTTCTTCTGGTCGCTCCTCGCGGCCGTCGGGATCTTCGTGATGGGCGCCTGCTTCTCCGTGTTCCAGGGGATCGAGGCCCTGCGCAATGGCGCGGAGGAGACGTCCACCGGCTATGTGGTCGGCCTGGTCGTGCTCGCCGTGTCCCTCGTGGTGGAGGGCGTCTCGCTGCTGCGGGCCCTGCATCAGGTGCGCGCCCAGGGCGGCGGTATGGAGGCCCTGCGCGACCCCGCACTGCGGACCGTCGTCGCCGAGGACGGCACGGCCGTGCTCGGCGTGACCCTCGCGATCATCGGCATGGCGCTGCACATGATCACCGGCCAGGTGGTGTGGGAGGCCTCGGCGTCGATCGCGATCGGCATGCTGCTCGGCTACGTCGCCTACCGCCTGGGCCGCGACGCCCGGGACCAGCTCATCGGTGAGGCCGTCGACCCCGAACTGAGCGACAGGATCCGCTCGCTGCTGGCGGCGGAGCCCGAGATCGACAGCGTGGAAGCGCTGTTCACGATGCGGATGGGGCTCGACTCGACGATGGTCGCCGCCCGGATCGACCTGGTGCCCGGCATGGACAGCGAACGGGTCGAGGAGGTGTCCATGCGCATCAAGCGATCGCTCGGCCGCGCGGTGTCCGAGACCGGCGAGATCTTCCTCGACATCACCGACCGGCCCGCGCGGGAGGCAGCGGAAAGCCCCGCCGCGACGGGGGAGCGCGGCGGGGCCTGAACGTCGGCTGCCCGGCGGGAGGCGGTTCATGCGCCTCGGAACAAGAATTTTCTTCGCGGGCGCGGAACGACTCCCGGCGTCAGCTTCCGTCGGCCGGTTCGAGGACGAAGACGGGGATCTGCCGGTCCGTCTTCTTCTGGTACTCGGCGTACGGGGGATAGGCGGCGACCGCCCGCTCCCACCACAGGGCCTTCTCCTCGCCGGTGACCTCGCGGGCGGTGAGGTCCCACTTCTGCGGGCCGTCCTGAAGCTCCACCCGGGGGTCGGCCTGGATGTTGAAGTACCAGACCGGGTGCTTGGGCGCGCCGCCCTGCGAGGCGACCACGGCATACCGTCCGTCGTGCTCGACCCGCATCAGCGGGGTCTTCCGGATCTTCCCGCTCTTGGCGCCCACGGTCGTCAGCAGGATGACGGGCAGACCCGTGTCGCTCAAGGTCGTCCCCTTGGTGCCGCCGGAGCTCTCGTACAGCTCCACCTGGTCGCGCACCCACTGCGTCGGGCTGGGTTCGTACTCGCCCTCAAGAGGCATGGCATCCGTCCCATCTCGCGTTCTACGGCTGTCTCGCACCGAGATTCAACACCAGCGGACGCGCGATTCATCCACACCGCGGCTCACTTCGGCCACGCGTTCGTGTTCGGCGAGATCCGGCTGACCGCCGGGTCCACCGGACGGCCGTATCGCGCCAGATTCGCCCCGCACCCCACCGTCCGGGACGGGCTGAGCGTCCGTCACCACGTGTACGAGGACCGGAACCGCGCGAACCGGACCGTCAGGTTCAGCCAGATTGTAGGGACCACCGATCTGGCCGAACTTAAGGTGGCTCCATAGGTGCCTCGGGCATCTAATGAAGATCGGCACGACGCACTCTTCGTCTGCGAGGTCTTCCATGACGGATCTGACGGATCTGACAGCTCCGACCGACCTGACCGAACCCGTCGCCTTCCCCCAGAGCCGCACCTGCCCCTACCACCCGCCCACCGGCTACGACCCCCTCCGCGCCGACCGTCCGCTGACCCGCGTCACCCTCTACGACGGCCGCCCGGCCTGGCTGGTCACCGGCCACGCCACCGCCCGCGCGCTGCTCGCCGACCAGCGCCTGTCCGCCGACCGCACCCGGCCCGGCTTCCCCGCCACCACTCCACGCTTCGCGGCGTTCCGGAACCGTACGGCCGCACTCGTCGGCGTCGACGACCCCAAGCACCGCACCCAGCGCCGCATGATGATCCCCGGCTTCACCGTCAAACGTGCCACGGCGATGCGGCCCGACATCCAGCGGATCGTCGACGAACGGCTGGACGCGATGATCGCCCGGGGCGGGCCCGCCGACCTGGTGCCCGCGTTCGCGCTGCCCGTGCCCTCGATGGTGATCTGCGGGCTGCTCGGCGTCCCGTACGCCGACCACGAGTTCTTCGAAGAGCAGTCGAGGCGGCTGCTGCGCGGCCCCGGTCCCGAGGACAGCCAGGACGCACGCGCCCAACTCGACGACTATCTGGGTGAGTTGATCGACCGCAAGCAGCGGGAACCGGGTGAGGGACTGCTGGACGACCTCGTCCGGGAGCAGCTGAACGAAGGGGGCCTGGACCGGGCCGAGTTGAGCGCCCTCGGCCTCATCCTCCTGGTCGCGGGACACGAGACGACCGCGAACATGATCTCCCTCGGCACGTTCACGCTGCTGCGTCATCCCGAGCGGCTGGCCGAACTGCGGGACGACCCACGGCTGTTGCCGGACGTGGTCGAGGAGCTGATGCGGTCGCTGTCGATCGTGGACGGGCTGATGCGGCTGGCCGTCGAGGACATCGAGGTGGACGGCGAGACGATCCGGGCCGGCGAGGGAGTGCTCTTCTCGACCTCGGTCGTCAACCGCGACGAGACCGTCTACACCGCCCCGGACGCCCTGGACTGGCACCGGCCCGCCCGCCACCACATCGCGTTCGGCTTCGGCATCCACCAGTGCCTCGGCCAGAACCTGGCCCGCGCCGAACTGGAGATCGCCCTGCGCACCCTCTTCGACCGGCTGCCCACGCTGCGCCTGGCCGCACCGGCGGAGGAGATCCCCTTCAAACCGGGCGACACGATCCAGGGGATGCTGGAACTCCCCGTGACCTGGTAAGAGGCTGCGTTCCATGCACACCGAAATCCACATCGACAAGGACCTCTGCATCGGGGCGGGCCAGTGCGCCCTGGCCGCCCCGGGCGTCTTCACCCAGGACGACGACGGCTACAGCACGGTGCTGCCCGGCAAGGAGGACGGCGCCGGCGACCCGATGCTCCGCGAGGCGGCCCGCGCCTGCCCGGTCACCGCGATCACGGTGACCGACTGACACGGCGGGCCGATCGGGGCCTCGCACGCGCCGGTCAGCCCCCTGTCCCCAGCACCGCCACCTCGACACCCCGCAGCCGCCCCCGGTCCGCGATCACCTCGTACGCGGCGACCCGCCCGCCCTCGACGCTCACCCGCAGGGCGAGCAGCAGCCGTCCGCCCGGCGCGACCAGGATGCCCGCGTCCCCGTCGACGAGGGCGAGCACGGCGAACCGGGTGCGGTCGCGCAGCAGTACCGTCCCCTCGGCGACCGCCCGGGCCCCACGCAGCTCGGCGGGGACACCGGGCGGCAGCGCGGCCGGTTCGGCGTGCCGGACCACGTCCGGGGCCAGGACGTCGAGCAGCGCGCCGAGGTCACCGCCCCGCGCGGCGGCGAGGAAGGCCGCGACGACCTCCCGGTGCCGGTCCAGTTCCGCGCCCGGTACCACCGGTGTGCCCCGCACCTTGTGCCGGGCCCGGCCGGCGAGCTTCTTCGCGGCGGGCAGCGAACGGTCCAGCACCGCCGCGATCCGGTCGAACGGCACCGCGAACAGATCGTGCAGCACGAACGCGACCCGCTCGGCCGGCCCCAGGGTGTCCAGTACCACCAGCAGCGCGAGCCCCACCGAGTCGGCGAGCACGGCCTCGTCCTCGGGCAGCTCGGCGGCGTTCGGCTCGGGGAGCCCGTCGCCGTACGGATCCTCCCGCCGGGACGCGCGGGTGCGCAGCATGTCGAGGCAGACACGGGAGACGACCGTCGTCAGCCACGCGGCGAGGTTGTCGATGTCGTCGTCGCCCGCGCGGCTCAGCCGCAGCCAGGCCTCCTGGACCGCGTCGTCCGCCTCGGCGAGCGAGCCCAGCATGCGGTGGGCGACGGCCCGCAGCCGCCCGCGCTCCGCCTCGAACCGCCGCGCCAGTTCGTCGTGCCCGTGCATGGGTCACCTTTCCTCGTCGTGCTCCGTCACCCCTCCGACGCACCCGAACCGACCGAGGTGACCACACCGTGCTGCTGCACATCGACTCCAGCGCCGACACCGCCGCCGACTCCGTGACCAGGCAACTCACCGACACCTTCGCGCGGATCCACGGCGCGCCGGCCCACCGCCACCGCGACCTCTCCGCCGAACCGGTGCCGCCCATCACCCCCGCCTACACCACCCTCGGCCGCCGCGTGGAACGCGAGGGCTTCGTCCCGCCGGCCAAGGTCCCCGCGCTGATCGAGAGCGCCGCCGAGCAGCGCGAGTGGGACCTGACCCGCCCGTACCTCACCGAACTCGTCGCCGCCGGCACGTTGTTGCTCGGTGTCCCGATGTACAACCTCTCGATCCCCGCGGCCCTCAAGGCGTGGATCGACCGCGTCACCTTCCCCGGCGCGCTCACCGATCCGGACACCGGCGAGAGCCTGCTGCGCGACACCCGCGTGATCGTGGTCATGGCCCGCGGCGGCGGTTACGGCCCCGGCACCCCGCGCGAGCACTTCGACTTCCAAACGCCTTACCTGAAGGCCTACTTCGGCAACCTGGGCGTACCGCCGGAGCATCTACACCTCGTCGCCGCCCAGCTGACCCGGGTCGACGTCATGCCCCACCTGGCAGGCCTGGAGGACCTGGCGGCCGCCTCCCTCGCCCGGGCCCGCGCCACGCTGACGGCACTCGCCGCCGACTGACTCAGGCGGCCCGCAGCAGCGACCGGACCGCCTCGCGAGCCTCCGCCGCCGGCTCCGTGCTCCCGGTGATGCCCGCCGTGACCATGGCCCCCTCGGCCAGCAGGAACACCTGCCCGGTCAGTGCGGCGGGCAGCCCGGCGTCCGCCACGAGACCGGCCAGATAGTCGCGGAACGCCCGCTTGTGCGCCCGGACCTGGGCCACCACGCGCTCCGAGCTCGCGCCCAGCTCGCCGTAGGAGTTGATCCACGCGCAGCCCCGGAAGCCGGCCTCGCCGAACCACTCCTCCAGCCAGTCGAAGACGGCCGGAACTCGCTCCCGTGGATCATCGTGCCGCTCGACGTGCTCGGCGAGGCGTGCTCGCCAGCGCAGGTCGCGCCGTTCGAGATACGCCTCCACCAACTGGTCCTTCGCCGGGAAGAGCTGGTAGAGGCGCTTGAGGGAGAGCCCGGAGGCGGTGCGGACGGCGTCCATGCCGACGGCCTGGACGCCCCGGCCGTAGAACAGCTTCTCGGCGGCGTCCAGCGCCTGTTCCCGGGCGACCGCACTGTCCATGAAACGACCCCTCCTTGACG
Organism: Streptomyces sp. NPDC001100; assembly: GCF_053598575.1. Taxonomy (NCBI): domain Bacteria; kingdom Bacillati; phylum Actinomycetota; class Actinomycetes; order Kitasatosporales; family Streptomycetaceae; genus Streptomyces; species Streptomyces sp. NPDC001100. The sequence continues at coordinate 120,419 of NZ_JBSFKO010000018.1, forward strand.
TGAGAACGACCGTTCTCTACGTTAGCAGTCGTCCGGAGAACGCTCGTTCTCGCCCTTGCTCCCCACTCTGGAGACGACCATGGCCGACCGCCCGCCCCTCCCGCCCTTCACCCGTGAGACCGCTGCCCAGAAGGTGCAGGCCGCCGAGGACGCCTGGAACACCCGTGACCCGCGGCGGGTCGCGCTCGCCTACTCGGAGGACTCCGTCTGGCGCAACCGCGACACCTTCGTCACCGGCCGCGCCGAGATCGTCGAGTTCCTCACCGCCAAGTGGGAGCGCGAGCACGAGTACGCCCTGCGCAAGGACCTCTGGGCCTACGACGGCAACCGCATCGCGGTCCGCTTCCAGTACGAGTGCCGGGACGCCGACGGGCAGTGGTGGCGGTCGTACGGCAACGAGCTGTGGGAGTTCGACGAGCACGGCCTGATGACCCGGCGCGAGGCCAGCATCAACGACACACGTATCGAGGAGAAGGAACGGCGTGTGTTCGGGGCGCGCCCGGAAGCCGAACGCGGGCGGCCTTTCCCGCTTCAGTAGGGTTCCCGGATGACCGAACCGGACGGGAAACCCTTTCTCTACGTCGTCGTCTGCGCCGCCGGTGTCGCCGTGGACGTCGGCAGGCTGATAGCCGCCGCGCAGGAGCGGGGCTGGGAGGTCGGGGTCTTCGCGACCCCGGTCGCGATGGGCGGCTTCTTCGACACGGCCGCCGTCGAGGCGCAGACCGGCCGCCCGATCCGTTCGGCGTGGCGAACTCCCGGGGATCCGCGGCCCTTTCCGTCCCCGGACGCGGTGGTCGTCGCGCCCGCCACCTTCAACACGATCAACAAATGGGCGTCCGGCACGGCGGACACCCTCGCCCTCGGCACCCTCTGCGAGGCGTACGGGCTCGGTGTCCCGACCGTCGTACTCCCTTGTGTGGGCGACGCGTTGGCCGCCCACCCCGCCTACCGGGCGAGCCTCGCACGGCTGCGCGAGATGGGCGTCCGCTTCGGCGAGCCGTACTCCGGCGCGGCCCAGGAGGACGGCGGGCGGCCGGAGTTCGGCTGGACCAAGGCGCTGGACCTGCTCTAGGCGCAGGTCACCGTGGGCCCGGCCAGCATGCCCCCGGTGTAGAGCGTCTGGCCCTGCGGCATCCAGTAGCCCAGCTTCGAAACCACCGTGGAACAGCGGGACTTGAGGGTGACCTGGACCACCACGGTGTCCGGGTGCCCCGGCTGGAGATCGGTGAGTGCGCAGTCGAGGGCGTGCGGGAGCCGGTCCTGGGCCGGGTGTCGGCCGATCAGCGGGTTGACGCAGCGGGGGTCGGTCGTGGTCAGTTCCGCCCCCGTGCCCTCCTCCGCGATGAGCCCGAACCGCGCGCTGCCGTCGCCCTCGTCACTGTGCCGCTGAACCGTGTACGTCAGCGTGGTCACGGAGTTCGGCGCCAGTGTGCTCCGGTCGACCTCGATGCCGTGCGTCGCCTTCGGCCGGGGCGCGGTCAGGGTGAGCGTCGCGCGGACGGTGCCCTCCACATCCACCCCCTCGGGCATCGAGCGGACGCGCACGGTGGCCGTGAAGTCGTACGTCCCCGGCCCCGGATACTGCCCCGACCCGGGCAGGGTGCCGGACGCGACCGTCTCGCCGGCGCGCCGCGCGGTCCAGGTGCCCGAGGTGCGGCACGCGTAGTGGACGGTCGCCCGGAGCCGCCGGCAGGTCGCGGGCGCCGAGACCGCCATGGTCGGGGTGCCGCTGCCCGCGCAGAGACTGACCATGGCATGCGCACCGCGCGGACCGTGCAGGGTGCCCGCGGGCGCGCACAGCGTCGACGGCGGCTCGGGCGGGGGCGGCGCCGGGTCCGTGTCGCCCCACGCGGGCGACACCAGGGCCAGCGGCAGCACGGCCGCCCCCAGCAGGGTCCTCAGTCCGGTCCAGCGTCTCGGCACGGCGTTCCTCCCGTACGGCCACGACCGGCCGGGCGCCGGTCGTCCGCACCGAGGATGCGCACCCGCGCGGGCCGCCCGACCGCTCCCACGCCGCGCGGCCGGGGCCGGTCACACCAACGCCGGACGCCGGTCGCTGCCCGAGGACGGCGGCGCCCGCAGCTCCGGCTGCGCCAACTCTCCAAGCGCCCACGCAAGGCCGTCGCGCAGGTCCCGGACCCGCTCGACCGGCGGCGCCGCTGCCGTCGGCGCGTGCGCGATGTGGCGCGGGTCGCCGTCCGTGGCCGTCCGCGCCACCGGGCCGGTGACGAGACGCCCGCATGGTCGAGGGCCCCGCACGTGCCCGCCTTCAAGCACGCACGAAGTCGTACGCTCCAAAGCGGTACCGAACTCGACGGCAGGAGCAGCAACGATGCAGTACGTGAAGCTCGGTTCGACCGGCCTGGACGTCTCGCGGATCTCTCTGGGCTGCATGACCTACGGACTTCCGGACCGCGGCACCCACGAGTGGACCCTCGACGAGGAGGCGTCGCGCCCGCTGATCCGGCAGGCGCTGGAAGCCGGGATCAACTTCCTCGACACCGCGAACGTCTACTCCGACGGCACCAGCGAGGAGATCACCGGCCGGGCACTGCGCGATTTCGCCCGCCGCGACGAGGTCGTGCTCGCCACCAAGGTGCACGGCCGGACGCACCCGGGACCCAACGGCGCCGGACTGTCCCGCAAGGCGATCATGGCGGAGATCGACCACAGCCTCGAACGCCTCGGCACCGACTACGTCGACCTCTACCAGATCCACCGCGCCGACCCGAACACCCCCGTCGAGGAGACCATGGAGGCGCTGCACGACCTGGTGAAGGCGGGCAAGGTCCGCTACATCGGGGCGAGTTCGATGTACGCCTGGCAGTTCGCCAAGCACCAGCACATCGCCGAGCGGCACGGCTGGACCAAGTTCGTGTCCATGCAGAACCACTACAACCTCCTCTACCGCGAGGAGGAGCGCGAGATGCTGCCGCTCTGCGCGGACCAGGGCGTCGGTGTGCTGCCCTGGAGCCCGCTGGCCCGGGGCCGCCTCACCCGGGACTGGGGCACCACCACCGAGCGCAGCAGCACCGACAACTTCGGCAACCGCCTCTACCAGGACGGCGACCGGACGATCGTCGAGGCGGTCACCCGGATCGCCGGCGACCGGGGTGTGCCGCGCGCCCAGGTCGCCCTCGCCTGGCTGCTGCACCAGGGCACGGTGGCCGCACCGATCATCGGCGCGGCCAAGCCGCAGCACATCGAGGACGCCGTCGCCGCCGTCGAACTGAAGCTGAGCGACAAGGAGATCGAGGAACTGGAGCGGCCCTACGCTCCGCACGCGATCAGCGGCCATTCCTGACGCTTCGTCAACAGGCGTGTTTTCAGGCTGAGTTGCTACGAAGAGTCAGTGCGGTCCGTGCGGTGCGAACTCCGTGCCGCACGGACCGGCTCCTGAGCTCTCCGCGAGCGGCACCCGTTCGCCGCTCATCGTGATCGTGCGGTAGAAACTCCCGATCCGGTCGGCCGAGCGGCCCACGTAGTGCCCGATGAACGAACGCCGGAAGCGGTCCGCGCTGCGATTGGGCTGCGAGCCGTGCACCAGGCTGCCGTTGAAGAACAGGACGTCCCCGGGCGCCATGTCGACAGGCACGGCCGAGAGCCCGGGCGGCGGAGGAACGTACTCGCGCGCGAAGGACACCCCGGGATCGGCCTCCTCCGGGCAGAACACGTCCATGCGATGGGTGCCCGGCACGACCTCCAGGCCGCCGTTGTCCCGGTCGATCTCGTCGCAGGCGATCCACGCGGCCACACAGGTGCCGGGCTCGGCCCGCAGATAGAAGTTGTCCTGGTGCAGCGCCTGGCCCCGGGCCCCGGGTGGCTTGAAGTAGAACATGCTCTGCGCGGCCAGCACCTCTTCGCCGAACAGGGTTTCCAGGACGTCCCGCAACCGCGGGTCCAGCAGGAAGCGCAGGGCGAGCTCGTCGATCTCGTGCGGGTGCATCACCCGCGGATACGCCAGCAGCGGATCGTCGGAGGCGCGCGGCGCGAAGTGGCCGGGCACCGGACCCGCCGCGTGCAGCGCCGTGAACCGGTCGCGGAGCCGGTCGATCTCGTCGTGGCTGAACAATCCGCGCGCGACCGTGAACCCGTCCTCCTCGAACGCGCCGATGTCCGTGGCTGTCATGCGGGACCTCCTCGGTGGGGTGTCACTCCACAGTGTCAGGAGGTTGGACGCCCGCCTATTGGTTGGCCGTGAACGCTCTCATCGGTGCGGCAGTGGCAGGTGTCAACTCCCGTGGCGCCACCGTCCGGTCGGGCAAGAGGCCCGGCGGCTCGAACATGACCTGGGAAGACGGGAGGAGCGCCGGTGTGCCCGACCGGCGTGCCGGTCGCACCCGGTCGCACCCGGCCAATGGTTTGGGGATTTCCCGTGTGGATACGGTGGCATTCCCATAACGGACCCCATTGACGAATCGTCAAATGAGGGGTGCCGGAACGCAATGCACAAAACCGCGGAAGACCTTGTTCCGTCTCGCTGACCTGTGCAAAGGTGTGCCTGTCGGCGTGCGGACATTAGATGATTCCCCTCTGCACGCACGAGGCCGCTCCCGTACGCCACTCCCCTTGCTTCAAAAGAGCTGCCCCAGGCGGATGTCGGAGATGCCCTCAATCGGACGGGCGGACCCTGTCGGCTCGTCGGCACAGTCGCATGCCCGCCGGTATGGACTATATTCCGCGTTTCACCTGGAGGAATGCAGCCGTGACGGACCCAGGTCCCTCGAATTCCCCGACTTCCGCTCACCACTTCGAAGTGACCGACGAGCAGCTCAGCGCCGAGCTGAAGAAGTGGACGGGGACGACGCCAGCGCTGCAACCGGTCGGCGAACTGCTGGACCGGCACTGGGAAGCCGCCTTCGCCTATGCGGGGCTGTGCACCGACGGGCCGCACCACGCCGGAATGCTCACCACGGCCGCTTTCACCCGGCTCTTCGGGGAATCCCTCCGGCAGTCAGGACCGACCGCCGCCTGGCGTCCCCAGGTGCTGGTCACCGTTCGCCGTATCGCCGCGGAATGGGACACCGACCGCCGCCAGGAAATGCTCCACCCGGACCTGCGCTCGGCGGCCGGCGACGGCGACCGCGTCGCCGCCCGGCTGCTCCCGGTGCCCGAACGGCGCCTGCTCTCCCGGGCGTTCCAGCGGCTGCCCCAGACCGCGCGCACCCTGCTGTGGCACCTGGAGGTCGAGAACGAGCCGACCGCGATAGCCGCCGGACTCGTCGGCCTCGACGAGGAGGGCGCCCGCATCGAACTCGGCCGCGCCGTCGTCCGGTTGCGCGAGGAATGCCTCCTGGTCCACCGCGAACTCGCCCACGACGACGAGTGCCAGCTCTACATCCGGCTGCTGGACGTCACCTTCCGGCGCGGCGGCGCGGAGGTCGACCCGGACCTCGGGATGCACCTCACGGTCTGCAAGCACTGCCGGCACACCGCCGACCAGCTCAACCAGTTCAACGCCGGACTCGGCGTGGCGCTCGCCGAAGCGGTGCTCGGCTGGGGCGCACGCGCCTACCTGGAGGTCAGGGCCGGCAGCCTCAACCTGCCCGCGCAGATGTCGTCCGCCTCGACCGAGCTGGCCCTGCGCTCCGGCCCGCGCCGCGGCGAACTCAGATCGGCCCACAAGGCGGCCCGCCGTGTCCGCCGCCGCAACCTCACCGCGGCCGTGCTGACCGTGAGCGGACTGGTCGTCCTCCCGCTCGTCCTGTGGTCCGCCGGTGGCTCAGGCGGCGCCAAGAGCACGACCGAGAACCAGGCCACCGGCGCCTCCGGCACCGGCAAGGAGTCCGCCAACCCCTCCTGGGTCGGCGCCAACGACACCACGCAGGGCACGCTCAGCGGCCGCCTGCACAACGTGGACTCCGGCCTGTGCATCGGCATCGAGGGCAACAAGCCCCTCAAGGGTGCCGAGGCCGAACTGCAGACCTGCTCGTCGTCGGCCGGCCAGCAGTGGTCGTACGAGACCGACGGACAGCTGCGCAGCACCGCCGACCCCGGCCTGTGCCTCGACTCGCACCTCGCCTACGAGGTGACGCTCGCCCCCTGCACGAGCGCGTCCTCGGCGACCGCGAAGAACATCCGCTACGACTTCACGCTCCAGGGCATCCTCGTACCGCGCTGGAACCAGGACCAGGCGCTGACCCCCGCCTCCACCGACGGAGGCGGCGCGCTCGTCCTGAAGACGCGCGCGGACGGCACGGCGCAGCGCTGGGTCTTCGACACGTCCAAGACCGACCCGCAGATGCAGGTCGTCAACTGGGACACCGACAGCAGCGACGCGCCGACCGCCACGACCAAGAAGGCGTCCCCGACGGCCACACCTACGCCCAAGGCCACGCCCACCCCGACGCCGAGCGCGTCGACTCCGCAGTCCACGCCGACGACATCCGCGCCGACCGACTACTGCGGCTACTACCCGAACTACTGCTCGGGAGGCGGCCAGGGCGGCTGGGGCGGAGGCGGCGGCTACGGCGGCGGTTACGGCGGTGGCGGGTACGGCCACTGAGCGTCACTGCGGAGGATGCGGCGGTGGCGGCGGCATGGTGGCGATGCCCGGCGCCGCCTCCGGCCACACCAGCAGCACCGGACAGGGCGCGTGATCGACGGCGAACCGGACGGCGGGCCCGAGACTGTGCGGGCCCAGCCGGGCCCGGTCGCCGTCGCGGGCCAGCACCAGCAGATCGGCGTCCCCGGCCGCGGCCACCACCTCCCGCTCGACCCGCCCGGCCCGCTCCAGCCGCTCGCACGGCCGCCCCAGCCGCTCGGCCGCCGCGTCCAGCAGCTGTGCCGCAGACGTGCTGCCCAGATCCTCCAGCCGGGTCCCGGGATCACGCCCCGGACCGCCCCGCCCGAGCAGCCCGGCGAACGCCCCGTGCGCGAGCCCGGGAACATCGGGCCCGCTGACATGCAGCAGCACCACGTCGGAATCCTCCGGCGCATGCGTCCGTACGGCGTCCACGCAGGCGGGCCAGGTGCCCTCGACCAGCCAGGCGATCACACGCATTCGGTCTCCCTCGGTGTCAGAGAACCTGGAGCGACACCCACAGTGCCACCGTCGCCGGGACGAGCGCAGACGGCACGGCGAGCAGCCCCAGCTTCGTGAACTCCTTGAGATCCACGCCGTGTTCGTGCTGATGCACGATCCGCCGCCACAGCAGCGTCGCGAGCGACCCGGCGTAGGTCAGGTTCGGCCCGATGTTCACCCCGAGCAGCACGGCGAGCACGGCCCCCGGACCGGACTGGGCGGTCAACGGCAGCAGCACCAGCACGGCCGGCAGATTGTTGATGAGATTCGCCAGTACGGCGGCCAGCGCGGCGATCCCGAGCAGGGCCGCGATCCCGGTCCCGCCGGGCAGGACGTGCCCGAGCGCGTCCGAGAGCCCGTTGTCCACCACCGCCCGCACCACGATCCCGAGCGCCAGCACGAACGCCAGAAAGGACGGCGCGGCGGCCCGCACGACCGTCAGCGGGGTCGCCTGCCGCCGCAGGAGTCCCCGGCCGGCCATGACGAGCGCCCCCGCGAACGCGGCCCACGCCGGGTCGATGCCGATCGCCGAGGTCAGCACGAACCCGGCGAGGGTGCAGGCGACGGTCGCCAGCGCGAACACCGGTAGCCCGGGCGTGTCGCCGGAGCTCGGCGAGGGCGCGGCCGCCGCGAGGTCGCGGGCGAAGAACTTCCGGAACACCAGGTACTCGGCGCCGATCGCGACCAGCCAGGGCAGCGCCATCAGCCCGGCGAACCGGGTGAAGCTCAGGCCGCTCGCCGCGAACGCGAGAAGGTTCGTGAGGTTGGAGACCGGCAGCAGCAGCGAGGCGGTGTTCGACAGGTGCGTACAGGCGTAGACGTGCGGCTTCGGGCGCACGCCCATCCGGGACGCCGTGGCGAACACGACCGGAGTCAGCAGCACGATGGTGGCGTCCAGACTCAGTACGGCCGTGATCGCGGAGGCGAGGGCGAACACCGCCGTCAGCAGTCGGCCCGGGCTGCCCTTCGCCCACTCGGCCATCCACGCCCCGCAGGCCCGGAACAGGCCCTCCACATCGCAGAAGTGGGCGAGCACCAGGACCGCGGCCAGGAACCCGACCACGGGCCCGAGCTGCTCGGCCTCGGCCCGCGCGTGGTCGAGCGAGATCGCCCCGGTCGCGACGGCGATTCCGGCGGCGGGCACCGCCATCACCGCCTCCGGCCACCCGAAGGGACGGACGACGGCCCATACGAGGACGGCGACGAGCAGGACGACGGACAGGGTTTCGGCGAGCGGGGTGTTCAGGGGACGGTCCTCCGGGACGCGGGCAGCGGTGCTCGCCCCATGTAACCAGGCCGCGCCGGAAAGCCCGCGCTCAGGCGCCCGTTCCCGCGCTGAACACCGTCAGCCGCACCGAGGACGAGTTGCCCGACACGGGCACCGCGCCGTTCGTCCAGGTCACCTTCAGCGGGTCCTTCTCGTCGGGCGGGGTCACCACCAGCGTGGCCGGGGTCGCCGTCTTCGCGCCGCTGATCTCCGGGTTGGAGAAGGTCAGCCCCGCCCAGGCGCTCTGCCCCGGCTTCAGGGTGACCGTGGTGACGGCGCTGCCCGTCTCGCGCACGGGGTCCGGGCCCAGCTGGGTGCCGGAGGCGTTCACGAACGCGGCGCCGGGATAGCCGCGCACCGTGCAGGTACGGCCGGAGAAGTTGGTGAGCACGATCGGGAAGTTCTCCTGCCCGGCGCCCGGATCGTTGCCGCCCACCGTGGCCTTCAGCTCGGAGGTGTGGCACCGGCTGCTGCTCGCGGCGGACGTGTCCGACCCCGTGGAGGGGGACGAGGAGGTGGAAGACCCCGACGAGTCGGAGCCGGCCTCGGTGTCGGAGCCGCTCGACGAGGTCACCGGCGTGCCGGACCCGTCGGCCGAGGGGTCGCCGCCGACGGGCGCGGCCGTACCCGACTGGGTCTGCGGGCTGCTCACCGTGCCGCTCCCGTCGCCGCAGGCGGTCGTCAGGCCCAGTACGGCGAGCGCGCTCACGAGCAGGGCCGCCCGGCGCAGGGACTGGGACGTGTTCGCCATCTTCAACACTCCTGGAAGTTCACCCCACAGCGCCTCGCGCGCTGTCACAGGGGTCCGATGCGCGTGCGCACCGAAAGGTTCGCGGGATCGACGACTTCTTTTACGACAGTGACTACGACAGTGGATCAGGTGACCCGGAGCGAGCGCAGTATGCGCGAGGTCGCGTCGCCGCTGTGCTGCCGTATCTGGACGTACACCTGGGGCTGCGCCGCGCCGCCTGCCATGCGCAGCGCGGTCTCCGAGAGGGTGCGGGTGCCGCCCGAGCAGTCGCTCCAGGTACGGATCGTGCCGCGCCAGGTGGCGTCGGAGTAGGCGCGGCTGCCGTCGTAGTGGCAGCCGGAGTGGGCGATGCCGTCCACCTTGGTCGCCACGCTGCCGTGCTCGCTCAGCCCGACGAACACACCGTTCACGTCCGCCGAGAGGTCCGGCCACTTCGCCAGGTCGTCGGCGACGGCCAGCCCCGGTTCCTGCCCGGCGCTCAGCCCGATCGCGTGCGGATCCCAGCCCGAGTCGCGCAGCTGACGGCCCCACGCGCCCGGCACCTCGACCACCACCCGCTTGGTGCTGTCCTTGACCGTCAGTACCGAACTCCCGCGCGACGTCGGCAGGTTGAGCACCGCGACGCCCGTCCCCGCGGCCACGACGACGAACAGTCCCGCCATCAGCGCGACCCCCCGGTGCCGTCCGCGCGCCTTGTGCACCGGGGTGGCCTGGGCGGCCAGCCGCTCCAGCTCCTCCGCGAACGCCCGCGCCGTCGGCCAGCGCCGCTCCCGGTCAGGCTCCAGCGCCCGCAGCAGGGCCCGCTGCACCTCGGGGGAGAGGTCGGGCCGCAGCCGGTCCGGCCGTACGACCTGACCGGGCGCCCCTGGGACCGTGCCGGTGGCCAGTTCGTAGCCGAGCGCGCCCAGGCTGTACACGTCGGCGCGCTCGTCGATGCCCGAGCCGGGCCGGGCCTGCTCCGGCGGCTGATAGCCCGCGGAACCCGCGGCCAGGGTGAGACCCGAGGCCTGCGCCAGGCTCTTCGCCAGGCCCAGGTCGGCCAGCAGGACCCGCGAGGTGCCGTCCGGGGCGGTGCGCAGCAGCACATTCGTCGGCTTGATGTCCCGGTGCACGATGCCCGCCTCGTGCAGCGCGGCGGCACCCCGGGCGGCCAGCGCGGTCAGCCGCAGCACCTCGGGCACGGGCAGGGGACCGGCGGCGAGCAGATCGGCGAAGGTGCCGGCGTCGGCGTACTCCATCACGAAGTACGGCCGCCCGTCGGGCAGTTCACCGATGTCGTAGACCTGCACCACCCGGTTCGAACCGGCCCTGCGCAGCAGCCGGGCCTCGGAGAGGAAGCGCTCGTGGATGTCCATGCGGTGCGCCCAGTTCTCGGCGAGGACCTTCACGGCCACCGGGGCTTCGAGCTCGTCGTCGTGCGCGAGCCAGACCGTGCCGAACGCGCCGCTGCCCAGGCGGCGTTCAAGGCGGTAGCGGCCGATCTGTTCGACGTAGTGCATGGGACTATCATGCCTGCTCGGAGATCGAGGCGGAGGAGTGGATCCAGTGCAGGACACGGCGCCGACCGAGGAGCTGGCCAGGCGCGCGGCAGCCGGTGACACGACCGCTCTCGACGCGCTGCTCAGGACGATCCAGCCCGACGTGGTACGGCGGTGCGGGCGGTTCCTGCCGTGCCGGGAGGACGCCGAGGAGGCCGCGCAGGACGTACTGCTGCAAGTCGCCCGGAAGATCGGCACGTTCGAGGGCCGCAGCCTCTTCAGTACCTGGCTCTACACGGTCGTCGCCAACGGCGCCCGGCAGAAGTACCGCGAGCTGAAGCGGCGGGCCGCCGAGCAGCCGGCCGTGATCGATGTCACGCAGCATGTCGACCCGCGCACCACGAGTGTGATCGCCGGGTCGAAGATCGACCTCCTGGAGGCGATCGAGCGCCTTGAGCGGGAGTCCCCGCACCTGGTCGAACCGCTGGTGTACCGGGACATCTGCAAGCTGGAGTACGCCGAGATCGCCGAGCGCCTGGGCATCCCGCTCGGCACGCTGAAGTCGCGGCTGCACGAGGCCCGCCGCCAGGTCAGACCCTGGCTGACCTGACCGACCTCTCCTGACGCTCAATCCTCGTCGAACAGCGACAGCTCCGCCCAGATCGTCTTGCCGTCGGCCGTGTGTCGGCTGCCCCAGCGCTGGGTGAGCTGGGCGACCAGCAGCAGTCCGCGCCCGCCCTCGTCCCAGGTCTTGGCGCGGCGCAGGTGCGGGGCCGTGTGGTTGGTGTCGGACACCTCGCAGATGAGCGTGGCCGCGTCATGGATGAGCCGGAGCCGGATGGGGTGCGCGCCGTAGCGGATGGCGTTGGTGACCAGCTCGCTGACCACCAGCTCGGCCGTGAACCCGGCCTCGCTGAGGTTCCAGTTGTCGAGCTGCTCGACGACCTGCTTGCGGATCGGGGCGACGAGTGACGGGTCGGCCGGGATGTCCCAGGTGGTGACCTGCTCGGCGGGCAGGCCCTGGGTGCGGGCCAGCAGCAGCGCCACGTCGTCGGCGGCACCGCCCGGCGGGAGCACGGCGTGCAGGATCCGGTCGCAGGTCTCCTCCAGGGAGTCCGAGGAGGCGTACAGCGCGTCGAACAGCAGCCGGTGACTGTCGTCGAGGTCCCGCTCGCGGTTCTCGGTCAGCCCGTCGGTGTACAGCGCGAGCACAGTGCCCTCGGGCAGCTCGAACTCGGTTGATTCGAAGGGCAGTCCGCCGAGGCCCAGCGGGGGTCCCGCGGGCAGGTCGACGTGCTCGGGCGGGCCGCCCGGCCGGATCATGATCGGCGGCGGATGCCCGGCGCGGGCCAGCGTGCAGCGCCGGGACACCGGGTCGTACACCGCGTACAGGCAGGTCGCGCCGACCTCGCCCGGGCTGCCCTCGCCGCCCGCCTCGGCGGACAGCCGGACGACCAGGTCGTCCAGGTGGGTCAGCAGCTCGTCCGGGGCCAGGTCGATGTCGGCGAGGGTGCGGACGGCCGTGCGCAGCCGGCCCATGGTGGCGGAGGCCTGGATGCCGTGGCCGACGACGTCCCCGACGACCATGGCGACCCGCATCCCGGACAGCGGGATCACGTCGAACCAGTCGCCGCCGACCCCGGCACGCGCCGCCGGCAGATAACGCGAGGCGGCCTCCAGGGCGGCCGTGCGCGGCAGTTTGCGGGGGAGCAGGCTGCGCTGGAGGGCGAGCGCGGTCTCGCGTTCGCGGGAGAAGCGGCGGGCGTTGTCGATGCAGACGGCGGCCCGTGCCGTGACCTCCTCGGCCAGCAGCACGTCGTCCTCGGTGAACGGGTCGATGCGCCGGTACCGGGTCAGGACCGCCACGCCGAGGGTGACGCCCCGGGCCTGGATCGGTACCGCCATCGAGGAGTGGATGCCGTACTCCTGGACGCGTCTGGTGCGGGTCCTGTCCCAGGCCAGCCAGAGTTCGAGGTCCCGGCCCGAGGCCACCAGCGTGCGGCCCGCGACCAGCGCGTCCGCCTGCGGGGACTGGGCGGGGTACAGGTCCGACTGGCCCGGCTTGGCGACGGCCTCGGGGCTGCCCTGCTGCACCGAGGCGTGTGCGACCCGGCGCAGCCGCACCGGCGCGGTGATCGCCGCCGGGAGCTCACCGCCGTGCTCCTGCGGGTCCAGCAGGTCGATGCTGACGAAGTCGGCCAGGGCCGGCACACAGACATCCGCGAGCTCCTGGGCCGTACGGGTGACGTCGAGGGTGGTGCCGATGCGGACGCTCGCCTCGTTGACGAGTTGCAGCCGCTCGCGCGCCAGGTAGTTCTCGGTGAAGTCGTGCGCGGCCAGGCACACGCCCCGCACGCGCCCTTCGGCGTCGGTGATCGGCGCCATCCGGGCCAGCCAGGCGTGCGCGGCGTCCTCGCCGCCGGTGCGCATGTAGATCTGGAAGTCCTGGGCCGTGCCGGAGGTGAGTACGCGCAGCATGTACTGCTCCAGCTCCGCGCTCTGCGTCTTGCCGCCGATCTCGGTGATCCGCAGGCCCTGGATGCGCTCCTCGGGCAGACCGATCACCTCGGCCATCGCGTCGTTGACCCGGCTCAGCCGCAGATGCTCGTCGTAGACCGCGATGGCGCACGGCGACTGCGTCAGCGCGGCGGTCGCGAGGGGGTCCTCGTCGGCGCGGGGGCCGCCGCCCTCCAGCGGTGTCACGACGAGCCAGTCGCCCGGTCCGCCGTCCCTGGGGCTCCGGTGGTGGGCCAGCAGCCACACCGGCACGGCCCGGCCGTCCCGGTGCCACAGCGTGACCGTGCCGTCCCAGCGGGCACCGGTGGGAACGGGGAGGGCTCCGGTGCCACCGGCCAGCAGTCGTACGGCAGGGCGGCCCACGACCTCGCCCGCGGTGTGGCCGAGGAGCCGCTGCGCCCCCTCGTTCCACTCCACCAGAGTTCCGGCATCGTCGATGACAACCCGCGCCGTCGCGGCATCGTCGAACGGGTAGACCGGACTCATCCTCGCCACTCCATCGCGCGCACTCACAGTGAACAACCAGGCCACTTGTGTTCCAGCCTAGTGCGTCACAGTCCCGCGCGGACGAGAACCCCCAGGCCCGCGGAACCGGGCGGTCAAGGGGGAAATCCGGTCGAAGTGGCGCCCGGGACGGTTGGCCGCCCCCGCCCCCTTGACGTCCCGGCCTGGCACCCCGTCAGAATCTGTTCGGTCACGATCAGTTGTGAGTACTTCTGGGCCCTGATGAGGGAGAGCCGCCATGACGGTCACTCGCAGATCGGTTTTGATCGCCTCTACGGCCGCGCCGACGGCCGTGTCACTCCTGGCCACCCCCGCCGCACGCGCCGTCGGCGCCACGGCGGGCGCGTCCGGCCGCCACACCGTCGCGCTGCGGGACGGCTGGCGCTTCGCGCTGGTCAACCCGGGCGGGATCACCGACCCGACCGGCGCCTACGCCGACGCCGCCGCACCGGACTACGACGACTCGGCCTGGCGCGAGGTCGCGGTCCCGCACGACTGGAGCATCGAGCAGACCCCCACCACGGCGAACGGCACCACCAGCGGCACCGGCTTCTTCCCCGGTGGCCTCGGCTGGTACCGGATCGCCCTCACCCTGCCGCCGACCTTCGAGGGCAAGCGGATCTCGGTGGAGTTCGACGGCGTCTACATGGACTCGTACGTCTACTGCAACGGCACACAGGTCGGCCAACACCCGTACGGATACACAGGGTTCGCCTTCGACCTCACCGACCTGCTGCACACCGACGGCAGCACGGAGAACGTCGTCGCCGTAAAGGTGCAGAACCAACTGCCCAGCAGCCGCTGGTACTCGGGCAGCGGCATCTACCGCGAGGCCCGGCTGGTGATCACCGAGCCGGTGCACGTCGAGCGCTGGGGGACGTACGTCACGACGCCGGACATCACCGCCGAACGGGCCGTCGTACGGGTGCGGACGTCCGTGCTGAACGAGTCGGGCGCCGCGAGCGAGGTCGAGATCGGATCGCGGATCGTCGACCCCGACGGCCGGACCGTGGCCCGCGCCACCTCCACGGCGAGTGTCGCCGACCGCACCACCGAGACCCATGAACTCACCGTCCCCCAACCCCGGTTGTGGGACATCGAGACCCCGGACCACCGCTACACCCTGGAGACCGAACTACGCGTGGGCGGCAAGCAGGTCGACACGTACCGCACGACCTTCGGCATCCGCGGCTACCGCTTCGACCCCGACGAGGGCTTCTCCCTCAACGGAACCCCCGCCAAGATCAAGGGAGTCGACCTCCACCACGACCAGGGCGCCCTCGGCTCCGCGATCAGCCTCGACGCCGTGCGCAGGCAGCTGACCATCATGAAGTCGATGGGCGTCAACGCCTTCCGCACCTCCCACAACCCGCCCTCGCCACAGATCGTCCAGGCCTGCGAGGAGTTGGGCATCGTGATGATGGTCGAGGCCTTCGACTGCTGGCACACCGGCAAGACGACCTACGACTACCACCGGTTCTTCGACACCTGGTGCGAGGCGGACGCCACCGAGATGGTCCGCGCCGCCCGCAACTCGCCCGCGGTGGTGCTCTGGTCCATCGGCAACGAGATCCCGGACTCGACCTCCACCGCAGGGCTCGCCATGGCCGACCGCATCATCGGCGCCGTCAGGGCGGCCGACGACAGCAGGCCCGTGGTCATCGGCTCCGACAAGTACCACTCCGTACCGGCCAAGGGTTCGGCCGCCGACCTGATGCTCGCCAAGCTCGACGGCCTCGGCCTCAACTACAACACCGCCAAGTCCGTCGACGCCCTGCACGCCGCCTATCCGCACCTGTTCCTCTTCGAGTCGGAGTCGTCCTCCGAGACCTCGACCCGGTCCACCTACCAGGAGCCGGAACACCTCAACACCGGTGAGAACCACACCCCGGGCAGACGCGCGACCTCCTCCTACGACAACAACCTCGCCTCCTGGACGATGAGCGGCGAGTACGGGCACAAGAAGGACCGCGACCGGAAGTGGTTCGCGGGCCAGTTCCTGTGGTCCGGCATCGACTACATCGGGGAGCCCACGCCGTACAACGTGTTCCCGGTCAAGGCGTCCTTCTTCGGCGCGGTCGACACGGCGGGCTTCCCGAAGGACATGTACCACCTCTTCCGCAGCCAGTGGACCGCCGAGCCCATGGTCCATCTGGTGCCGATGAGCTGGAACCACGAGCCGGGCGACACGGTCGAGGTCTGGGCCTACGCCAATGTCGACACCGTCGAGCTGTTCCTCAACGGAAAGACCCTCGGCACGCGGACGTTCGACACCAAGAAGACCACCGACGGCCGCACCTACTTGGAGACCACCGAGGGCACCGGCGACGACAAGACCTTCACCACCGGCCCCTATCCGGGCAGTTACACCAGCCCGAACGGCAGCGCGGGCAAACTGCACCTCGGCTGGAAAGTGGCCTACGAGCCGGGCGAGTTGAAGGCGGTGGCCAGCAGCGGCGGCAGGACGGTGGCGACGGACGTGCTGCGCACCGCGGGGCGCGCGCATGCCGTGCGCCTCACGGCCGACCGCAAGTCCCTTGCCGCCGACGGCCGTTCACTGGTCTTCGTCACCGCGGAGATCGTCGACGCCCATGGTGTCGTGCTGCCGGACGCCGAGGACCTGATCGCCTTCGAGGTGAAGGGCGGTTCCCTGGCCGGGCTGGACAACGGGCGGGAGGAGAGCGCCGAGCGCTACCAGGCGAGCACCCGAACCGCTTTCCACGGCAAGGCACTTGCGATCGTCCGGTCCGGGACACGGGCGGGCGCGCTGAAGGTGACGGCGCGGGCTGAGGGGCTGCGGACCGGCACGATGACCGTCCGTACGACGCCCGCCCGGGACGTGGCCGCGACATCGGCACCACGTTTCGAGGCCGACTACCCGGCACCCCCGAACTACCCCTGCGCCGACGCCAGTTACTCGGGCCGCCCCGACACCCTCCCGGTCGCCGTGCTCGACGGCGACCCGGCCACCGGCTGGTCCAACGCCTTCGCCAAGTCGGCCACGGCCCTGCTGCCCGCTTTCAACGGCGCCCGCGAGAAGGACTGGGTGTCGGTGGACTGGGGGAGGACGCGGTCCTTCGACCGGGTGGAGGTGTCGTTCACCGTGGACGCGACACACAGCCTGCCCGCGGCGGTCGCGGTCGCGGTGTGGGACGGCGGTGCGTGGGTGCCGGTCGAGGGGACGGCCGTCGACTGGGCCACCGCCTCGGACAGTCCGACCGTCGTCACCTTCGACGCGTTGCGGGGCTCCCGGCTGCGGCTGACCATGACGAGCAGCCGTCCGGGAGTGGCCCAAGGGGCGCTGCGGATCAGCAAGTTGGAAGCTCCAGCCGGGTAGTACGACGTTCGCTGCGGTCCGGACGGGAATCTGGCCTGTCCGGACCGTTGACGAAATGTCATGTCTCGAACAGCATGACCACGTCCGCATCTGGGAGCGCTCCCACCGTGCATGGCGTCGGAGCGCGCCCCCACCTCCCCGAGGAGCCCAGACGTGAAACGACGCAGAACGACCCTGCTCGCCGCCACGGCCCTCCTCGCGGCAGCCCTCACCGCCCTGCCGGCCGGCCCGGCCGGAGCCGACGAGATCGAACAGGTCAGGAACGGCACCTTCGACACCACCACCGCACCCTGGTGGACGACGAGCAACGTCACCGCGGGGCTCTCCGGCGGGCAGCTCTGCGCGGACGTCCCCGGCGGCACGACCAACCGCTGGGACGCCGCCGTCGGCCAGAACGACATCACGCTGGTCAAGGGCGAGTCGTACAAGTTCGCCTTCAGGGCCTCGGGTTCACCCGCGGGACACGTGGTGCGGGCCGTCGTCGGGCTGTCCGTGTCGCCGTACGACACCTACTACGAGATCAGCCCCGAGCTGAGCGCGTCGGGCAACTCACTTGCCTACACGTTCACTTCGCCCGTCGACACCACGCAGGGGCAGGTCGCCTTCCAGGTCGGCGGGAGTGCGGAGGGCTGGCACTTCTGCATGGACGACGTGTCCCTGCTGGGCGGGGTGCCGCCGGAGGTGTACGAGCCGGACACCGGACCCCGTGTGCGGGTCAACCAGGTCGCGTATCTGCCGGGCGGGCCGAAGAACGCGACGCTGGTGACCGCGTCGACGGCCGTGCTGCCCTGGGAGTTGAGGAACGCGGCCGGTGCGGTGGTCGCGCACGGGCGGACCGTGCCGCGCGGCACCGACGTGGCGTCCGGACAGAACGTGCAGTCCATCGACTTCGGTGCGTACCGGGGGCGCGGCGAGGGCTTCACGCTGGTGGCGGACGGCGAGACGAGCCGGCCCTTCGACATCGGGACCGCCGCCTACGAGCGGCTGCGGCTCGACTCGCTGAAGTACTACTACACGCAGCGCAGCGGTATCGCGATCCGCGACGACCTGCGCCCCGGGTACGCCCGCCCGGCCGGTCACCTGAACGTCGCCCCCAACCAGGGCGACGCGAACGTGCCCTGCCAACCCGGCCTGTGCGACTACACACTTGACGTCACCGGCGGCTGGTACGACGCGGGGGACCACGGCAAGTACGTCGTCAACGGCGGTATCTCCACCTGGGAGTTGCTCAGCACCTACGAACGCTCGCGGCTGGCCCGCACCGGACAGCCCGCGAAGCTGCGCGACGGAACGCTCGCCATCCCGGAGAGCGGCAACAAGGTGCCGGACGTCCTCGACGAGGCGCGCTGGGAGCTGGAGTTCCTGCTGAAGATGCAGGTGCCCGACGGACAGCCGCTGGCCGGCATGGCCCACGACAAGGTCCACGACGAGCAGTGGACCGGGCTGCCGCTGCTGCCGAGCCAGGACCCGCAGAAGCGCGAACTGCACCCGCCGACCACGCAGGCCACGCTCAACCTGGCGGCCACGGCGGCGCAGGCGGCCCGCCTGTACCGGCCCTACGACAGGGAGTTCGCGGCGAAGGCACTCAAGGCGGCGCGCAAGGCCTGGGCGGCGGCGCTCGCCCACCCCACGGTCTACCCGGACCCGAACGACGGCACGGGTGGCGGCGCCTACCCCGACGACAACGCCACCGACGAGTTCTACTGGGCGGCGGCCGAGTTGTATCTCACCACTGGGGAACGGCAGTTCGCCGACCAGGTCACCAACTCGCCGCTCAACACCGCCGACATCTTCGGCAGCCTCGGCTTCGACTGGGCACGGACGGCCGCCCTCGGCCGACTCGACCTCGCCACCGTCCCCAGCCGCCTGCCCGGCCGAGACAAGCTCCGCCGCTCGGTGATCGAGGGCGCGGACGCCTACCTGGCCACACTGCGGAGCCAGCCCTACGGCATGCCGTACGCACCGCCCGGCAACCTCTACGACTGGGGCTCCAACAGCCAGATCCTCAACAACGCGCACGTCGTCGCCACCGCGTACGACCTCACCGGCGCCGCGAAGTACCGCGACGGCGCGCTCCAGAGCATGGACTACATCCTCGGCCGCAACGCCCTCAACATGTCGTACGTCACCGGCTACGGCGAGGCCAACTCCCACAACGAGCACAGCCGTTGGTACGCCCACGAACTCGACCCGAGCCTCCCGAACCCACCCGACGGAACCCTGGCGGGCGGCCCCAACTCGTCCATCCAGGACCCCTACGCACAGAGCAAACTCAACGGCTGTGTCGGCCAGTTCTGCTACATCGACGACATCCAGTCCTGGTCGACGAACGAGACGGCGGTGAACTGGAACGCGGCACTGGCCTGGATGGCCTCGTTCGCGGCGGATCAGGGATGATCTCCGGATGAGCAGATTCGCCGAGGTCGTCGTGCTGGCCCTGCACGCGCACGAAGTGATGGAACCGCTGACCCGGGACGATCCGGAGCGCAGCTGGCGTGGCCGGTTCGTTCCGATCGAGAGCCAGTGGGGGACGTCGTTCGGCGCGGGATGGGCCACCGAGTTCGAGCGCATGCGCCCACGGGAGGGGCTCCTGAGGCACCTGGAGTCGCTCCCGTGGCCCTGGCCGGGGAGCGTCCAGGTGCTGATCCACGACGAGGACGACGAGTGCTTCGGACTGTGGATGCTCCATGACGGAAAGCTCGTGGAGGTAACCCTCCCGCGCACCCGCCGGTTCCACCAACCGGCCCCGCCCACCGAGGAGTTCCCGCCCGATCCGGGCTACCTGCTGCGGACGGACCAGGACCGCGAGCTGCCCGAGCAGACCCCGGAGCACCTCCGGGATCCGCGGCCGGCCTGGTAGGGAGAAGGGTCAGGGCTCGCGTTCCACCAGTTCCCTCGGGCGTTTGTGCGCGGTGAGTGTGTGGAGTTCCGCCGGGTCCAGTGGCCGGTGGACCTCCACGTACTCGCCGTGCGGCAGCCGCTTGATCACGCCCGTCTCGCGGCCGTGCAACACCAGTTCCTCGTCCCGGAGTTGGAGGCCAAGGCAGATGCGGCGGGTGACGACGAACGCGAGGACAGGGACGGCGAACACCGCGACCCGCACCATCCATGTGACGGTGTTGATCGACAGATGGAGGCGGGTCGCCACGATGTCGTTGCCGCCGCCCGCCAGGAGGATCAGGTAGAGGCTGATCCAGGCGACGCCGAGGCCCGTGCGGGTGGGGCGGTTGCGGGGGCGGTCCAGGAGATGGTGTTCGTGCCTGTCGCCCGTCCGCCAGGGCTCCAGGAACGGGTACGCGCCGATGAGGACGAGGAGGAGCGGGAAGACCACGATGGGTATCAGTACGCCGAGCACCAACGTGTGGCCCCACAAGGTGACCTCCCAGCCCGGCATCACCCGGACCAGACCCTCCGCGAAGCCCAGGTACCAGTCGGGCTGGGCACCCGTGGAGACCTGGTCGGCGCGGTAGGGGCCGTAGGACCAGACGGGGTTGATGGACGCCACCGCGGCGAGGAGGGTGAGCGCGCCGAAGACCAGGAAGAAGAAGCCGCCCGCCTTCGCCAGGTACACCGGCATGAACGGGGAGCCCACCACGTTGCGTTCGGTGCGGCCGGGGCCCGCGAACTGGGTGTGCTTGTGGTACACGACCAGGATGAGGTGGACGACCACGAGGGCCGCCATGACGCCGGGGATCAGCAGCACGTGCAGTGAGTAGAAGCGGGACACGATGTCGTGGCCGGGGTACTCGCCGCCGAACAGGAACATCGACAGGTACGTCCCGACGACCGGGACCGACAGCAGCGCGCCGTCCACGAACCGCATGCCCGTGCCCGACAGCAGGTCGTCCGGGAGCGAGTAGCCGAAGAGGCCCTCGAACAGGCCGAGGAACAACAGGGTCCAGCCGAAGAGCCAGTTGAGCTCGCGCGGCTTGCGGAACGAGCCCGTGAAGAAGTGCCGCATCATGTGCGTCAGCATCGCGGCGATGAACACCAGCGCAGCCCAGTGGTGCAACTGCCGTACCAGCAGCCCGCCGCGCACGTCGAAGCTGAGGTGCAGCGTCGAGGCGTAGGCGTCGGACATCCGGATGCCGTTCAGGGGGACGTAACTCCCGTGGTACGTCACCTCGTTCATGGAGGGGTGGAAGAACAGGGTCAGATACACGCCGGTGAGGATCAGCACCACGAAGCTGTAGAGGCAGATCTCGCCGAGCAGGAACGACCAGTGGTCCGGGAACACCTTGCGCAGATACCGCTTGGCGAGCGAGTGGATGCCGAGGCGGCCGTCGAACCAGTCGGCTACGCGCTCGCCCCGTGAGGAGTCGGAAGGGGCGGTCACTGGTCCTCCTCCTCGTCCTTGCGCACATGCGTGAGCTTCTCGGGGTTGGTCACGATGTAGACCCCGGACACCTGGTCGCCCTCGGGCGTGAGGTCCATGACCATCACCGCGTACGGCTCGTCGCCCTCGAACAGCACGGCCGCGTCGTCGCCGTTGACGCGCCGGTAGGTCAGCTCCAGGTCCAGCGGACGGCGCCTGCCCGCGAAGGAGTTGATGAGGCGGACCGCCTTGTCCCGGCCGTGCACCGGGCGCAGGCCCGCCGGTTTCCGGTTGCCGCCGCTGTCCGTCCAGACCGTGACGTCCGGCGCGAGGATCTCCATCAGCGAGGCGATGTCCCCGCCGACCGCGGCCCGTACGAAGCGTTCCGTCGCCTCCCGGCGCACCCGGGGATGCGCCTCGTACAGCGGCCGTCGCGCGTGCACATGGGCCCGCGCCCGGTGCGCCAGCTGGCGCACGGCGGCGGGGGAGCGCTCGATGATGTCCGCGATCTCGGTGTGGGCGTACCCGAACACCTCGTTGAGGACGAACACGGCCCGCTCCAGGGGGCTCAGTGACTCCAGCACCACCAGCATGGCCAGCGAGACGGACTCGGCGCGCAGGGCCGGGTCGACGGGGTCGTCGGCCGGGCCGAGCAGGGGTTCCGGCAGCCACGGGCCGACGTACGTCTCGCGGCGGCGGCTGATGGTGGCGCGGCGCTGCAGCGCGTGGTTGACGGCGATCCGGACGAGATAGGCGCGCCGGTTGGTGATGGTGTCGAGCGGGGAACGGCGGGCGCGCGCCGTCCAGGACAGCCAGGTCTCCTGCAGGACGTCGTCGGTGTCGGCGACGCTGCCCAGCATGTTGTAGACGAGGCTGAACAACAGCTCCCGATGGTCCATGAAGTCATCGGTCGCCTCTTCGGTGACAGCGATCTCGGACATACCCGCGCCTCCCCAGTGCGTGCTCACTACTGCGAGGGGTGCCGAGAGCCGGAATGTGACAGCCGAGGAGCCGAATGTGACGTACGTCTCTGTGCACCGGCGCCGTGTCACATCCGCCGGCCGCCCCGGCCTCTTGACCGCGAGTCCTACGCAAGGAGACCGACATCGTGTTCAAGAAGTGGCACGGCAATCCCTGGGCGATCCTGATCACGCTCTCGCTCGGGTTCTTCATGACCCTCCTCGACCTGACGATCGTGAACATCGCGATCCCCCAACTCGGCCAGGACCTTGGGGCGTCACTGGACGAGATCCTCTGGGTCGTCAACGCCTACACCCTGGCGCTGGCCGTCCTGCTGATCACCGGTGGGCGCCTCGGCGACCTGCGCGGCAAACGCAATCTGTTCGCCGCCGGAGTCGCCCTGTTCACCCTGGCCAGCCTCGCCTGCGGGCTCGCGCGGGACCCGGCGCAGCTCATCGGGTTCCGCGCGGTGCAGGGTCTGGGCGCGGCGCTGCTCATGCCGCAGACCCTGTCGATCATCACCGAGGTGTTCCCGGCCGACCGGCGCGGAGTCGCGATGGGCATCTGGGGTGCCGTCGCGGGCGTGTCCGGTGCGCTCGGCCCGATTCTCGGCGGGGTGCTGATCACCCGTCTGTCCTGGCGGTGGATCTTCTTCGTCAACCTGCCGATCGGCGCGCTGGTGCTCGTGCTGACCATGGCGGTCATCCCGGGAGCCCAGCGCACGGTACGGCGCCGCTTCGACACCCTCGGTGTCACCCTCGCCTCAACTGCCCTGTTCTGCCTGGCGTTTGGCCTGACCGAGGGGCAGCGCTACGACTGGAACGCCTGGATCTGGGGCCTGTTCGGCGCGGCGGCCGTCCTCTTCGCGGCCTTCCTGTTCCACGAGCGCGGACAGCAGAACGGCGAACCCCTGGTCCCCTTCTCGCTGTTCAGGGACCGGAACTTCACGTTCATCAACTTCGTGGGCGTCACCGTGTCGTTCGGCGTGGTCGGCATGTTCCTGCCCCTGACGATCTATCTGCAGTCCGTGCTCGGCTTCAGCGCCCAGAAGGCGGGACTGGTCCTGCTGCCCGTCGCCCTCGGCTCGTTCGTCATGGCGGGTCCCGCCGGAGCCCTCGCGGACAAGCTCGGCGGCAAGTTCATCCTGATGGGCGGGCTGCTCGCCTGGGCGGGCGGACTGATCTGGATCGTCGGCGTCGCGGACGTGGACACAGGCTGGCTCACCATCGCCTTCCCGCTCTTCCTCACCGGCCTCGGCGTCGGCTGCACCTTCGCGCCCATGGCCACCGAGGTCATGCGAGGCGTTCCGCCGCGGCTCGCCGGAGCCGCCTCCGGTGTCACCAACGCGCTGCGCCAGGTCGGCTCGGTGCTCGCGGGCGCCGTGATCGGCGCGGTGCTGCAGGCCCAGCTCGCCTCCTCGCTCACCGAACAGGCCCGGGCCCGCGCCGGTCAACTCCCCACCGCCTACCGGGAGTCCTTCGTCGCCGCGTTCTCCAGGCCCGAGTCCGACATCGGTGCCGGGCGGCAGGGCGGCGCCCCGTCCGGCGTCCCGCACGGCATCGCCGAGCGGATGCGCGCCCTCGGCGGTCACGTCTTCGACGACGGCTTCGTCAACGCCATGGGACCCGCCGTATACGTCGCCGTCGCCGTCCTGCTGACCGGCGCGCTCGCCTGTCTCGCCGTACGACGGCACCAGGGGCCGTCCGCCAACCCGCACGCCCTGCCCGTGTCCGGGTCCGAACTGGAGGAAGCCGCACGATGACCATCGACTTCACGCCCATGTACGCCTCCCACGACGCCTTCCGGCGCGACCTGGAGCGGCTGGCCGGGGCGGTCGCGGTCGGCCGGGCGCACACCGCCCCGGTCCTCGCCGGCTGGGAGAACTTCAAGCACCAACTCCACGTCCACCACACCGCCGAGGACAGCGACCTGTGGCCGCGCGTCCGGACGCGGGTCGGAGGGCGTACGCGGGATCTGGGGATGCTGGAGGAGATGGAGGCCGAACACGCCCGTATCGACCCGCTGTTGGCCGCCGTGGACACCGCACTGGCCGACCGGGCCTTCGAACTCCCCGATCTGGTACGGGCGTTGCGGGCCACCCTCGACGATCACCTCAAGCACGAGGAGGACGGCGTGCTGCCGCTGATGGGGGAGGTGCTGACCGACGCGGACTGGGCCGCCTTCACCGGGCGGCTGCGGGAGACACAGGGGCTGCGCGGGGCCGCGGTGTTCGTGCCCTGGCTCGTCGACGGGGCGTCGGCGGTGGACCGGGCACGGTTCCTGGGGGCGTTCCCGCCGCCGGTGCGGGTGCTGAACCGGGTCTTCTGGGAGGGGAGTTATCGGCGCAGGGGACTGTGGTCCACGCGCTAGGACCTGGCCGCCCGGTACCGTCGGGTGTACCTCCTGACCTGGCAGTATTTACGGTTAAGTACCCGAGCGGTACCGTGAGGGCATGCCAGCTCTCAACGTGGAGTTCAGCGATCGCGAACTAGAGGACCTGCGGCAGATCGCCAAGGAGCGCGGTACGTCGATGAAGGCCCTCGTCCGGGAGGCCGCCGCCGCCGACATCGCCCGGCACCGGGCGCTGCAGGAGGGGGCCGAGGCCTTCCGCCGTTTCTTCGCGACGCACGCCGACGAGTTCGCCGCGGCCTTCCCGGAGGACGAACCGGCGGCCAAGGGCGAGGGGCGGGTCGCCTGAGGGATGTCCGTCATCCATATCGACGTGCCGTGGCTCCTCCAGCGCCATGAGGAAGTGCTCCCGGACCAGCCCACCATCAACGACTTCTCGGCGTTGGTGGCGGCCGTCGCCCGGCACCGCGTCGACCCGCCCCGCCTCGGTGTCGACTCCGATCCCGCCTGGCGGGCCACCGCCCTGCTGCACACCCTCGCCCTGCTCAAGCCCCTGCCGTCCGCCAACGCCCGCTTCGCCTGCGCCACGGCGGTCGCCTACATGTTCGTCAGCGGCGGCGGCATCGATCCGCCGTACGGCGCCCTCGTCGACCTGACCCGCGACCTGATCTCCGGGAAGACGGACGCGTACGGCGCGGCGGAACGGCTTCGTTCCTGGCAGATCTGAGCGGCGTCACCGGTCCTCGTGCGCCGGTGACGTCTCCTCGGGTACGCCGTCTTCGGACGCGGCGAGGCTGCCCAGCAGGGCCAGCAGTTCCGCGCTGCGGCTGCCCGGCTCGGCGTGGAAGACGACGATGCTCAGGGCGTCCGTGCCCGGGATCTCGAACTTGTTCGACCGCAGCTCGAAGTCACCGACCAGCGGATGGCTGAGGAGGCTGATCCGGCCGACCATCGGCCGTACCTCGTGCCGGCTCCACAGCAGCCGGAACCGCTCGCTGCGCACGGACAGCTCGCCCACCAGCTCCACCAGCCGCAGATCGTCGACATCGGGGCCGATGTGGCCGCGCAGTGTCGCCACGCCTTCGGCGGTCAACTCCTCCCAGTCGCGCCGGAGTTCGCGTTCGGCGGGGTCGAGGAACACCGACCGCAGCAGGTTCGCACCCGGCACATAGTTCGGGGACAGCGCCCGGCACAGCGCGTTGGCCGCGAGGCAGTCCGTGAACCGGTTCTGCACATACGCCGGATGCCCCGACCAGGTGTCCAGCAGTTCCCGCACGCTCGCCGGCACCGCCTCGGGCCTCCTGGCCCGTCTGCGCGACGCGGCTGGCCGCTCCGGCTGCGCCAGGCTCAGCAGATGAGCGCTCGCGGTGGCGTCGAGGCGCAGCACCCGGGCCAGCGCCTCCAGCACCTGCGCCGACGGGTTGCGGTCCCGGCCCTGCTCAAGGCGCAGGTAGTAGTCGGAGCTGATACCGGCCAGCAGGGCGACCTCCTCCCGGCGCAGCCCCGGCACCCGGCGCAGCCCGCCGCCGCTCAGGCCCACGTCCTCGGGCCGGACCCGCTCCCGGCGGGCCCGCAGAAACTCACCGAGCGCGTTCTTGCCGTCCACCCCACCACCGTAGATCCGAATCCGCGCAGGTGGGTGTCCCCGTCACTACCAGGAACAGCCGGGTACTGCCTGCCCGGCCGCGACGGACGCAGAGTCGGTCGCACGACGTCCCACCTATCGAGAGGCGCGCCATCATGGCCGACACCGTCTCCGGCGGCACCCTCACTCCCGCAGAGGGCCTGACCCTCACCCGTATGGGATACGGCGCCATGCAGCTGGCCGGCCCCCACGTCTTCGGCCCGCCGAAGGACCGCACCGAAGCGGTGGCCGTCCTCCGCGAGGCCGTCGAGCGGGGGATCACCCACATCGACACCAGTGACTTCTACGGCCCGGTCGTGGTCAACGAGATCATCAGGGAGGCCCTCCACCCCTACCCCGACGACCTGCACATCGTGACCAAGGTCGGCGCCCGGCGCGGCCCCGACGGCAGCTGGATCATGTCCCGCCACCCCGAGGACCTCAAGGCGCAGGTCTACGACAACCTCCGCAACCTCGGGCTCGACGCGCTGGACGTGGTCAACCTCCGGGTCGGAGCCCAGGACACCGCCGACGAGGAGTCGATCGGCGAGAAGTTCGGCGCCCTGGCCGAGCTGCGGAAGACGGGGCTGATCCGGCACCTCGGGCTGAGCACGGTCTCCGCCGCGCAGCTGGCCGAGGCCCAGGCCATCGCCCCGGTCGTCACCGTGCAGAACCTGTACAACCTGGCCAACCGGCAGGACGACGCGCTCGTCGAGCGGTGTGCCGCGGAGAACATCGCGTTCGCCGCGTACTTCCCGCTCGGCGGGTTCACCCCGCTGCAGTCCAAGACCCTCGCCGAGGTCGCCGCCCGGCTGGACGCCTCGCCCCAACAGGTCGCCCTGGCCTGGCTGTTGCAGCGCTCGGCCACCACCGTCCTGATCCCGGGGACCTCGTCCCGCGCCCATCTGCGCGAGAACATCGCCGCCGCGGACCTGGTGCTGCCCGCCGACGCGATCGCCGAACTCGACACCATCAGCGGTGAGGCCCAGGCCCGGTGAAGGGAGGGCGGGGGTGGGCCGCCCCCGCCCTCGGGGCCGCCGACCGAGGGCGGGAGGAGCAGGGTCGGCGGCCGTTTGGCGCGGGAGAGCCGCCGTCCAGCGCGTGGCCTCCGAGAAGGGCCGAATCCAGTGGACCGCGCGGTGCCGTGCGCCGGGAGCGTGCGCGACGCACCGGAGTGTGCGCATGGTTCACACGGGGCGCATGGAAAGTCGAAAGCCGGTGCCGGTGAACCTCGTTGCCGGCGCATCTGACTTTCTTTCAAAGGTATGGATGTTGCCCAAGTGCCTTGTTGGGTTCAGTGGGTTGTGCAAGGGTGAAACGCCCGCGCGAGGGTAATGCCCGGGGCTCATTCACCTGTTGATGAACCGAATCCGAGGAATCCACTCCGTGTCCATCCCTCCTCGTCCTCCTTACCCTCCGCCGGACGGCGGGGCTCCCGAGGAATCCGACGAGACCCTGGCCGCCAGGCTGCGGGGCCGCCCGGAGGGGGAGGCCGCGCATTCCGTCGCGCTTCTCATGGCGCGGCACTGGCAGCCGGTCCAGGATTACGCGGGAGTCTGCCTCGCCGCCACGGGCAGCGTCCCCGCGATGGCCACCGCGGCCGCCTTCCACCAGGTGTTCGACCGGCTGACCTACGGCGAACACGGCGTGGCCCTGCGGCCCCGGCTGCTGCTGACCGTGCGCGACACGATCCGGGAGTGGTCGGCGGAGGAGCGAATATCCGGTGTTCTGCCGGACCTGGAGAAACCCTCCGGGGGCCGCGCGATGCGTTCTGCCAAGTCCATGACATCAGAAAATCGCAAGCTGGCCGAGCGGTCTTTCCAGACCCTTCAGCCGTTCGCCCAGTGCCTGCTGTGGCACACCGAGGTCGAGGCCGAGACGATATCCGTGCCTGCGGCACTGCTCGGCATGGATACCGACACCGCGTCGGCCGCTCTCCAGGAGGCGCGCGAAAAATTCCGCGAAGGCTGTGTACGCGCCCACCGGGAACTCGCGCCGACCAAGGATTGCAGCTTCTACAACCGTCTCCTAGACGTCCCGATTCGACGCGGCGGCACCCTGCTGCCCGATGTCCAGCAGCATCTCGCCCAGTGCCGCTACTGCCGATTCGCAGCCGAACAACTGAGTTATTTCGAAGGCGGGCTGGGAGTCCTGCTCGCGGAGGCGGTGCTCGGCTGGGCAGCCCGCCCCTACCTCGACTCACGCCCCGGCCGAGCCCGGCCCGACACCCGGACACGGACCGCGGCCCGGCACGGCGGGCACAGCGGCGGCGGCACGGGACGGCACCGTCTGCTCTCCCGGCTCCCGGCACCCGGCCGCCGCATCGTGGACGCGGCCAGGTCGGCCGGGTCCGGTCGATCGCCCCGCTCGTTCTTCGTCGGTGCCGGACTGATCGGCGCCGGAGTCGTCGCGAGTGTCGTCGCCGTCAGCCTGTGGCCGGACAACGGCGGCACCGCCGACCCGGTCGCCTCCACCAGCGGGAACGGACACGTGTCAGCGTCGGCGCCCGGTACGGCCGGGCTCCCCGCCGTACCCGGGCAGACGAGGCTGCGCAACGCCGCCGCCGACCTGTGCCTGGACATCCGGGGCACCGTGAAGGCCGGCGCCGACACCGTTCTCGCGACATGCTCCTCGGCCGAGACCCAGGAGTGGTCGTACGGCACCGACGGGCTGTTGCGCAGCGCGGCGGACTCCGGGCTGTGCCTGGACTCGCACGCGGACGCCGGTGTCGTCGTCCTCGGCACCTGCGCGGACGCGAAGGCCAGGCGCGGCAACGACGTCCGCTACGACCTCACCGTGCGGGGCGAGTTGCTGCCCCGCTGGGACTCCGGGCTCGCGCTCACCTCGACCACCGAGAGCCCGGGCGCCGACATCGTCCTCAAGGTCCGCGACGGCTCCGCCTCGCAGCGCTGGCTGACCAACTCGGTTTCGGCCAGCCCCGGTTCGCTGTCCATCGCCGGTACGGGAGCCCCGTCCGCGCGCCCCGCGCACAAGGCGGACCGGCTCAGCTGACGACGTGACCCGGCAGCCCGCCCGTGAGGAAGCCGGCCGCGTTCCGCACGGCGGCCGGGTCACCGGGATACCCGGGCATCCCGGTGACGACGGGTACCGACGAACCGGGGCTGCATCCGCGACAGATCCTCCAGCTGCTGGACAGGTCGATCCAGGCCGGCATCAGCTGCCCGCGGTGGCCGGTGCGGGTGTCACGGCCGGCGCTCCAGGGCCGGTGATCGGCGGTACCGGCACCTCGACGGTACGGGCCAGCCGCGCGCCCTCCGGCCCGTACACCGCGCGGGGTTCGGGGAACAGCCGGAGCAGGGAGAGGAACAGCACGGCGGCCACCGCGAGGGACAGCGGCAGGCTGATGTCGACTCCGTTGGCCAGGTCGCCGAGCGGGCCGACGAACTGCCCCGGGATGTTGGTGAACAGCACGCCCACCACGGCGGCCACCCACCAGGCGGTCATACCGCGCCAGTTCCAGCCGTGCGCGAACCAGTAACGCCCGCCGCGCTGACGGCGGTTGAAGACCTGGAGGGCGTCCGGGTCGTACCAGCCGCGCCGGGTGTAGAAGCCCAGCATCATCACGACCATCCACGGTGTCGTGCAGGTGATGATCATCGTGGCGAAGGTGGAGATCGACTGGACGAGGTCGAGGCCGAAGCGGCCGATGAAGATGAACGCGATGGACAGCACACCGACCAGCAGCGTCGCCTGCACCCGGGAGAGGCGGGGGAACACCGACGAGAAGTCGAGCCCGGTGCCGTAGAGCGAGGTCGTGCCCGTCGACATGCCGCCGATCAGGGCCAGCAGACAGACCGGGAGGAAGAACCAGCTCGGTGAGATGGCGAGGAGGCCGCCCACGAAGTCGGGGGCGGCCGGGTCGACGTACTTGGGGGCCTTCGTGGCGATGATGCTCGCGGTCGCCAGGCCGAAGACGAACGGCAGGAGTGTCGCGATCTGGGACAGGAACGCGGCCCCGACCACCTTGCGGCGCGGGGTGTTCGCCGGGATGTAGCGCGACCAGTCGCCGAGGAACGCGCCGAAGGACACCGGGTTGGAGAGCACGATCAGCGCCGCGCCGATGAACGACGGCCAGAACAGCGACTGGGTCGCCGCGTCCGCCGAGGAGGTGAAGACTCCGGCGTACGACGGGTCGAAGTCACCGGCGAAGGCGATCGCGCCGAGCAGGAACAGGACCGTCGCCGAGGTCACGGCGATCTTGTTGACGAACAGCATGAACCGGAAGCCGTAGACGCAGACCGCGAGGACCAGTCCGGCGAACAGCGCGTACGCGACGACGTACGACAGCGTGCTCTGCTCCAGTCCGAACAGCCGGTGCGCGCCGCCGACCAGGGCGTCGCCGGAGCTCCACACGGAGATGGAGAAGAAGGCGACAGCGGTGAGGAGGGACAGGAACGAGCCGACGACCCGGCCGTGCACGCCCAGGTGCGCGGAGGAGGCGACCGCGTTGTTCGTGCCGTTGACCGGGCCGAACACCGCCATCGGGCACAGGATCAGGGCACCCACGACGACTCCGAGGAGCGTGGCCGCGAGGCCCTGCCAGAAGGAGAGACCGAACAGGACGGGGAAGGCGCCGAGGACGCAGGTGGAGAAGGTGTTGGCGCCGCCGAACGCGACCCGGAACAGGTCGAGCGGGGTGGCGGTGCGGTCCGCGTCGGGGATGCGCTCGACGCCGTAGGTCTCGACCTCGGTCAGGGACTGGCTCGGCGCGGCGGGGGAGGGGGCGGGCTGCGAGGACAAGGGGGCTCCAGCGGGGGACGGCGGTGGAGCGCGGGGTGGCGCGGTGGCGGTGCGGACGGCCGTTCACGCGCGCGGGGTGGGCGGGGTGAACGGATGCCGTCCTCGGGGTGTCCGCCGACGCTACGGTCGGCCGCAATACCCGCGCCAGAGGACGGTTCATCCATCTTTCGTGCCGTGGGTGGAGGAATCGTCCACCCTGAGGCCCTGTTGTCACTCGCTGTCGGTCGGGGTGTCCTCCGGTTCGGTGTCGGGGCCCTGGGCGCGGACCCGCTGGACGTGTTCGAGGGAGTCGCGCAGTTCGGTGAGCCAGTCGTCGGTGTGGCGCTGGACGAGGCGCACGCACCAGGCGAGGGCGTCGCTGCGGCTGCGGGCCACACCGGCCGCGATGAGGGTGTCGAGGACCTGGCGCTCGGGCTGGCGCAGCCGGGTCATCACGGGTGCGGAGATGTGCGTGAACAGGGAGCGTTCCCCGGCGCACTCCACGCCCCACGAGACCTTCCTGCGGAACCGGTGTTCGGCCTCGCGGGCGACCGCGATCCGGGTTTCCCGGGTGCGCTCGCGGAACTCCTGGACGCGGCCCTGGATCGCCGCCTCCTTCTCGGCGTCCGAGACGTCCTCGGCGAGCCGGGGCGCGGGGATGCGGCCGATGACGGTGACCTCCTCGCGGTCGACCGTGACCTCGACCAGCTCCTCGAAGAGGTCGTCGGGCAGACGGCCGGTGAACCAGCCGCGAAGCTTCTCCTGCTGCTCTGTCGTAATCATGTAATGACGATTACTCGCGAGCGGTCCGGATGCAAGGGGCTGCGGCGGAGTGCGCCGAGAGCTGAAGCGGAATGTTTCGGGACTGTTTCAGGACGATTGGCGAGGGCGGGTAAACCGGCCAATCGGCCCGATTCGGTGGTCGCGAGGCCCATGGTTCCGGGGCCCACGCGTTCGAATTCTGTGACTTCGCGCCACTGATTCAACACGCAATGTTACTGAAACCTGTGGGTCGGATGTGTGTTCCAGCGACGGACTCGGCAGAGTGGCGCCCGCCGGTTCGGCACCGACCGAGCGGGACCGGCATCTCTTCGAACCGATCCGTTCGTGATCGGTTCGTATCGAGCGGAAGGATGCACACAATGCGGAACACCGCGCGCTGGGCAGCGACTCTGGGCCTGACGGCCACCGCCGTCTGCGGGCCCCTCACCGGGACCGCCCTCGCGGCCCACGGCACCGGCCCGTCCGCGCTCTACGCCCCGTCTGCCCTGGTGCTGACCGTGGGCCACGGGGACGACGCCGCCCTCGCGACACCGGAACGCGCAGTGACCCTCACCTGCGCGCCCACCTCCTCCGGCACCCACCCGTCGGCTGACCGGGCCTGCGCCGAACTGCGCGGAATCGGGGGCGACTTCGACGCCCTGGCGGCCCGGAGCGATGTGCTCTGCAACAAGCTCTACCGTCCCGTCGTCGTCACCGCCGAGGGTGTCTGGCAGGGCAAGCGCGTCTCCTACGAGCGCGTCTTCTCCAACGAGTGCGTGAAGGACTCCTACGGATACGGAGGTGTCTTCACGTTCTGAGAGACCGGGGTCGCACGGTCTCCGTGAGCATCAGGAAGGGTCCGTAGCTGGGGAGTGCGCACCCCTGTCGCGGAGTACCGCGATCCCGCACCAGGGGTCGGCCGGGCGGTGTGGGGTCGCCCGAGCCGGCCCCTGCTTCTATTGCGGCTTCTCCTCCTGGGAGGGCAGCGCGCGTAGCGGCGGAAAGCGGCGGAGCAGACCCGAGGCGCGCAGCAGCCGGTCGATGCGCGGCCCGTCGGAGACGATCCGCAGCCGCCCGCCGCGTTCCCTCGCCCGCCGCTCGCCCCGGCACAGAACGCGCAGCCCCGAACAGTCGAGGAACTCCACGGGCCGCAGATCCACCAGTACGTCGGGCTCCGCAACTGCCGTCGCGGCGTCCAGGTGCTCGACGACCAGGTCGGCGGTCGCCATGTCGATCTCGCCGGAGACCTCGACCACCGTGAAGGTGCCGTACGGCCGCGTCAGGGCGCAGGAGTTGGCCGCGGGACTGTCGCGTTCGTCCGCTTCCGCTGTCATGGCCGCTCCACCTCGGCACGGGGCGCATTCGGTCTCGGTAGTTACCCCGGAGAGGCCCTGAGCATCCATGACACGCCGCCCGCAAGATCTGGTTCACTCGACATGGTGAACTTCGGTCGAAAAGGTTGACTTTCTGTCAGTAGGCGGTCGAGTAGGGGTCCCAAGGCCGCGACCGCGGCCACCATTCAGGCACCGCCTCGCGCCAACGGTCGTAGTCTGCGCCGAATCTGCGCCCCTGGTCGGGCTCCTCGGACCAGCGCGCGAACGCCCACATCAGCCGAAGAGAAGAGGGGCCGCCGTCTCCCTGCGGACGGCGACCCCTCGGTCCGTGCGGCTCACCTCTCGGCGGAGCGGATCACATGTGGACGACCGGTGCGGCGTCCGCGTCCTGCTGCGGAGCCCCGCGGCGGTAGAGCGCGAGCGCGATCAGTGTGCCCGCGCCGAACAGGCCCGCCGACCACCAGAACGCGGTGGTGTAGCTCTCGATCGTCGCCTGCGCCTGGACCAGCTTGTTGGTCGCGTCCTTCCCGGCCAGGTAGTCCGTCGCGGCGCTCGCGGCCAGCGTGTTCAGCAGCGCCGTACCGATCGAACCGCCCACCTGCTGCATGGCGTTGACGGTCGCCGAGGCGACACCCGCGTCCTCGGCGGCCACGCCACCCGTGGCGAGCTGCATCGCTGGCGGCATCACCATGCCGAGGCCCGCGCCGATCACGATCAGCTGCGGCAGGACGTGGGTCGCGTAGGAGGAGTCGACCCCGATGCCGGTCAGCCAGGCCATGCCGACCATGGCGATGGCGAAGCCCAGCGGAATGACGACCTTCGGGCCGAGGCGCGGCACCAGGACCGTGGTGCCCACCTGTGCCATGACCATCAGGGCACCGATCATCGGCAGGAACGCGACACCGGTCTTGGTGGGGCTGAAGCCCAGGTTGAGCTGGAGGTAGTAGGTGAGGAAGAGGAAGACACCGAACATGCCCGCACCGGTGATCAGCACGGCGAGGAACGAGGCGCCCCGGTTGCGGTCGAGCAGGATGCGCAGCGGCAGCAGCGGGTGCTCGGCGCGGTTCTGCCACCAGACGAAGGCCGCCAGCAGGACGACACCCACGATCAGGAAGCCCCAGGTCTGCGGTGAACCCCAGTCGTGCGTCTCGGCGTTGGAGAAGCCGTAGACGAGGGAGAACAGTCCGCCGGCGACCAGTACCGTGCCCGGCACGTCCAGCTTGGAGCCCGCCGCGTCGCGGTGGTTGGAGAGCAGGACCCAGCCGCCGGCGAAGGCGACGAAGGCGATGGCGACGTTGACGTACAGCGTCCAGCGCCAGTCGAAGGCGTCGGTCAGCACACCGCCGAGCAGCAGGCCCACCGCACCGCCGGCGCCGGCGATGGCGCCGTACACGCTGAAGGCCCGGGCGCGCTCGCGGGCGTCCGTGAACGTCGTGTTGAGCAGGGAGAGCGCGGCCGGCGCGAGCAGCGCGCCCGCCACACCCTGGAGGGCGCGTGCGGTCACCAGCATGCCGAAGCTGTTGGCCGCACCGCCGAGGGCGGAGGCACCGGCGAATCCGACGACGCCGACGAGGAAGGCGGTCTTGCGGCCGAAGAGGTCGGCGATCCGGCCGCCGAGCAGCAAGAGGGAGGCGAACGCCAGGGCGTACGCGGTGACGATCCACTGCCGGTTGCCGTCGGAGAAGCCGAGGTCCTTCTGGGCCGACGGCAGGGCGATGTTCACGATGGTCGCGTCGAGGACGACCATCAGCTGAGCCACGGCGACGATCGCGAGGATCCACCACCGCTTCGAGGAGGACGCGGGCTGCGCCTCCGTGACACCCGGCTGGGTGCCTTCGGTCAGTGTCTTCTGGGACATCGGGAACTACTCCAGGGAAGTCGTTCGGGGTTTACCAAAACGTAAACGAAACGGTTTCGTACACATCGACACTAGAGCACTTTCAGCGAAACGGCAACGTTTCGCTGAGGGCGGGGACCCGGGCACGCGCAGTGGCGTGTTGGAGGCCGACGGGGCCGGGCTGCGCTACGAGGTGCGCGGCAGCGGCCCGGCGCTGTTGATGATCAGCGGGGCCGGCGGCGGTACGGGTGTTGGCGACCCAGTTGTACCGCCGGGACGGCGACGTCCCCGTGCTCTGGAAGGGGCGGCTCAGTGAGAGCCGAGCAGCTCCGCGACCAACACCCGTCGCAGCCACGCCCGGTAGGCCTCCCGCGTCCAACCCCGGTGCCTGCGCAGGAGTTGATGCATGTGCGGTGACGCGAGCGCGTAGAGCGTGTCGGCGGCCGTGCGCGCGTCGAGGCCCGGACGCAGGGCCCCGCGCTCCTCAAGTGCCGTGGCCAGCGTCAGATGTACGCCGTACGTCGCCTCGGCGCCGGCGTCCGCCGAGGCCCGCATGTCCGGGTCGGCGCCCGCCGCCTCGACGGTCACCATGATCAAGTCCCCGGCGCGCTCCAGCAGTTCGGTGATCTGGTCGACGCTGCGGCCGATCGCCCGCCCGGGGTCGGGGTCGTCCCGGATCTCCAGGGTCTCGGGACGGTCCGGGACGGCGACCGGCTGCTCGTCACCGGCGATCGCGACGCCCAGGGTGTGCCCGAACAGGGTGGCCTTGGTGGGGAACGCGTCGTACAGCGTGCGCTCGCCGACACCGGCCAGCGTTGCCACCTCCTTCATGCGCGTAGCCGTGAACCCCTTCTCCGTGAACAGCCGGGCGGCCGCCTCTCGGATACGGGCGCGGGTCGCCGCCGCTGTCTCGGCGCGGCGGGCCGAGCGGTAGGGCCGCTTCTGGCCGCTCTTCTGGTCGCGCTTCCGGTTGCTGTTCTGGTTGACGGGCTCGGGCACGGGGAGGAGTCTAGAAGGAAATCGTCGCAGTGGCACTGCGGTGAAATGAGGGCAATGAATTCATGAGGGCGATGAGGAGTGTGGGTGCCATGCCGGAGCTCGCCGGAATCCACCATGTGAAGCTGCCCGTCACCGATCTCGACCGCTCGCGCGACTGGTACGGCCGCGTCCTCGGCTTCAAGGTCACGCACGAGTTCCCGGACGCGGAGGACGGCGTCGTGCGCGGAGTGGCGGGGGAGGTGCCGGGACTTGGCGACTCGATGCTCTGTCTGCGGGTCAACTCCCGGGCGGCGCAGGGCTGTCAGGGCTTCGACCCGGTCAGCTTCGCGGTCCCGGATCGCGCCGGCATCGAGGCCTGGGCCGCCCACCTGGACGCCCTCGGCATCCCGCACTCGCCGGTGATCGAGGCCTCGATCGGCTGGCTGCTGGTCTTCAACGACCCGGACGGCCTCGACCTGCACCTGTACAGCTGGGCGGCGCACGGGGTGGACCACGAGGGCGTTCCCGGGTACGGCCGCCCGGCGTCCTGAGAGCCACCTAATATGCCTTGACCGGAATATAACCGCCGAGGCATATTTGATCCATGTCCGACGCCTCGCTCTGGACCGCCCTCGCCGATCCCCACCGGCGGGCCATCGTCGCCCTGCTCCTGGAGCGGCCCCGGCCCGTCGGCGAGATAGGGGAGGCCTGCGGTCTGAGCCAGCCCAGCACCTCGAAGCACCTGCGGGTGCTGCGGGACACGGGCCTGGTCCGGGTACGGCAGGACGCGCAGCGCCGCGTCTACGCCCTCGACCCCGCCCCGATCGCCGCACTCGACGCCTGGCTCGCGCCCTATCGCGAGCTGTGGAACCACAGCCTCGACAAGCTGGGCAGGCGCCTCGACGAGACATCGGACGACGATGCCCCGAAACCCGTCCCGAAGGACTGAACCACCATGTCCGTCGATCTCACCGGCACGTATCTCACGCTCGAAGACGGCCGCCCCGCCGTCCGTTTCAGCCGCGTCTACGACCAACCCCTGGACCGCGTCTGGCAGTTCGTCACCGACCCCGACGAACTCGCCCAGTGGTTCCCCTCGCGCGCCGAGTTCGAGCTGCGCCCCGGCGGCACGGTCGCCTTCAGCGGCGACCCGAACATGCCGGAGTCGACCGGCACGGTCATCGCCGTCGACCCGCCCCGGCACCTCTCCTTCGAATGGGGCGGCGACGAGCTGCGTTTCGACCTGGAGGAGGTCGAGGAGAAGCGCACCCGCTTCACCCTCACCAACGTTCTGAGTGCCGAGGACACCGCGTCCCGGAACGGGGCGGGGTGGGAGATGTGCCTCGGCGCCCTGGACGCGAAGGCCCGCGGCGAGCGCTCGGAGGGACCTCATGCCGGTGCCGGGGCGCCCTGGAAGGAGTTCTACGCCGGCTACCTGGCGGCCGGTGTCCCCTCCGGCGCGCCCGTGCCCGGCCTGGACTGATCCGTGCCGCCCTCGGACAGCCTTGTCCCCGGCCTGGACCGACCCGTCACGCCATCTGCCGCCGCACCAGCTCGTGCAGCCGGCCGCCCGTGTCCGCCAACAGCTGGGAGGGCGGGCCCTGTTGGGCGACCTTGCCGTCCTCCATGACGACCACGCGGTCGGCGTCCAGGACGGTCGACAGGCGGTGCGCGATGACGATCCGGGTCGCGTTGAGGGCCTTGGTGCTCTCGATCACCGTGCGCTGGGTCTCGTTGTCCAGGGCGCTGGTCGCCTCGTCGAAGAAGATGATGCGTGGCCGGCGGATCAACGCCTGGGCGATCATGAGCCGTTGACGCTGGCCGCCCGAGACCGCGCCGCTGCCCGCGACGATGGTGTGCAGGCCCATCGGCATCCGCTTGATGTCCTCGGCGAGGCCCGCCATCTCGGCCGCCGCCATCGCCTCCTCCGGCGTGAACGGCTCGGTGCCGCAGATGACGTCCAGGATGGAACCGGTGAACGGCTGCGCGTGCTGGAGCACCACCCCGCACTGCCGCCGTACCGCCGACTGGTCCAGGGCGCCCAGATCCTGGCCGTCGAAGAGGACGCTGCCGGAGACCGGCTTGTCGAAGCCGATGAGGAGGCGGAGCAGGGTGGACTTGCCGCAGCCGCTGGGGCCGACGATCGCCACGAACTCGCCCGCGCGCACCTCGAAGGACACGTCGTCGAGGACGAGGGGGCCGTCGTCGGCGTACCGGAAGGACAGGCGGCGGGCCTCGATCGCGCCGGACAGCTGCCCGGGGCGGGTGCTCGCGGTGCGGACCTCCGGGGCCGCGTCCAGGACCGGCCTGATCTCCTCGAACAGCGGCAGCGCGGAGACCACCGAGACGAAGGCACCGGTGAGTTGGGTGACGGAGGTCAGGACCATCGTCACCGAGGTGTTGAAGGTGAGGAAGGCGGCGGCCGACATCGAGCCGCGTGCCGGGCCGGCCAGCAGCATGAACATCAGCAGGGTGCAGACGGGCAGGTAGACCGCGCCCATCACCGTGGTGAGGTTCTTGATCCGGCCGACCCTCTGCTGGAGTTCACGGCTGCGCGCGAACTCGGAGGCCCAGGCCGCGTAGGCGTAGTTCTCGGCCGCCGCGACCCGCAGCTTCGGTAGTCCGCGCAGGGTTTGGAACGCCTGGTTGTTCAGCTTGTTGCTGAGCACGACCAGCTTGCGCTGCCAGCGCACCTGCCACAGGCCGAGCCCCAGGAACACGGCCGCGATCACCACGAGCATGCCGATCGCGGCCAGCGCCATCGAGGGGCTGTACCAGAACAGCAGCCCCAGGTTCATCGCGCCGACCGTCACCGACTGGGCGACGACAGGGCCAACTCCCGCCAGCAGACGGCGGATCGAGCTGATACCCATTGCCGCGCTCGCCAGCTCACCCGTCGAGCGCTCGGTGAAGAACTTCGTCGGCAGCCTCAACAGGCGGTCCCAGACGGCCGGTTGGAGCGTCGCCTCGATCCGGCCCTCCAGGCGGAGCATGGTGAGGTTCTCCAGCAGCAGGAAGGCCGCCGCCACCACACTCGTCACCATCACGGCCAGACACACCTGCACGATCAGTCCGGTCTGCGCCTTCGGCACGAACTCGCCGAGCACCTTGCCCGTCGCGATCGGCACCAGCGCCCCGATCGCGACCGTCACCAGTCCGCTGATCAGCAGGTTGGAGAGATCGCCTCCCGTGCCCTGCATGCTGAAGCGCAGCAGCCTCAGCGGGCTGAGCCGGTGCTCGGGCAGCGGGCGGTAGAACATCACCGCGCGCGGCTCGAACTCCTCCGCGTTCGCCTTCTCGATCGGCGTCTCGCGACCCGTCGCCGGATGTACGGCGACATAGCCGCCGCGCCGCCACAGCAGCGCGACCGGCGCCCCGGACAGCGCCCGATGGCCCACCAGCGGACCGACGTTGTCCCGCCACCAGCGCCCGTCGAGCCGTACGGCCCGCACCCGGACCCGGGAGGCGAGGGCGATCCGCTCGACCGGGTCCAGACGGTCGCTCTCGCTGCCGCTCTGCGCCGGCTCGGCGAGCGTGATGCCGGCCGCCTCGGCGACCAGCTTGCAGGCCGCGTACGACGCGTCGGCGTCCGCGGCCGTCGTGCGCCGTGCCGAGGACTTGCCGATCGACGCCAGCAGCGTCCGGTCGGCCTGCGCGCGGACCGCCTCACCGGCCTTGATGCCGGCGGCGGTTCGCGTCTCGTGAGTGCGCTCCAGCTGCTCGATCCACTTGTCCAGCGTGGACATCAGTCGGTACTGCT
Organism: Streptomyces sp. NPDC001100; assembly: GCF_053598575.1. Taxonomy (NCBI): domain Bacteria; kingdom Bacillati; phylum Actinomycetota; class Actinomycetes; order Kitasatosporales; family Streptomycetaceae; genus Streptomyces; species Streptomyces sp. NPDC001100. The sequence continues at coordinate 159,956 of NZ_JBSFKO010000018.1, forward strand.
GGTCGACCATGCCCTGCCAGACCCCGGGGTCCATCAGCAGGTCGGCAGCCGCCTCCGCGCCGTACATCGACCCGTACTGCACGCTGCCCGGCGGCACCTGCATCCAGAAGACGTCGTCGTCGGTGAGCGCGGCGGCCCGCTCGGTCGCCATCGGCGCCTGGAAGAGGATGGACAGGCCGCGGCCCACGCCGAGGGCGAGGGCGTATTCGAGCGGGCTCGAAGTCGGCGGCACGTACTGGGGGTTGCCGTACTCGTCGTACGACCAGGTCTGGGTGTTCGCGGGCTGGTACAGCTCCCGCAGGTTGATGCGGTGCACCACGCAGTCCCGCAACGGGCGTGCCACCAGCGTGTGTTGGGGGCCGGCGACCGGGCCGAGCAGCAGGGAGCCCGCCTCCAGCCGGCCGAGGTGGTGCCAGTGCCCCTGCTGCACGGCGTCCACCGCGAACAGGTCGATGGCGCCCGACGCGACCAGCCACAGCACCTGCGGGCCTTCGAGGTCCAGGCGGTTGAAGCCGGTGCAGTCGATCGGCGTGCCCAGGGATCCCAGCGCGCCGAGGACCAGGTCGCCTTCGTGGACGGACGTCATCTCACCGCTCCTTGACCAGCGTGGCGTACGTGCCGCCGGCCGCCACCAGGGCGTCGTGCCGCCCGCGTTCCACGATCGTGCCGTGTTCGAGGACCACGATCTCGTCGCTGTCGCGCACCGTGCTGAGCCGGTGCGCGATCACCACGCAGGCGCAGCCGCGCTTGCGGAGGTTGTCCATCACGACCAGCTCGGTCTCCGCGTCCAGTGCGCTCGTCACCTCGTCGAGCACGAGGATGCTGGGCCTGCGCACCAACGCCCTTGCGATCTCCAGGCGTTGACGCTGACCGCCGGAGAAGTTGCGCCCGTCCTGCTCGACCCGGCTGTGGATACCGCCGGGCCGGCGCATGACCACGTCGTACAGGGCCGCGTCCCGCAGCGCCTCCGTCACCGCTTCGTCCGGGATCGACGGGTCCCACAGCGCCACGTTGTCGCGGACCGAGCCCTCGAAGAGGAAGACGTCCTGGTCGACGAAGGAGACGGAGGCGGCGAGCGCGCCGCGCGGGATGTCCTCCAGCCGGTGGTCGTCGATGCGGATCACGCCCTCCCAGGGCGTGTAGAGACCCGAAATCAGCCTGGACACCGTCGACTTGCCGCTGCCGGAGCCGCCGACCAGCGCCACCTGCTGGCCCGGTCCGACCGTCAGCGAGAAGCCGGTGAGGAGGGGCTTGTCGAGGGGGCTGTAGCCGAAGGTGATGTTCTCCAGCTCGACGTGCCCCTGAAGACGGCGGGTCGAGTCGGCGCCGCCCGCACGGGAGTAGAGGGGATCGGCCTGGAAGTTCTCGACGTCCTTGAGGCGGGCCACGTCGGCCGCGAAGTCCTGGATGCGGCCCGCGACGCCGTTGAGCCGGGTGATCGGCGCGGTGAAGCGGGTGACGAGTGCCTGGAAGGCGACCAGCAGACCGACCGAGATGCCCCCCTCCACGGCCCGCATGCCGCCGATCCACAGGATCAGCGCGCTGTTGAGCGAGGCGAGCGTCGGTGCGACCACGCCCAGCCAGGCGCTCGGCACCCCGAGACGCTGCTGCTCCTCCAGGGTGGTCGCGTGCTGTCCTGCCCACTTGCGGAAGTAGCCGTCCTCGCCGCCGGTCGCCTTCATCGTCTCGATCAACTGGAGCCCGGTGTACGCGGTGTTGGTCAACCGGGCGCTGTCGGCACGCAGTTTCGCCGTGCGGGTCGCCCGCAGCCGGATGACGACCCGCATGGCCACCACGTTCAGCAGCGCGACACCTATACCCACGTACGTGAGGTGGGGGTCGTAGGTGTAGAGCAGCACCGCGTAGAGCACCACGACCACCGCGTCCACGCCCGCCGCCGACAGATCGCGGGCCAGGGTCTCCGCGACGGAGTCGTTCGACTGGAGGCGCTGCACCAGGTCGGCCGGGCTGCGCTGGGAGAAGAACGTCACCGGCAGCCGCAGCAGATGGCGCAGGAAGCGGGCGCTGGAGAGGGTGGAGGAGATGATGCGGCCGTGCAGCAGGTTCGCCTGTTGCAGCCAGGTCAGCACCAGGGTGAGCAGCACACAGGTGCCCATGGACGCGAACAGCACGCCCAGCAGGGAGGTTTGACCACCTATCAGGAACATGTCGATGTAGGTCCGGCTGAGCGCGGGCATCGCCGCGCCGACCAGGACCAGCAGGAGACTCGACAGGACGGCGGCGGGCATCGTGCCCGCGGTGCCGCGCAGCCGGGCGGGCATCGCGCCCAGGACGCCCGGCTTGCGGCCGCCCTTCTCGAAACCCTCGCCCGGCTCCATGACCAGGACGACTCCGGTGAAGCTGGAGTCGAAGTCCTCCATCGGCACGAACCGGCGGCCCTTGCCCGGGTCGTTGATGTACACCCCGCGCCGGCCGAAGCGGCGGCCCATGCCGTCGTAGACGACGTAGTGGTTGAACTCCCAGAACAGGACGGCCGGGGACCGCACTTCGGCGAGGGCGGCGGTGTCCATCTGCATGCCCTTGGCCGTGAGGCCGTAACTGCGCGCCGCTTTCAGCAGGTTGCTGGCTCGCGAGCCGTCGCGGGAGACACCGCAGGCGATGCGCAGTTCTTCGAGGGGGATGTGGCGGCCGTAGAAGCCGAGGACCATCGCGAGGGAGGCGGCGCCGCACTCGACCGCCTCCATCTGGAGGACGGTGGGTGAACGGACCGTCTTCGCACGGCCCTTGGGCACCGGGCGCTTCGGCGGGGCGGAACGGCGCCGGGAACGGGTGTCCTGTGCGGGGCTCACGGCAGCAGCCAATCGAGGGGACGCTGATCGGCCAGCCGGATCGAGGCCGAGGCCATGGTCATGGAGGTGAGCGCGAACGGCGGCCCGTCGGCGGACGACCACTTGTAACCGCTCTTCGTGCGCGCCGACTTGTCGAGCTTCACCAGCACGGCCACCGGCCTGCCCTTCTTGGTGAACTGCTCGCCCAGCTGGCTGTCCCCGAGGAACGCGGCGATCTGCTGAGCCGACTCGGCGGACCGGTCCACGGCCTTCACATGGCCGCGCAGCACGCCGTAGGTCTGTGTCGGCACGGACGAGACGGTCAGGTCGACGGCGGCGTTGGCGGGGATGGAGGCCGCGTTCTCGGCGGGGACGTACACCGTGGCGTAGAGCGGGTCGGTGGCGCGGGCGACCTTCTCCACGGCGGCTACGTTCGCGCCGGTCTGGATGATCTGGCCGATGGTGGCGGCGAGCGCGGTGATCCGGCCCGCGGCGACCGTGCGCACGACGGAGTCGCCGTCGGCCGTACGGACCTGCAGGACAGGGGAGTTGGCCGGCAGCCGCTCGCCCTCCTGGGCGACGACGGCGGTGACCTGTCCCGCGACCGGGCTCTGCAGGATGTAACTGCCCTCCCCGTGCGTGAGGATGGCGGAGGCCCCGACCGTGGACGCCACGGAACCGGTCACCGCCCACACGGAGGCGGCGGCCACGACCACCACCGTCACACAGAGCACGAGCCAGCCCTGCGGACGCGCGAAGCGCACCGGAAGATCGAGCTCTTCGGGCGACTGGAGCTTGGCGAGGGCCTGTTGGCGGAACTGCACGGAACTTCCCTCACCTGTGGGAGAGATCTTCTACGGCACACGAATACGGCACCGGAAAGTCCCGGAGCCGGGAAACGGCTCCGGGACTCGGTGGAACAAGGCGCGATCAGAGACCGGCGACCAGGCTCGTGACCGGGGCCACGTTGATGCCGGTGGTGCCCTCGACCGTGCCGATGACCGAGTCGACCAGGCCGGAGACCGGGACAACGCCGTCGACCAGGCCGGTGACGGTGCCGAGGGCGTTCACGGACAGACCGCCGGAGACGTTGTCGAGCTCGGCGTCGGAGATCTCAACGGTCTCGACCTGGGGGGTGGAGTTCATGGGGGAACTTCCCTTCATATGGATATTCACAAGGGGGGAGCGGCCCCCTCTGGGGACAGACGACGGCCGCGACCGCAGGCGCCGGGCGCCGTTTCCGGAGCCCTGGTGGCTCCTGCGGTGCGATGGATCAAAGCACGCCGCTGACGGGACCAGCCAATCAAACTCCCGTCCCACCAGGGCACTTGAGCTTCAGGAGGCGCGAACCGTGCAGGCGTGGGCACGAGGTGTCGGCGAGTTCTTCACACGCTGCACGGCATCGCTCCGCACGAGGGCTTGCGGAGCCGAAGCGGAATCGGGCACTCCCCACCAAAGGCGTTGCCGGGGGCGTGTGCATGTGCAGATCCGTCGACTCCGGTGACTTGGTTGGGTACGCGCTGTGCAGATTCCCTGAAGCCGGGATTCCGTTCGCTGTTCTCGACGGACCGTTACTGATCGATCGCGTTCTGTTCCGGGTGGGGGAGTCGGCCAACCGAGCGTGTACGCGCGGCGGTTCGGGCGGTCACCGATTCGATCAAGACATCCGGCCGTTCGGCCGACACCGGCCGCGGAGGGCCCGCCGCGCCGTGCGCACGGGCCCGCGGCCAGCTCGTACCCCTCCCGGGTCAGTGCTTGGGCATGGCCGATTCGTGTTTTCGCAAAGGAAGTTGAGAAACGGAATTGAACACCTCACGTGACACGTGCGTATCAACGGGCATCCAGGCGCCCCCCATAAGCCGCCACCCCCGGCGGCACAGACCCCGGTCCCCAGGAGGTCGAGAAGTTTGAGTCACAAGCGAATTCCGAAGCGCAAGGCCGCGATAGCTGTCGGCGGTGTCGCTGCACTCGGAGCGGCGGCGATCCTGCTGCCGAACGCCAACGCGTCCCAGGACAACTCGGCAGGCGCCGCCACCCCCAAGACCCTCAAGGCGACGGGTGCCTCGGACCTCTCCTCGCAGATCGCCGGACTGCTCGGTGACGCCTTCGCCGGGTCCTACTACGACAGCGCCACCCAGCAGCTGGTCGTCAACGTGATCTCCGGCGACAACAACAACGTCGTCGTACAGGCGGAGAAGGCCGGCGCCAAGGTGCGCGAGGTGCAGAACAGCACCGCCGAACTCGCCGCCGCCGCCAAGGTGTTGAAGACCAAGGCCACCATCCCCGGCACCGCCTGGTCCGTCGACCCGAAGACCAACAAGATCCAGGTCCTCGCCGACAGCACCGTCACGGGCACCAAGTGGGACACCGTGCTGTCGACCGTCAAGAGCCTCGGCACGGACATGGCCACGGTCAAGAAGACCGGCGGCTCCTTCAAGACCCTGGTGTCGGGCGGCGACGCCATCTTCGCCCAGACCGACCAGGGCGGCGTCCGCTGCTCTCTCGGCTTCAACGTCACCGCGAGCGACGGCACTCCCGCCTTCCTGACCGCCGGGCACTGCGGTGTCGCGGCGAAGCAGTGGTCGGACACGCAGGACGGCCAGCCGATCGCCACGGTCGACCAGGCCGTCTTCCCCGGCAACGACTTCTCCCTGGTGAAGTACGACGACCCGGCCACCCAGACCACGAGCGACGTCAACGTGGGCAACGGCCAGACCGTCCAGATCACCCAGGCCGAGGACGCCACGGTCGGCACGCAGGTCTTCCGGATGGGCTCCACCACCGGTCTGCACGACGGCACGGTCACCGGTCTCGACGCGACCGTGAACTTCCAGAGCGAGACCGACCCCAACGGTGTCGACACCGTCAACGGCCTCATCCAGACGGACGTCTGCGCCGAGGCGGGTGACAGCGGCGGCTCCCTCTTCACCCAGGACGGCGGCGCGGTCGGCCTGACCTCCGGCGGCAGCGGCGACTGCACCAGCGGCGGCGAGACCTTCTTCCAGCCGGTCACCGCCGCGCTCACGGCGACCGGGGCCACCCTCGGCGACGCGGGCGCCGGCGCGGGCGCGGGTGACACCGCCACGGCGGACCCGTCGGCGACCGTGGCCGACCCGTCGGCCACCGACGGCACCGGGGACCAGTCCGGCGCCGTCGACCCGTCCGCGACCGACGGCACGGGCGACCAGTCCGGCGCCGTCGACCCGAACGCGACCGACGGTACCGGCGACGCCACTGGAGACGGCACGGGCACCGGAGCCGACGACGGCTCCTCGCTCACCTCGAACCACTGATCCGACCCCTTCCAGCGCGTCAGGTCGGCGGTGGATCGGTCCGGCCCTCCGGCGGGAGGGCCGGACCGCCCTGCGTGTACGTCAGTTCAGGGCCCGGCTACCGGGCCCGCAGCAGTAGCAGCGCCACGTCGTCGATCCGCTCCTGGGCGGCGGCGCTGTGCCGTACCAGCTCGTCGGCTATCTCCTCCAGCGGCAAGTCCCCGGCCGCCGCGAGGCGTTGGCCCAGTTCGGCCAGGGCGTCCTCGATGTCGACACCGGGGGACTCGATGAGCCCGTCGGTGTAGAGCGCGAGGACCGCGCCGGGCGCGAGATTCACCTCTGTCGTCGGATAGGTCGCGTCGGCGTCGATGCCCAGCAGCGGACCACCGGCCAGGTCCAGCACCCGCACCCGTCCGTCCGGACGGCGCAGCAACGGCGGCGGATGACCGGCCCGCGCCATCACGGCCGTACCGCGCGCGGGATCCAGCCGTAGATACAGACAGCTCGCGAACAGCTCCACGCCCAGGTCGATCAGCAGCCGGTTGGTGCTGCGCATGACGTCCTCGGGGGCCTGGCCGACGGTCGTGTACGCGCGGACGGCCGTCCGGATCTGGCCCATCAGACCGGCCGCGGTCACGTTGTGCCCCTGGACGTCGCCGATCACCGCCGCCGGACCCGAGGTGGTCACCAGGTCGTAGAAGTCGCCGCCGATCTCCATGCCCTGAGTGGCCGGCAGATAGCGGGCGGCGGCCTCGATGCCCGGCAGCGACGGCAGCGAGTGCGGCAGCAGCGCGGCCTGCAGTCCGTGCGCCAGCTGGTGCTTCGCGTCGTAGAGCAGCGCACGCTCCAGCGCCTGCGCGATCAGCCCGCCCAGACTCGTCAGCACCGCGCGCTCGTCCGCGGGGAACACATGCGGCTCGGCATAGGCCAGCACACAGGTGCCGACCGGCCGCCCGGACGCCACCAGCGGCAGATACGCCCAGGCCCCGAACCCGTCGGGGGTGGCGTTCCGGATCGGATACAGTCGCTCCAGGTCCTGGCGCGAATCGAAGAACGCGGGCACACCACTGTTCAGCGCGGCCGTCCCCGGCGTCGACTCGGTCAGCGCCATCCCGTCGAAACGCTCCACCACATGCGGATCGGGATAGCCCCGGTGCCCCAGCACATGCAGCCGCCCGCCCCGCGAACCGAGCACCACCAGCGCCTGACTGCCCACGGCCGGCGCCACCTCGTCCGCGATCAGCTGCACCACGTCCTCCACCCCCACCGCCTCGGTCAGCGCCCCCGCCAGACTCAGCACCTGGGAGATGGTCACAAGCCGCGACGGTCCCTCGTCCGGCCGCGGCGCCGCCCGGCCCAGCTCCGTCACCGCCCGCGCCCGGCTGATCCGCACACTCAGCCCGGTCGTGTTCGGATACATCCGGAACGACAGCCACTCGCCCGGTGGACGCAACGCCACGAACGACGTGACCTGCTGACTGAGCAGCGCGGCCCGGTAACGGTCCTCGTACACCGGGTCGTTGAGCCAGGGCACCGCCGCCCACAACTGCGTGCCCAGCAGACGGCTCACCGACATCCCCAGCAGTTCCCCGGCCGCCGCGTTCGCGAAGCCCACCCGCCCGTGCAGATCCAGCGAACACAGCCCGTACGGCAGCCTGGCCACCATCCGTGCCGCCTCGACCGTGCCCAGCGTCCCGGCCACACTCGTCGCGGGCCCCGTCGCCAGCAGATCGGGCTCCGCACGCGCCGGCCGGCGCTCCTCCACCGCCCGCTCCAGCCGCACCGCGAGCCGGTCGCAGGCACTGGTCAGCTGCTCGCGGTCCCGGTCGGACAGCACCGGCGGATGCGAACCGGGCCAGGTCACGAAGACCGAGCCGTACACCGTGGACCCCGTGGCCACCGGCACCGCCGCCAGCGCGAAGGGATACGGCAGCACCACCGCGATCCGCGGATAGCGGCGGGCCATGTCCTCCTCGCCGCCGACCCAGATCAGCCGCCGCTCGCGCACCGCCTCGGCGACCGGGATCGGCGCGCTCAGCCCCACCCGCTCCCAGGGCGCGGCGAACGCCCGGGGCAGACCCGCCATCACCGCCATCTCCAGCACCGGTTCGTCGGGCGTCAGCAGATAGACCGCGCCCGAGTGCGCGTGGACGGCGTCCATCATCGCGGCCAGCGCGAGCGACAGCATCGGCCGGCCGACCGGCGCCTGTCCGGAGACCTGCCGGGACAACTGCCCGTCGGACACGCCGACCACCTCCTCGCCCGGCCGTGCCGTTTCGGGGCCCAGGGTCAGGCTCCACCCTGGCGGCCCGACGCGCACGGCGAGCGTGCCGCGGCACTGAGGGCCATCTGGCCCCTCATCTCCACGGAACGGTCACAGGGGCTGCGCGGCAGCCGTATAAGCGCTGTAATTGCGGACGTGGTCAGTGAGGGCGCTGAGGGACGCAGAACGAGAACGCTGCGGGCCGAACTCGCGCTCAAAACGCTCACCACCGATCTCGACTCCCGCGAACGGCTGCGCCGGGTCCTCGAACAGGCCCTCGTCTTCGCCGGCGCGACCTTCGCCGGGGTGTACACGCCCGGTGACAACGCCGACCTGCTGTGTCTCGTCGAGTCGGTCGGTGTGCCGCGCACGCTGTACGGACTTCGCGACGGGTATCCGGCGTCCGGGGGAGCACCGGTCGCCGAGGCGCGGCGGGCCGGGCACCCGGTGTGGCTCGACCCCGGGGAACTGGCCGCCGGCGGCGACTCGCGACGACTGCCCACCGGGGAGTTCCATCTGGCGGCCCTGCCCGTGCGCGGGGACCGGGGCGGCGGCTGTCTGCTCGCGGTGAACGAGCACCCGGCCGGGTTCGACACCGACGACCGCGCCTGCCTCACGCTGATCGCCGAGGCGGTCGCGATCCCGGTCCCGGACGAGGCCGTGGCGGGCGAGGACCTGCCCGCGGGCTCCTTCGACCTGGCCATGGACACCGGACGGGTCGAGGTCGGCGGCGACATCCTGACGCTGTTCGGGCTCGGCCCGGACGACTTCGACGGCAAGGTCGAGACCCTCCTCGGACTGACCGTGCCGGAGGACCTGCCCTCGCTGATGTCCGTCGTCGAGGCCGACCACATGGCCATCGGCGACCGCGAGCTGGAGTTCCGGGTCCTGCAGCCCTCGGGACCGCCGAAGTGGCTGCGGCTGCGCGGACGGCTCCTGCCCGGCGGCGACGGTCGTCCCGCCCGCCTCGTCGGCACCGTCGGCGACGCCTCCCAGCTGCGCTCCGGCGTCAACGACGTGGCCCGCGTCCAGCGCCTCGCCGCCGCCCTCGCCATGGCCGGCACGGTCCGTGACGTCAGCCAGGCCGTGGTCGTCGCCCTGCGCAAACCGCTGCGCGCCGACCGGATCGCGCTCGCCGAACTGGAGGGCGACCGGCTCGTCGTCACCGTCCTGGACCCGCCCGAACCGGAGTCCTGGCCCGAGCTGTGGCGCCAGGAGTGGCGCAGCGAATGGCCCGACGCGCCCGTCCGCACCATGCCCACCCTCGCCGCCGCCCTGCGCGAGGGCCGCGCCGCGATCTGGCCCGCCGGCACCGACCTCGAACCCGCCCTCGCCGAGGTCGGACCGGGCGGCCTGGCCGTGCTGCCGCTGTCCGCCGGCGGCCGGGTGTCCGGGGCCTGTCTGATCGGCTGGGACACCCCGCACGTCTTCGGCCCCGACGAACGCGCCCTGCTCACCGCCTCCGCCGGCCTCGCCGGACAGGCCCTGATGCGCGCCCACGCCTTCGACGCCGAGCACGAACTCGTCGGCATGCTCCAGCGCCAGCTGCTGCCGCGCCGGCTGCCGAAACTCCCCGGTGGGGTCGCCGTCGCCCGCTATCTGCCGACCACGGCCGGTCTTGAGGTCGGCGGCGACTGGTACGACGTGATCCCACTGCCCGACAACCACGTGGCCCTCGTCATCGGCGACGTCCAGGGCCACAACGCGGGCGCCGCCACCCTGATGGGCCAGATGCGGACCGCGCTGCGCGCCTACGCCGTCGAGGGACACCCGCCCGACGTCGTCGTCTCGCACGCCAACCGGCTCCTCATCGACCTGGAGACCGACCTCTTCGCCACCTGCTGCTATGTCGACGTCGACATGGAGGAGGGCTCCGCCTGGTACGTGCGGGCCGGGCATCTGCCGCCCGTCCTGCGTCACCCGGACGGCGGTACCGAGATCCCCGACGTGGACGGCGGCCCACCGCTCGGCGTGGTCACGCAGGCCGACTTCCCGATGAGCCCGCTGCGGCTCCAGCCCGGCACGGTCATCGCGCTGACCACCGACGGCCTCGTGGAGTCCAAGGAGGCCGACATCGACGAGGGCCTGGACCGGCTCGCCCACGGCCTCGCCGTCTCCGACCCCGCCCACCTCGGCCTCGTCGCCGACGCCCTGCTCGGCAACGCCCGCCGCGACGACGACGTGGCCCTGCTCCTCATGCGCTACGACGGCCTCGCCACCCGGCCCCGGCGCGAGAACTGGACGGTGTGGCGCGTCCCCGAGGCGGCCCGGCACGCCCGCCGCTTCACCAAGCGCACCCTGCGCGTCTGGGGCGTCACCGACGAGGTCGACACCATCCTCCTGGTCGTCTCCGAGCTGGTCACCAACGCCCTGGTGCACACCGACGGGCCGGTCCGCCTCGACCTCACGCTCGTCAACCACCGGTTCCGCGTCGCCGTCGCCGACTCCTCGCCGCGCACCCCGGTGAAGCCGACCAGCATCGGCTGGGAGGCCACCGGAGGCCGCGGGATCCTCCTCGTCGAGGCCATGTCGGCGGCCTGGGGCACCGTGCCGGTGAGCGGCGGCAAACAGGTGTGGGCAGAGATCGCGCTCGACCGGTAGACGGCCGCACGGGTGCCCGTCGGGGTACGCAGCGGCAGGTCGGAGCGGCCGCAGGCGTTCCACGTGATGGGGTGCCTGTTTGTGGCACACACCTTCGAAGAACTGGTCGAGAAGCAGCGCGCGGCCGACCAGGCGCGCGCCAGGGTCAAGGAGATGCGGGACGCCCTCGGTGCCCCCGCCCACGAACCCTGGACCGAGGCGCAGACCGAGACCTACGAGACCGCCTGGCGGGCCTGGCGCGACCTGAGCCGTGACGTGCAGGCCGCGGTGGGCGAGTACGCGAAGGACGAGGGTCTGGACCGGGCCGAGGTCGTCGCGGACGTGGAGCGGGCGGCCGGTGATGTGTCCGATCCGCCGGGCGATTAGACACCTCCCGTCCCACCTATCGTTGGATGGTCGTAATAAACGAACATAGGGAGGAACGATGCACGTCCAAAGATGACGCTAAGGTGAAGCGATGAAGGCTCTCGTTCTCTCCGGCGGCACTGGATCCCGCCTGAGGCCGATCACACACACATCGGCAAAACAGCTCGTCCCGGTGGCCAACAAGGCCGTCCTTTTCTACGGGCTCGAATCGCTCGCCGACGCGGGAATCACCGAGGTCGGCATCATCGTCGGTGACACCGCGGCGGAGATCGAGGAGGCGGTGGGTGACGGGTCGAAGTTCGGCCTGAAGATCACCTACATCCCGCAGGACCGTCCCCTCGGACTGGCCCACGCCGTTCTGATCGCGCGCGAGTACCTCGGCGACGACGACTTCGTGATGTACCTCGGTGACAACTTCATCGTCGGCGGCATCACCGGTCTCGTCGAGGGCTTCCAGGCCAACAAGCCCGACGCGCAGATCCTGCTCACCCACGTGCCCGACCCGCGCTCCTTCGGCGTCGCCGAACTCAGCGAATCCGGCCAGGTCATCGGCCTGGAGGAGAAGCCGGAGCACCCCAAGAGCGACCTCGCCCTGGTCGGTGTCTACCTCTTCACGCCCGCCATCCACGACGCCGTGCGCGCCATCAAGCCGTCCTGGCGCGGCGAGCTGGAGATCACCCACGCCATCCAGCAGCTGATCGACGACGGCGCCGACGTGCGCTCCTCGGTCATCCACGGCTACTGGAAGGACACGGGCAACGTCGTCGACATGCTCGAGGTCAACCGGACCGTCCTGGAGTCCATGGACCGCCGCATCGACGGCGAGGTCGACGACGTCTCCGAGACCATCGGGCGCGTGGTGATCGAAGAGGGCGCGCGCATCGCGCGTTCCCGCATCGTCGGCCCCGTCGTCATCGGGTCCGGAACCGTGGTGAGCGACTCCTACATCGGACCGTTCACCTCGGTCGCGGAGAACTGCCGGATCACCGACAGTGAGCTGGAGTTCTCCATAGTGCTGCAGGACTCGTCCATCGCCGGGGTGGGCCGGATCGAGTCCTCGCTCATCGGCAAGCACGTCGAAGTGACCCCCGCTCCGGGGGTACCCAGCGCCCACCGCCTCGTTCTCGGAGACCACAGCAAGGTGCAGATCCGTTCATGAATCTCCTCGTCACCGGCGCCGCCGGCTTCATCGGTTCCACGTACGTCCGCACGCTCCTCGCCTCGGACGCGCCCGACGCGCCCCGCATCACGGTGCTGGACAAGCTCACGTACGCCGGCACGCTCGACAACCTGGAAATAGGCCACCCGCGCCTGGAGTTCGTCCAGGGCGACATCTGCGACGCCGGACTGGTCGACAAGCTGATGGCCGAGGCGGACCAGGTGGTCCACTTCGCCGCCGAGTCCCACGTGGACCGTTCGATCAACGGCGCCGCCGACTTCGTCCGCACCAACGTGGTGGGCACCCAGGTCCTGCTCGACGCGGCCCTGCGCTACACCGTCCCGTTCGTGCACATCTCCACCGACGAGGTCTACGGCTCCATCGAGTCCGGCTCCTGGCCCGAGACCCACCCGCTGGCGCCGAACTCGCCGTACTCCGCGTCGAAGGCCTCCTCCGATCTGCTCGCCCTGGCCTACCACCGCACCCACGGCCTGGACGTCCGTGTCACCCGTTGCTCGAACAACTACGGGCCGCACCAGTTCCCCGAGAAGGTCATCCCGCTGTTCGTCAGCAACCTCCTCGACGGCAAGAAGGTCCCGCTCTACGGCGAGGGCCTCAACGTCCGCGACTGGCTGCACGTCGAGGACCACTGCCAGGGCATCGAGCTCGTGCGCACCAAGGGCCGGGCCGGCGAGGTCTACAACATCGGCGGCGGCACGGAGCTCAGCAACAAGGAGCTCACCGGCCTGCTGCTCGAAGCCTGCGGCGCCGACTGGGACTCGGTCGAGCGCGTCGAGGACCGCAAGGGCCACGACCTGCGCTACTCCGTCGACTGGTCCAAGATCCACGACGAGCTCGGCTACACCCCGAAGCACGACTTCGCCACGGGCCTGGCCGACACGGTCGCCTGGTACCGCGACAACCGCGCCTGGTGGGAGCCGCTCAAGGCAAGGGTGGAGCGCGGCTGATGAAGTGGCTGGTCACCGGTGCCGGCGGGATGCTCGGCCACGACGTCCTGGACGAACTCGCCCGGCGCGGTGAGCAGTTCGTCGGTCTCGACCGCGCCGCCCTGGACATCACCGACCCCGCGTCGGTGGACCGGGCGTTCGCGGAACACCACCCCGACGTGGTGGTGAACTGCGCGGCGTACACCGCCGTCGACGACGCCGAGACCGACGAGGAGCGGGCCCTTCGCATCAACGGCGAGGGGCCCCGGCTCCTCGCCCGCGCCTGCGCCGCCTCGGGCGCGCGCCTGGTCCATGTCTCCACCGACTACGTCTTCGACGGCGAGGCCCGCAGCACGCCGTACCCGGAGAATCACGCCACCGCTCCGCGCACCGCGTACGGGCGTACCAAACTGGCGGGCGAGCAGGCCGTGTTGGCCGAACTGCCCGGTAACAGCGCGGTTGTCCGAACGGCTTGGCTGTACGGAGCCTGTGGGGGTAACTTCGTCCGCACGATGATCGAGCTGGAAGCACGTCGCGACACTCTCGACGTCGTCGACGACCAGCACGGACAGCCGACCTGGAGCGCCGACGTCGCCGTACGGATCGCTGATCTGGGCGCCCGTATCGGTCAAGTCGAGGGCGCGCACGGGGTGTTCCACGCGACCAGCTCCGGCGAGACCAGCTGGCACGGTCTCGCGCAGGAGGTGTTCCGGCTCATCGACGCCGACCCGGAGCGCGTGCGCCCCACCACGAGCGCTGCCTTCGTCCGTCCCGCGCCCCGCCCCGCCTACAGCGCCCTCGGGCACGAGCGGTGGCGGGAAGTCGGTCTGGAACCGCCAAGGGACTGGCGGTCCGCCCTGCACGAAGCACTTCCTCACATCCGCAAGGAGATTTCTTCGTGAAACGTCATGAGTTCCTGCGGGGACTCCACAAGTCAACCGCGAACCGCAACTACCTGGAGATCGGCGTCAACGACGGCCGCAGCCTGACGCTCTCCCGGGTGCCCAGCGTCGCGATCGATCCCGCGTTCAAGGTGGTCACGGAGATCCGCTGTGACGTCCACCTGGCCAAGGCGACCAGTGACGACTTCTTCGCCCGGGACAATCCGCTGGTGCACCTGCGCGGCGGTCGTCACCCGCTGCGTCAACTGGCCCGCAACCGGAGCCCGTTGGGCTGGTGGAAGACCACCACGCTGGATCTGTCGTTCATCGACGGCATGCACCTCTTCGAGTACGCGCTGCGCGACTTCATCAACGTGGAGAAGCACTCGGACTGGGCCAGCGTCATCGTCTTCGACGACATGCTGCCGCGCAGCATCGACGAGGCGGCCCGCGACCGGCACACCGACGCCTGGACCGGCGACGTGTACAAGCTGGTCGAGATCCTCGCCCGCTACCGTCCGGACCTGGTGACGGTCCTGGTCGACACCCAGCCCACGGGTCAGCTCGTGGTCTTCGGCGCGGACCCGACCAGCACCGTCCTCAAGGACAAGTACGACGAGATCATCGCCGAGTTCGAGGTCCCGGACCCGCAGAAGGTGCCCGAGGCGATCCTGGAGCGCACCACCGCGGTGAAGCCCGAGGCGCTGCTCGACGCCGGTTTCTGGGGCCCCCTCGCCAACGCCCGCAACCGCGGGACCAAGCGGTCCCGCGGCTGGGAGCCCCTGCGCCGTGCGGTGGAACAGCTCAGCGTCAGTCGCTGAGCCGGCCACCACGCAGTCGCTCGTAGTAGGCGGAGCAGTCCGCGTAGGACGGAAGAAGTCCTGACTGCTCCGCCTCTGCCAATGTGGGCGCCTCGGCGTCCTTCTCCGACAGCACCGGCTCGAAGCCCTCCGGCCAGGCGATGCCGAGCGCCGGGTCGAGCGGGTTGATCCCGTGCTCACGCCCGGGCGAGTAACCCGTGGAGCACAGGTACACGACCGTCGCGTCGTCGGTCAGGGCCATGAACGCGTGCCCAAGACCCTCCGCGAGGAACACGGCGTGCTTGCTGTCGTCGTCCAGCCGGACGGCCTCCCACTGACCGAACGTGGGAGAGCCGACGCGGATGTCCACGATCACGTCGAGGACGGCGCCGCGCACGCACTTCACGTACTTGGCCTGGCTCGGCGGTACGTCGGAGAAGTGCACTCCGCGCACCACACCGCGCCGCGACACCGAGCAGTTGGCCTGTGACAGCTCCAGGTCGTACCCGGTGGCCTCGCGGAACTCCTCGCCGCGGTACCACTCGTGGAAACTGCCCCGGTCGTCAGGGAAGACCTTGGGCTCCAGGACCCAGGCGCCTTCAATCCCCAGTGCTCGCACGTTCTTTCGTCCTCCATGGCTTGCTCGGGTACAGCGATGTGCTCGGCTACTTGCTACTTGCTCAGGGCGCGCTTCAGCTTGCGCGCCACCCGGCGGGCCAGCCCCGGCTTGGGCTTGGCGGCCACCGGCTTCGGCGCGGGCTTGGGCTCGGCGGGCTTGGCCTTCGGCGCCGCCTCCACCCGGATACCGCCGGCGTCACCGGCCAGCCGCACCGGCAGCGCCAGGAAACGCTGCCCGGTCGCGGTCGGGGTCAGGCACACCGAGGCGGCCCACGCCAGGTCCTTCAGCTCGGCGGCGGGCACCTCGGCCGCCAGCCGAGCACCGGAGGACTCGGGGGAGACCACACCGGGCACGTCCAGGGTCGTACCGGACGCCTTGTGGGTCAGGCGCAGCAGTACGTCGGTGGCGGCGGGGACGTAGAAGGGGAGCAGTACGCCGACGCGGGCGCCGGTGACCGTGAAGTCGCCGGGCTTGAGGTCGCCGAGGCCGAGGCGCTTGCTCGCCTTGTCGACGTCCAGCGAGAAGTTGCCGTGCGGCTCCGTGTAGTACGGGAGCAGCACCTGGCCGGCGACGACACCGGCCAGCCCGGCGTTCTCGCCGTGCTGCGGGACCGGGCCGAGGCGGCACTCCTTGTTCCAGGAGCCGATGACGACCCGGACGTAGGTGTCCCAGAGGCCCTCGCTCAGCGGGGCGCCGCCGGCCGCGGTGGCGGGGTCGACGGTGGCCGTGGCGTGCAGCACCAGGCGGACGCCGTCGCCCTCGGGAACCGCCTCGTGCGAGATCTGCACCCGCTGGAAGTGCGAGGCGGCGCTGGTGCGTTCACGGACGACGAGGTCGGCCGTCGCCTTCTTGAAGACGTGGGTGGCGTCGGCCGTCAGCAGGGCGGTGGCCTCGGCGAGGTTCTTCGGCTCCGGGTGCTTGGGGGCGGGCGCGCCCTGGGCCGGGAAGATCGCGGGCTTGCCGTCGACGACGAACTCGGCCTGGTAGTGGACCAGCAACTTGCCGTCCCGCCACTCGATCTCGCCGGGGGACGCCTGCGGCTTGAGGGAGGCCTCCCACTCGGCGAGCTCGACGAGGTCGTCGTAGCGGTCGGCGGCGGCGAGGGCCGCGACGACCCGCAGCCGCGGGCCGAGGCCCGCCGCGACACCGGGGCCGAAGCGCTCGGTCATGACACCGCGGATCTCCTTGAGGAGCTCACGGCGGTAGTCGTCGGGGGCCTTCAGCAGCCGGCCGCCGCCGAGGCGCTCCATCATCTCCACGCGCAGCCAGCGGCGGAAGATCTTGTCGCGGGCCGGACCGGGCTCGGTGTACTTCTCGACGACGTCGAGGGCCTCGCGCAGGTTCTTGAAGTAGCCGACCGGGTCGAAGCGCTGGAAGCCGGCGTTCGAGGCGTCCTCGCGCTTGATGTGGTAGTAGCAGACGTAGTCGCTGAGCACGGCGACGTTGTCCGCGGCGAGGTAGGCCTCCGTCACGAAGACGTGGTCCTCCAGGCGGCGGCGCCCCTCCGGGAACCGCAGGTTGATGCGGTCGAGGAACGCGCGGCGGAGCATCTTGTGCGGGGTGAGGCTGTCCATCAGCGGCGCGGTCTCGACCGACGCGTGCGGATAGTTCTTGCGGAACAGCTCCACGGGCACGGCACGGCCCTTGCCGGCCATCTTGCCGACGATGACATCGGCGCCGTTGGCCACGCCGTAGTCGTACATCCGCTCCAGGGCCTCGTCTCCGAGGTAGTCGTCGTTGTCGACGAACATGACGAACTCGCCCTTGGAGGCGCCGATGCCGACGTTCCGGGGCTTGCCCGACCAGCCGGACGCCTCCTGGTGGATGACGTGGATGTGGGGGTGCTGCGCGGCGACCTCGTCGAGCCGCGCGGGCGTGCCGTCCGTCGAGCCGTCGTCGACGAAGATCGCCTCGTACTCGTCGTTAGGCAGGGACTGCCTGAGGAGAGAGGAGATGCAGTCCTCGATATAGGGCCCTGGGTTGTACACAGGGACGACGACACTGACCTTGACCGACATCCGGCTTCTAGCCCCCTTGTTTGCGCTGACCGTTGCCCGATATGGAACGGCGCGAGTGGGGTGATGCTAACCCGGTCTGTCTCGATGCCGCCCATTGGGCCGGTGTTGGGCAACGGTTAACCCGCAGTGGGTCTGTGTCAGCTCGCGTTGTGGGTCTTGGACAGAAGTTCCAGGATTTCGGCTGATGTACCCGTTTCGCCCAGGCGCGGGAAGATCCGCTCGATGCTGTGGGCGTGCGAGACGGCGTCCAGGTCGCTCATCGCGTCCGTGGCCAGGGTCACGTGGTAGCCGTGCTCGTGCGCCGCGCGGGCGGTGGACTCGACGCCGATGCTGGTGGCGATGCCGGTCAGCACGATCTGCGTGACACCGCGCCGGCGCAGCTGCACATCCAGGTCGGTGCCGTGGAAGGCGCCCCAGTTCCGCTTGACGACGTGGATGTCGTCGGGGTGCCCGGCCAGCTCGTCGACGACGACGTCCCAGCCCTCGGAGCGGGCCGCGCCCCGGGCGCGCCGCTGCTCGGTCCGGCCGGGAACCGCGTCGGCACCGTCGTGCGCGAAGGTGACCCGGACCAGCGCCACGGGGAGGCCGGCGGCCCGGAAGGCGTCCGCGAGCTCGACGGTACGGGCGACGACCTCGGGCCCGCTGTACGGCTGGGTCGGGGCGCCGACGACGCCGCCCTGGAGGTCGATCACGACGAGTGCGGTACGCGGGTCCAGGGTGGTGAGTGCCATGGGGGAGGCCTTTCAGGAGTTGCGGGGGGCTTGGCCGGTTGTCCGGGTGGGCTTCGGTATCACTGCTCCGACAGTCGCTCCAGCAGTGCCAGCGCGTCGACGATCGTCCGCCGTTCCTGCTCGGTGTAGCGGTCCTCGAAGGCGCGCGCGAGCCACTCCTCGCGAGCCTGCCGGTTGTCCTCGACGCGCTCGCGGCCCGCCTCGGTGAGGGTGACCAGTTGTCTGCGGCCGTCCTCGGGGTCGGGGCTGCGCCGGATCAGCCCGTGCCGGTCGAGGGCGGCGAGGGTGGCGGCCATCGACTGCGGCCTGACCCCCTCGGCCGTCGCCAGCGCGCTGGCCGTGGCCGCGCCGTGCTTGCCGACGAGGGTGAGCGCCGACTCCTGTGAGGGAGTGAGGTCCGCGTCCGTCGCGACCTCGCGGATCCGGCGCCGCAGCCGGCTGAACACCACCCGCAGATCCCGCGCGGAGCGGGCGGCGGAGTCCGAGATGCCCGCCGGTGTGCGCGAGCGCTTGTGATCCATGGGCCTCACCGTAGAACCGACAGCGGAAACTGTCCAGTCGCAACTGAACAGTCTGCCCTGAAGATCTCTCCAGGGCACTACTCTGTGCGCCGGCGGAGGTTCGAAGGGCGAGCGGGAGCGGATCGCGATGGACGAGCACTCAGCTGGCGGCACGGCCCTGATCGACTCGTCCGTGGCGCATCCCGCCCGCGTCTACAACGCCTGGCCGGGCGGGAAGGACAACTACCCCGCCGACCAGGAGGCCGCCGAGCTCGCCGCCGCGGCCAACCCGGAGATCGTCCCCGCGGTCCGCGCCAACCGGGCCTTCCTCCGCCGGGCCGTCCGCGAGCTGAGCGGCAAGGCGGGCATCCGCCAGTTCCTCGACATCGGCACCGGCATACCGGCCGCGGACAACACCCACGAGGTGGCCCAGCGCGTCGCCCCCGGAGCCCGCGTCGTCTACGTCGACAACGACCCCGTCGTCCTGGCACACGCGCGTGCCCTGCTCGTCAGCAGCGAGGAAGGCGCGACGGACTACCTGGAGTCGGACCTGCGTGACGTGGACCGCATCCTCGCCGCCGCGGCCGGGACCCTCGACCTCTCCCGGCCGGTGGGGCTGATGCTGGTGGCGATCCTCCAGTACGTCCCCGACCGCGACGACCCCTACGCGATCACCCGCCGCCTCCTGGACGCGCTCGCCCCCGGCAGCCACCTCGTCCTCTCCCACCCGGCGGCCGACATCGGCGCCGAGGAGGTCGCCGAGTCGACGCGCGTCTACAACGAACGCGCCGCCGAACACGCGGGCGCCACCCCGCGCACCCACGCCGAGGTCACCCGCTTCTTCGACGGCACGGAGATCCTCGACCCCGGCGTCGTCCAACTGCCGGTCCGGCGCCCCGACCCCGAGGACATCCCGGCGACCGGTCCCCTCCCGATGTGGTGCGGGGTGGGCGTCAAGCCCTGACAGCACCACGGACCTAGGCTGACCCCGTGCGTCTGCTCCTGATGTCCGACACCCATCTCCCCAAGCGCGCCAAGGAACTGCCCGCGCAGCTCCTCGCCGAACTCCCGCGCGCCGACGTCGTGTTCCACGCCGGCGACTGGGTCGACACGGCCACTCTCGACCTGCTGGAGAGCCGCAGCCGCCGCCTCGTCGGTGTGTACGGCAACAACGACGGCCCCGCACTGCGCGCCCGGCTCCCCGAGGTGGCCTACGCCGAACTCGGCGGCCTGCGCTTCGGCGCCGTGCACGAGACCGGCCCCGCCCGGGGCCGCGAGGCGCGCTGCGCGGCCCGTTTCCCGGACCTGGACGTGCTCGTCTTCGGACACAGCCACATCCCCTGGGACACCACGGCCCCCACCGGTCTACGGCTCCTCAACCCGGGCTCCCCGACGGACCGCCGACGCCAGCCGCACTGCACCTACCTCACGGCGACGGTCATGGACGGCGCCCTGACGGACCTCGTACTGCACCGGTTGCCGCCCAGGTGACCCGCCGTTCAGCCGGACGGCGCCCGGTGGATCGCCCCCGCCACCCCCGTCAACGGCATCCCCGTGCCGCTCCACCGCAGCGCGACGATCTCGGCGGCCACGGAGACGGCCACCTCCTCCGGGGTGCGGGCGCCGAGGTCCAGGCCGATCGGTGAGCGCAACCGGGCCAACTCGCCCTCGGCGAGGTCGGATTCGCGCAGTCGCCGCATACGGTCGTCATGGGTGCGGCGGCTGCCCATCGCCCCGATGTAGGCGGCCGGCCGGCGCAGCGCCTCCTCCAGCAGCGGTACGTCGAACTTCGGGTCGTGGGTCAGGACGCAGATCACCGTCCGCTCGTCGGTGTCCGTGCCGGCCAGATACCGGTGCGGCCAGTCCACGACCACCTCGACTCCGGCCGGGAAGCGCTTCGGCGTCGCGAACACCGGGCGGGCGTCGCACACCGTGACCCGGTAGCCGAGGAAGTCACCGATCCGGGCGACCGCCGCCGCGTAGTCGATGGCGCCGAACACCAGCATCCGGGGCGGCGGCGCGAAGGAGCGCAGAAACACGGTGACGGAGTCCTCGCGTCGCTCGCCGTGCGGCCCGTAGTGCCGCAATCCCGTTGCGCCGAGGGCGAGTTCACCGCGCGCGTCGGCGGTGACCGCCACGTCGAGGCCGGTGGTGCCGAGGGTGCCGTCCACCCTGTCGGGCCACACGGCGAGGGTGGCTCCGCGCGGCGCCGGACCGTCGGTCACCGTCGCCACGGTCACCGGCTCGTGCGCGGCCACCGACCGCGCGACCGCTCCGAACGCGGGATCGGCCTCCGGTGTGACGGGCCGTACCAGCACGGTGATCTCGCCGCCGCAGGTGAGACCGACCGCGAAGGCGTCCTCGTCGCTGTACCCGAAGGTCTCCAGGCGCGCCTCGCCGCTCGCCACCACCTCCCGCGCCAGCTCGAAGACCGCCCCCTCCACACAGCCCCCGGACACGCTGCCCACGACCTCGCCGTCCGGGCCCACGGCCATGGCCGCCCCGGGGTCGCGCGGCGCACTGCGGCTGACCGCGACCACGGTGGCCAGGCCGAACGGTTCCCGGGCCGCGTACCAGCGCCCGAGCTCCGGGAGGATCTCCCGCACGACGTGCTCCTCTCACCGCCGTAGTCCCGCTACGGACGTTAATCCGTTGGCGTCGTCCCCGCCGCTCTGGTGCACTGACCGGTGTCCGTCACCGACGACCGAGGAGCACTGAGATGCGCGCACCGTTCATGTCCGCCCAAGAAGGAAGGCCCCCCTCATCAAAGGACATGACACCAGGTGCACTTGCTCAACCTCGGAATCCTCGCGCACGTAGACGCAGGTAAGACCAGTCTGACCGAACGGCTGCTGCACTCGGCCGGTGTGATCGACGAGATCGGCAGCGTCGACGCCGGCAGCACCCGCACCGACACGCTCGCACTGGAGCGGCAGCGCGGTATCACCATCAAGTCCGCCGTCGTCTCGTTCCCGGTCGACGACGTGACCGTCAACCTCATCGACACCCCCGGCCACCCGGACTTCATCGCCGAGGTGGAGCGGGTGCTGGGCGTACTGGACGGCGCCGTCCTGGTCGTCTCGGCGGTCGAGGGCGTCCAGCCGCAGACCCGCGTCCTGATGCGCACGCTCCAGCGGCTGCGGATCCCGACGCTCCTCTTCGTCAACAAGATCGACCGCCGCGGTGCCCGCCACGACGAGCTGCTGCGGGAGATCTCCGACCGGCTCAGGGCAGCGGTCCTACCGATGGGCTCGGTCGAGGACATCGGCACCCCGGCGGCCGGTTTCCGGCCGGGCCTCGACCCGGGCGTGGCGGCCGTCCTCGCCGACCACGACGACGAACTGCTCGCCGCCTACGTCGAGAACACCGTGTCGTACGACCTCCTGTGCGCGGCCCTCGCCGCCCAGACCCGCCAGGCCCTCGTGCACCCGGTCTACTTCGGCTCCGCCATCACGGGCGCCGGCGTGGACGCGCTGATCGCCGGCATCAAGGAACTGCTCCCCGCCGCCGAGGGCGATCCCCAGGGCCCGCTCTCCGGCACGGTGTTCAAGGTCGAGCGCGGTCCGGCGGGGGAGAAGATCGCCTACGCGCGGATGTTTTCCGGCACCCTCCGCACCCGCGACCGGATCACCTTCGGGGACGCCGGCGAGGAGGGCAGGGTCACCTCGATCAGCGTCTTCGACCACGGCACGGACATCGGCTCCGACTCCGTCCCTGCGGGCCGGATCGGCCGGCTGCGGGGCCTCGGCGAGATCCGGATCGGCGACGCGATCGGCGCACCGAGGAAGGCGTACGAGCACTTCTTCGCGCCGCCGACCCTCGAGACCGTCGTCGTGCCGGGCCCGGACGCCGACCGGCGCGCCCTGCACCTCGCCCTCACCCAACTCGCCGAACAGGACCCGCTGATCGGCCTGCGCCACGACGAGGTGCGCCAGGAGACCGCCGTCTCGCTCTACGGCGAGGTCCAGAAGGAGGTCATCCAGGCCACGCTCGCCGACGAGTTCGGGGTGCGGGTCACGTTCCGCGAGACGACGCCGCTGTGCATCGAGCGGCCGGTCGGCACGGGCGCGGCGGTCGAGTTCAACAAGAAGGACGCGAACCCGTTCCTCGCCACGGTCGGCCTGCGCGTCGACCCGGCGCCGGTCGGCTCGGGGGTGCGGTTCGCGCTCGAAGTCGAGCTGGGAGCGATGCCGTACGCCTTATTCAAGGCCGTCGAGGACACCGTGCGCGAGACGCTCGGGCAGGGGCTGCACGGCTGGCGGGTCACCGACTGCGTGGTCACCATGACGCACTCGGGCTACTCGCCCCGGCAGAGCCACGCCCACCAGGGCTTCGACAAGAGCATGTCGAGCACCGGTGCCGACTTCCGCGGACTGACCCCGCTCGTCCTCGTCGAGGCACTGCGGCGGGCGGGGAGTCAGGTGTGCGAGCCGATGCACCGGTTCCGCGTCGAGGCGCCGGCCGACATCCTCGGCGCGCTGCTGCCGGTCCTCACCGCGGTGCGCGCCGTACCGGGGACCACCGAGACGCAGGGGGCGCTCTGTGTGCTGGAGGGAGTGGTGCCGGCCGCCCAAGTGCACGGTCTTGAGCGGCAGTTGCCGGGGCTGACGCGCGGCGAGGGCGAGTGGGAGAGCGCTTTCGACCACTACGCGCCGGTCACGCACGGCACCGTTCCGGAGCGGGCGCGCACCGACCAGAACCCGCTGAACCGGAAGGAGTACCTGCTGAAGGTGACGCGTCGTGTGACCTGAAAAGTGTCAACAGGGCTTAGAGAGCGCATACTTACTCATGAGTCAGAAGTGTTGACAGTGTCCGGAAATCACCGGACTGTAGTGGACATGACGAATATCCGGGCGCGTGTGATCGTTGTCCTGGTTGTCCTCTGCGGATTCCTGTCGGTGCTGGGTGCCGGGCCCGCCACCGCCGCCACCCCAACCGACTCCCTCTGGTTCGACGGATCGGCGCTGACCGTCCAGAACGGCAGCTTCGTCGACAGCTACGGCCGCCAGGTCGTGCTGCGCGGCTACAACGTCTCCGGCGAGACCAAACTGGCGGAGAACAGCGGTCTCCCCTTCGCCTCGGTCGCCGACGCGAAGAAGTCCGCGACCGCGCTGCGCGCCCTCGGCGGCGGCAACTCGGTCCGCTTCCTGCTCTCCTGGGCCTACGCCGAACCCGTCCGAGGCCAGGTCGACACCACGTACCTGGCCGCCGCCACCGCCCAGATGCAGGCGTTCCTCGACGCCGGCATCCGCGTCTACCCCGACTTCCACCAGGACCTCTACTCCAAGTACCTGTTCAACACCGGCAGTTGGTACACCGGCGACGGCGCGCCCAAGTGGGCCGTCGCGCTGGGGAGTTACCCCCAGGAGTCCTGCGGGATCTGCCTCTTCTGGGGCCAGAACATCACCCAGAACTCGGCCGTCACCAAGGCCCAGTACGACTTCTGGCACAACAACTACGGCCTCCAGGACTCCTTCCTCGCCACCGCCCAGTCGACCATGACGTACATCCAGCAGCACCTCAGCACCGACGAGTTCGCGGGTGTCGTCGGCTTCGACCCGTACAACGAGCCCTTCGCGGGAACCTACGACTCGGGCCAGACGAGCCGCACCTGGGAGCAGAACCTGCTCTGGCCGTTCTACGTGAAGTTCCGCGCGCGGATGGACGCGGCCGGCTGGAGCGCCAAGCCCGCCCTCGTCGAGCCGAACCTCTTCTGGAACTCCAACATCTCCAGCCAGGTACAGGAGGGCGGACTCCTCGACGCGGGCACGCTCGGCTCGCGCTATGTCTTCAACACCCACTTCTACGACCAGAAGGCGATCTCCGGCATCCTGATGTGGGGGAACGCGGCCGACGGTCAGTACTCGACCGACTTCGGCACCGTTCGTGACCGGGCCACCGCCGCCGGCACCGCCGCCATCGTCAGCGAGTTCGGACATCCGCTGTCCGGCACGGTCGCGGGCAAGGCACCCACCGTCCTCAAGGCGATGTACCAGGCTCTCGACTCCCGTCTGCCGGGGGCGAGTTGGTGGTCCAATCCGAGCGGCTCGGGTCCGGTCCTGTCCGGTACGCAGTGGCAGTGGGACATCTACAACGGCCGCCACCACGAGCTGATGAACGACAACCCCGACAAGGTGCTCACCACCGGCGACGCCTGGAACGACGAGGACCTCTCCGCCGTCAACATGACCGACTCCGGCACCGTGACACTCCGTCAGGACGCCCGGCTGCTCGACCGGATCTACCCGAGCGCGACCGCCGGCACCACGGTCGCCTTCACCTACGAGGACCGCTCCCGCGACGGCTCCACGACCCTCACCTGGAACCCGGTCCCCAGCACTCTCCCGAACGTGTCCTCGCTGGTCGGCTCCGGCCAGTACGGCCTGCTGATGTGGCGCTCCAACAGCTCCACCGCACCGACCGAACTCCACCTCCCGGCGTCCTTCCCGTCCGCGTCCACCACAGTGGTCTCCGACCTGGGAGCCGTCTCGGGCGTCCCGGCGTACACGTCGTCGACCCCGATCGGCTGGGCCAACGAACCGGGCGGCACTGGCAGCCACCGCCTCCTGCTCTCCGCCTCCGGCTCGGGAACCCTGCACTACGCCCTGATCACCAACGGCGCGTCGAGCCCCTCCTCGACGCTGCTGAGCGCGGCCAAGTCCGAACTGGCCGCATGGGCGGCGGCGCACAGCTGACAAAGGCAACGGCACCGATCCCCTCGGGGACCGGTGCCGTTGACGGTCGGTCAACTCGCGGACGGGCTCGTCCAGTCGGCCTGCACATGGCCCAGCCGTACGCGCTGCGGATGGTCGCCCACCGGGACGGAGAGCACCTTCTGACCGGTGGCGAAGTCGATGGCCGTCACCTGGTCGGCGCCGGCCTCCGAGATGATGCAGTCCTTGCCGTCACCGCTGACGGTCGCCCAGTACGGCGTGGACGCCGTGACGAGCGGACCCTCCTGGAGGGTGGCCCGGTCCACGACCGTCGCGTAGTTGTCCATCGTCCCGGCGACGCACAGCTTGGTGCCGTCGGGGTTCATCGAGATGCCGTGATGACGCGAGTCGAGCAGCCAGGTGGTGCGGTCCGTGCTGGTCGCGGGGTTCACCGGGAGCGTCTTCACGCGGGTGATCTTGTCGGTGGCGACGTCGTACTCCAGGAAGCCGTTGAAGAACGACACCTGGAAGTACAGCTTGGACCAGTCCGGCGTGAAGGCGGCCGGGCGGACCGCGTCGGAGTAGTTCGTGAGGCCGATCGCGTCCAGCCGGTCCCGCATGTCGATGATCTTGACCTGCTTGAACGTGGTGGCGTCGACGACGGTGATGTGCCGGTCGCCCTTGGTCCAGTCCCAGGCCGGATCGTCGAGGGAGGTGGTGACCTCGCCGATCGCCATGTTCCAGATGTACTTGCCGCCGTTGGTGAAGAAGTTCTCGTGCGGCTTGTCGCCGGTGGCGAACTCACCCAGTTCGGCACCGGTGTTGATGTCCAGCACCTGCACCTTGTTGGCGGTCGAGGCCGAGACCGCGACGCGGGTGCCGTCGGGGGATACCGCCATGTGGTCGGCGCGGTAACCGGCCACCGGGAAACGCCAGTTGATGGTGTCGGTGGCGAGGTTGATCGACACGACGTCGGCGAAGCTGGGGCGGGAGACGACGAGGGACTTGCCGTCCGGGGTGGAGTACATGTCGTCCACGTACTGGTCGTGTCCCTGTCCGACCTCGTTGTGGATGGACGTGTAGTAGATCCACTTGATCGGATCGGCGTTGATCTCCGCCAGCCGGGCCGCCTTGTCGGGGACGATGTTGATCTCCCCGATCTTCGCGAAGTCGCCGGTGGACTTGATGACGTCCGCGGTGCCGTCCCAGTTGTTGCCGACGAACAGCACCTCGCGCAGAGCGGCGGAGGAGTCGGCGGTGGCGGCCGTCGCGGGAGCGGCTACGGTCAGGACGAGGGCGGCGGCCATGGAGCAAAGGTGCCTGGGTCTGAAGGCAGGCATGACTGCTCTCTTCTGTGAGGTGAGGGGTGCCGGAGAATGTGAAGAAATCTGAACACGCGCGCATTCAGAATGAACTTACTGAAAAGTAAGGACGGGCCCTCTTCTCCGCAAGACTGCGGACACGACAAGATTGGCCGATGGTCGACAAGATAGAGGTATGACAGTGGCGGGCAGGCTCAAGGCGCCGACCGGTCGCTACGGCGGCAAGTCCGCCGAGCAGCGGCAGGCCGAGCGACGCGGACGCTTCCTGGACGCCGCGCTCCAGCTCTTCGGCGACACCCCCGGCTACCGCGGCACGACCGTCGCCGCGCTCAGTGAGGCCGCGGGGCTGTCCACGCGGCAGTTCTACGAGGAGTTCCGCGGCCTGGAGGACGTGCTGGCCGCGCTCCACCTCCAGGTCAACGA
This sequence comes from Streptomyces sp. NPDC001100, assembly GCF_053598575.1. Lineage (NCBI taxonomy): Bacteria > Bacillati > Actinomycetota > Actinomycetes > Kitasatosporales > Streptomycetaceae > Streptomyces > Streptomyces sp. NPDC001100. Next base: position 187,300 of record NZ_JBSFKO010000018.1, read on the forward strand.
CTGGGCCGAGAAGGCCGTACTGGCCGCGCTCGACGACGCCGACGGCCTGCCGCTCGTCGAGCGGGCGACCGCGATCTTCCACGCCTACGCCAAGAACGTCACCGGCGACCCGCGCCGCATCCGCATCACCTTCGTCGAGATCATCGGCGTCAGCCCACGCCTTGAGGAACAGCGGCTGGCCCGCCGCGCCCGCTGGATCAACCTCATCCGCGGCGAGGCGAGGGCCGCGGCCCAGCGCGGAGAGGCGGCGCGGCGCGACTACCGCATCGCCGCGGCGGCGTTCATCGGCAGCGTCAACGGCCTTCTCCACGACTGGAGCGCGGGCTGGGTGGACGCCACGCTGGACGAGATCGTCGACGAACTGGTCCGACAACTCGTGGGCATCATGCAGCCGCCGGGCTGGAGGGACTAACTCGGTTCGTCGGTCGCGTACTCGTCCAGACGGCGGGCCAGTGCGCGGACGAGGTCGCGCAGGGCGGCGGGGCGTTCGACGACGAACGGGCGGTCGAGGGCGGCGAGGACGGGCGGAATCCAGTCCAGTCGCTCGGCCCGGATCCGGACCTGGACCCAGTCGGTGCCCTCGTCGGGTGGGGTCACGGTGGCGATCGCGGCCGGGAGATGCCCGCGAATGTGCTGCACACCGCCCCGGATCCGCAGGGACACATCGTGCCGCCACGGCGTGCGCGCGAGGCTGTCCAGCACCGTGGCCGCCGGGTCGAACTCCGCCGGCACCTCGAACGAGCCGGAGTGCACGCGCAGTGCGGTGACGCGGTCCAGACGGAAGGTGCGGACCTCGCCGTCGGCCGGGTCGGCGCCGGTCAGATACCAGCGCCCGGAGTGCGCGACCAGACCGTACGGCAGGACCGTACGGTCGCTCTCGCGGCCCTTCCGGTCGGTGTAGCCGATCGCCACCGGCCGCCGATGGAGCGCGGCCTCGGCGAGTTCGAGCAGTACCTCCGTCTCCGGGGCGGAGGCGGCACGCGGTCGCGCGGTGAAGTCCGCGGTGTCGAGGAGGGCGTCGAGCCGTCGGCGCAGGGCGCTGGGCAGGACCCGCAGCAGTTTCGCCGTGGCGCTCTCGCCCGCCGCGGCCGACGTGGTGGCGAGCCCTGCCCTCCGGCCGGCCAGCAGCCCGAGCACCACGGCGAGCGCCTCCTCGTCCGTGAGCATCAGCGGCGGCATCCGATAGCCGGGAGCGAGCCGATAGCCGCCGTAGCGACCGCGTACCGAGTCGACCGGCACGCCCAGCTCCAGCAGGTGGCCGACATAGCGGCGGACCGTGCGTTCGTCGACGCCGAGCCGCGCGGCCAGGTCGGGGACGGTACGGAGGCCGCTGCTCTGGAGGATCTCCAGGAGGGCCAGCACGCGGGCGGTCGATGTGGTCACCCGGAAAGTCTGCCTCGGATACCGGGCGGAAGCTGTCCGGTATTGGTCCTAGCGTGGTGGACGCCGCTTCATCCGGCACCGCACACGACCCCTGACAGGAAGCCGCCATGAACTTCGTCTCGATCCGTGTCATCACCGACGACGTCGCCCGTCTCGTGGGGTTCTACGAACAGGTCACCGGCGTCACCGCCACCTGGTCGACTCCCGACTTCGCCGAACTCGTCACCCCTGCCTGCACGTTGGCGATCGCGAGCACCCGCACCGTGGCTCTCTTCGGGACCGGCTCCGCACAGCCGGCCGCCAACCGCTCGGTGATCACCGAGTTCCGCGTGCCGGACGTCGACGCCGAATTCGAGCGCCTGGCCCCCCTCGACTGCGAGATCGTCCAGAAGCCGACCACGATGCCCTGGGGCAACCGCTCCCTCCTCTTCCGCGACCCCGACGGCAACCTGATCAACTTCTTCACGCCGGTCACCCCCGGGGCCGTGGCACGGCAGCGGCGCTAGGTCAGTCCGTCGAGGGCGGCGAGCACGGGAGCCGTACCGTCCTCGGCGCGTACCCGGGCGCCAAGGGCCCGCGCCCGCTCGGTGCAGGCCGGGTCACGGGTGGCTTGTACGAGTGCGGCGGACAGGGTGTCGGCGGTGAGCCCGCGCAGCGGGACGGCGCGGGGCGCCACGCCCAGGGCGACCAGCCGGGCGGCCCAGAAGCCCTCGTCGAACTGGATCGGCACCGGCACGGCCGGCACCCCGGCACGCAGCCCGGCCGCGGTCGTGCCCGCACCGCAGTGATGGACCACGGCCGCCATCCGCGGGAACAGCGCCGAATGCGGCACCTCGCCGATGCTCAGGACATCGTCGCCGGTCGCTTCGAGGCCGCCCCAACCGCGCTGGATCACTCCGCGCAGCCCGGCTCGCCGCAGGGCGCGCACGATCTCTGCGCTCAGCCGTTCCGGATCGGGCACGGTGGCACTGCCGAGCCCCACGAAGACCGGAGCCGGCCCGGAGTCGAGGAAGTCCCGCAGTTCGGGCGGGAGTTGGGAGTCCGCGTCGTACGGCCACCAGTAGCCGGCCACCGTGAGCCCGGGCCGCCAGTCGGCCGGACGGGGCACGATCAGCGGGCTGAAGCCGTGCTGGACGGGCCAGTTGTGCTCCTCCCGGGACCGGAGCGCGCTGCCGGGACGGGTGGGGGCCAGGCCCAGGCGGGAACGTACCTCCGGTACGGCGGTGGCGAAGACGTGCTCCACCGCCCGGTTCACCCCGTGCCCGGCGACCCGGTTGCCGACCGTGCCCCAGGAGCCGCCGCCGAGCACGGGTGGCGCGAACTCCCTTGTCGGTGCGAGGGGTTGGAGGTACACGCCCAGGCTCGGCAAGGACAGCCCCTCGGCGATGGCATGCCCCAGAGGGCCCAGCGAACTGGACAGCAACAGCACGTCGCTCGCCCGCGCGGCCGTCAGCAGATCGTCGGTCATCCGCCCGACCAGCGCCCGCGCCATCGCGACCACCCGCAGCAGCTTGCCCCCGCCCGAGGTGCTGCGATGCAGTCCGCGCCCCCGTGAGGACTCCAACTCGGCCCGGGGATCGACCGGGAGAGGATGGAAACCGACACCCGAACCCGCCACCAGGGGCGCGAAACCGGCGTGGGTGACGAGAGTGACCTCGTGCCCCGCCAGGGTCAGGGCATGCCCGAGTCCGGTGTACGGGGCCACGTCGCCCCGGGATCCCGCCGTCATGATCGCTACGCGCACGCCGGTCAGTATCGCGTCCGCCGACCCGACGAGTGGGGGATTCCCACGACGAGTGGCGGATCTCCGCGGGGATTCCAACTTCCCCTCGTGTCACAGCCGTTGACTTCACCCTCCGGTGGCTCTACTTTCAGCGCGCCGTTTCGTTCGGTTGCCCGACCCTTGTTCGAGATATCGGCAAAGGAGCCGCATGTTCCGCACCCCCGTCCTGCGCGTCCTCGCGATGGCCGCAGCCGCAGTCACCCTGCTTCTCTTCACCAGACCCGCACCCGCGGACCCACTCCACACGGCCCCGGTCGCCTCGACGACCCGTCAGACAGCCGTGCCCACCGCCCCGATGGGCTGGGCCTCCTGGAACAGCTTCGCCGCGAAGATCGACTACAGCGTCATCAAGGCGCAGGTCGACGCGTTCGTCGCCTCCGGCCTCCCGGCGGCCGGCTACAACTACATCAACATCGACGAGGGCTGGTGGCAGGGCACCCGCGACAGCGCGGGCAACATCACCGTCGACACCAGCGAGTGGCCCGGCGGGATGAGCGCCATCGCCGACTACATCCACAGCAAGGGCCTCAAGGCCGGCATCTACACGGACGCCGGCGCGAACGGCTGCGGCTACTACTACCCGACCGGCCGCCCCGCCGCCGCCAACACCGGCAGCGAAGGGCACTACGCCCAGGACATGCTGCAGTTCTCGCAGTGGGGCTTCGACTTCGTGAAGGTCGACTGGTGCGGCGGCGACGCCGAGGGCCTCGACGCGGCCACCACGTACAAGTCGATCAGCTCGGCCGTCGCCACGGCCGCGGCCACCACCGGCCGCCCGCTGACCCTGTCCATCTGCAACTGGGGCTACCAGAACACCTGGAACTGGGCCGCGGGCCTCGCCCCCATGTGGCGGACCAGCACGGACATCTACTACTACGGCGGGACGGCGTCGCAGTCCGCGGTGCTCTCCAACTTCGACCAGACTCTCCACCCGGCCGCCCAGCACACCGGCTACTACAACGACCCCGACATGCTCACCGTCGGCATGGCCGGCCTCACGGCGGCCCAGAACCGCACCCACATGGCGCTGTGGGCGATCTCCGGCGCCCCGCTGCTCGCCGGCAACGACCTCACCACGATGACCAGTGAGACCGCCGCGATCCTCAAGAACTCGGACGTCGTCGCCGTCGACCAGGACGCGCGCGGCCTCCAGGGCGTCAAGGTCGCCGAGGACACAACCGGCCTCCAGGTCTACGGCAGGGTCCTCTCCGGCACCGGCAACCGTGCGGTCGTGCTGCTCAACCGCACCTCGTCCGCCGCGAACATCACCGTCCGCTGGTCCGACCTCGGTCTGACCAGCGCGTCCGCGACGGTCCGCGACCTCTGGGCGCAGTCGAACCTCGGCTCGTACGCCACGAGTTACACCGCCAGTGTCCCGGCGGGCGGCTCGGTGATGCTGAAGGTGAGCGGCGGCACCGAGGCGGCGAGCACGAACTACACCGCCACCTCCACCGGCAAGTACACCGGCGTGAGCGCGGCGAACACCGGTCTGGACGTCGTCGACATCCCCTACACCAGCACCGGTTCCACCGCCGTCACCGGCACCCTCCAGGTGAACAGCCAGACCGCGACGACGGTCTCCTTCCCGCCGACCGGCTCCAGTCAGGGCACGGTCTCGGTCCAGGTCGACCTGTCGAAGGGGTCCGCCAACTCCCTCACCTTCACCGGCAGTTCGCTGCCGACCCTGGGGGCGATCAACGTCCAGCCCATCCCCGGCACGAACGGGAATCTGGTCGTCGGCACCGGGTCCGGCCGCTGCGCCGACATCTACAACAACACCATCACCAACGGCACCCAGGCCGAGATCTGGGACTGCAACGGCGGCCAGAACCAGGCCTGGACGTACACCTCCCGCAAGGAGCTCGTGGTCTACGGCAACAAGTGCCTGGACGCCTACAACAACGGAACCACCAACGGCACCAAGGTCGTCATCTGGGACTGCAACGGCCAGAACAACCAGAAGTGGACCGCCAACTCCGACGGCACCCTCACCAACGTCAACGCGGGCCTGTGCCTGGACGCGTCCGGCGCCGCCACGGCCAACGGGACCCTGCTGATCCTGTACACCTGCGGCACGGCGAGCAACCAGAAGTGGACGCTGACGTAGTCGTGGCGCATGGTCCCGCCGGTCGTCAGGGCCGGCGGGACGTGTGTGCCTAGGTGAGCGCGGTGAGGACCAGTCCCGTCGCCGCGAGCACCGCACACCCCAACAGGCAGGCGGCGAACAGACGTTGGCGCAGGTGCCGGTACGTCTCCTCGTACTCGTCCCGCAGCTGCCTGCCCCGCTCGGCCGTACGCTCCCAGGAGGCGCGGGTGAGGGCGAGGTACTCCGCTTCGAAGTGCCTTTCCACGTCGGCCCGTTGGCCGTCGGTGAGCCAGTCGAGCCGGGCGGTGAAACGGGCGGCGGCGGCGCGCCCCTCCGTGTGGGCGGCCGCGACCAGCAGATGACCCTCGATCTCGTTGAGGAACGTCCTCGGATCCAGGGGGAGTTCGTCCATCGCGGTCACCGTGACGTCAACTCCCGCTCCAGGGCCGGGACATCGGGGTGGTGGAGGTCGAACGCCGGGGATTCGCTGCGGATCCGGGGCAGGGCGAGGAAGTTGTGCCGGGGTGGTGGGCAGGACGTCGCCCACTCCAGTGAACGGCCGTAGCCCCACGGGTCGTCGACCTCGACCTTCTTGCCGTACTGCGCGGTCTTCCAGACGTTGTAGAGGAACGGCAGGATCGACAGCCCGAGGACGAACGAGAAGATCGTCGATACCGTGTTGAGTGTCGTCAGGCCCTCCACCGCGAGGTAGTCGGGAATCCGGCGCTGCATCCCGTTCACGCCCAGCCAGTGCTGGACCAGGAAGGTGCCGTGGAAGCCGATGAACAGCGTCCAGA
>NZ_JBSFKO010000019.1:0-184739 GCF_053598575.1 Streptomyces sp. NPDC001100
TTCGGCTTCGGCTTCGGCTTCGGCTTCGGCTTCGGCTTCGGCTTCGGCTTCGGCTGACGGTCCGTGGGACGGCCTCGTGGTGGAGGCCGACTCGGACACCGGCTGCGGCTTCTGCTGCAGCTCCGGCTCCGGCTCCGACACCGGCTTCGGCTCGGACTCCGACTGGGATGCCCGCTCGTCGAAGGCGGGCCGGGCGTGGTGCCACGGTGCGTCCGGGCTGCGGGGTGTGGTGGGGGGCTGGGCGGGAGTGTCCTCCCCTGCCGGTACCGATTCCGGTGCGGGTGCCGGGCCCTGCTGCGAAGCTGAGCCGTCGCTCGCGCTGCGTGACCGTCGGGGGGTTGCCGTGCCCGTCGGTTGTTGACTCGCCGAGCCTTCCGATGCGCTACGGGCGCGGCGCGGTGTGGCCGGGGTTCCCGAGGCCGGTTCCCCGGCCGTGGTCCCGCCGACCTCAGTCCCAGTCCCAGTCCCGGCCTCGGTCCCAGTCCCCGCCCCGGGCCCGGCCTCGCGGATCTGGCTCGCCGAACCCTCGCTCGCGCTCCGCGCCCGGCGTGGCCCGGTCGACGGCACCGCACGGCCGCGCCCGCTCTCGGTCGAGGGCACCACAGAGGTGCCCTCGGCCGCCTGACCCTCGGTCGACGGCACCGCACCCTCTGGCGCTGTCGTCGGCGCAGGCGCCGCCTTCTCGGCCTCGGGCACCTCACTCCCGCCCGGTGCGGCCTGACTCGCCGAGCCGTCCGCTGCCGTGCGGGCACGCCGTGCCGGCCGGTCACCTGGTGCACCCGTTCCTCGCACCGGACGGTCGCCTGCCCCACCCTCTGCTCGTACCGGACGGTCGCCCGCCGCCCGGGCCGGTCGCTCCCCCGCGGCCGCACGTACCGGGCGGTCTCCTGCCCCGCCCTGTCCTCGCGTCGGACGGTCGCCCGCCGCTCGGGCAGCGCCTCGGGCGGGGCGGGCCGGGGCCGGCGGGAGTTGGCCCTTCAGGGGGCCCCATTCGTTCGGGTCGGGGACGCCCGGCGGGAGCATCTGGCGGCGTTTGGGGCCGCCGTGGTCGGACTCGCCCGGTTCTTTTGCACCGGGCCAGGCCTTGGCCACGCGGGCCGCCAGGACGAAGTCCTTACGGAGGGGGTGGCCTTCGAAGGTTTCCGGGAGAAGGAGGTGGTCCAGTGCCGGGTGGCCCTCGAAGTCGACGCCGAACATCTCGTGCGTCTCGCGTTCGTGCCAGGCGGCGCCCGCGTAGACGTCGACGGCGGTGGGGAGTACCGGGGCCTCGTGCGGGACCGTCGTACGGACGAGGAGTCGGCGTACCGGTGACAGCGCCACGACGTGGGCCGAGACGCGGAAGCCGGTGCCGGGTTCGTCGACCGCGCTCAACCAGTCGAAGTAGGTGCAGCCGAGGTCGTCGCGGGCGGTGCGCAGGGCGGCGAGCCAGGTGGTGGGCGGTACGTCGACCGTGAGGAGTTCGTAGGACTCCTCGGCCGTGGCCTCCGTACCGAAGAGTTCCTCGGTGGGCGCCGGCAGCCAGCCGACGGCGGTCATCGGGCGTCCCCCGACCCGGAGTTGGAGTTGGAGTTGGAGTTCGAACCGGAACCGGAACCAGAGTCCGAGACGGAACCGGAGTCCGAGCCGGAACCGGAGGGAATCTCCTCAGCCTCACCCGAACTCCCGCCGGGCACCGGCGACGGCGTCGGGGCCGGCGACGGCGCCGCGACCAACCCGCTCTGCAAAGCCGCCGTCGAAGGCCGCGCCCCCGACGCCCCGTACCCGTACCGCTCCCCCAGCGACTCCCGGGCGATCTTCTCCTGGAGTTTGAGGATGCCCTGGAGCAGGGCTTCGGGGCGGGGCGGGCAGCCGGGGACGTAGACGTCGACCGGGATGATCTGGTCGACGCCCTTGGTGACGGAGTAGGAGTCCCAGTAGGGGCCGCCGCAGTTGCTGCACGCGCCGAAGGAGATGACGTACTTGGGCTCGGGCATCTGCTCGTAGAGGCGTTTCACGGCGGGGGCCATCTTGTCGGTGACCGTGCCGGAGACGACCATCAGGTCGGCCTGGCGCGGGCCGGGGGCGAAGGGGATCACGCCGAGGCGGATGAAGTCGTGGCGGGCCATGGACGCGGCGATGAACTCGATGGCGCAGCAGGCGAGGCCGAAGTTGAAGACCCAGAGGGAGTAGCGGCGGCCCCAGTTGAGGACGACCTTCATCGGTTCGGGGGCGAGGCGGGCGAGGGTGCCCAGTCGTTTCGGCTCCGGGAGCAGCACGGGCTCGGGGTTCACGTCCATGTCAGGACGCCCTTCTTGTATGCGTACAGCAGGCCCACGGTGAGGAAGCCGAGGAAGACGAACATCTCGACGAGGGTGGTCGCGCCGTAGCCCGGGGCGGCGAAGACCGTGGCCCAGGGGAAGAGGAAGATCGAGTCGACGGCGAAGATGACGTAGAGGAACGCGTAGACGTAGTACCGGACTTGGGTGTGGGCCCAGCCCTCACCGACGGGGTCGACGCCGCACTCGTAGGTGAGGAGTTTCTCAGGGGTGGGGACGACCGGGCGCAGCAGGCGGCCGGCGCCGAAGGCCACGGCGACGAAGAGGACGCCGACGACGGTGAGCAGGCCCACGACGGAGTAGGAATGGAAGTAGTCCGCCGCGACGACCACGGCCGGTTCCCGGAGGGCGACCGGCGAGGTCGCCGGCAAACCGTCCGGCAAGGTCCCCTGCACCATCTCCCGCAAGTCCGACCCCTCCTCTTCCCCATGGGCCCGCTGCAGGCCCGTTCCCCACAGGCCCGCTGCAGGCCCGCTCCGATGCCCCGGTGACCCATGTGAACTCTGTGTTCGACGATGTGTACGCACGGGAGTCTAGGCCCTGTTAAAGGGGCGGTAAGCAGCCCGTCGGGGCTTGAGATCCGGTCGGAATGATGAGATGGAGGCGATGGTGGGGTTTTCCCCCGGGAACCGGGGCGGCGGACCTCATGGCGCCGGGGCCGCTCGCGCGGCACGCTGGCCCATATGACCGTACGCATCCCCTACGCCGACCCGGCGGCCTCCGGTGGCGACAAGCTCGACGAGCCGTTGCCGCCGGCCCGTTTCGCCTACGACAGACACACCTGGAAGGAGATCGCGCATCTCCTGACGAATCTGCCGGTGTCGGTGTTCGGCTTCGTCTATGTGGTGACGATGCTGTCCGTCAGTGGCGGGCTGACCATCACCGTGGTCGGGTTCCCGCTGCTCGCGCTGGGGTTGATGGGCGCGCGGCTGGTCGGGAAGTTCGAGCGGGGCCGGGCCCGGCGGCTGCTCGGGGTGCGGATCGAGGAGCCGAGCCCGTTGCCGTTGCGCAAGGGCGGCGGGCTGCTGCAGCGGGTGTGGATGGCGCTGAAGGACCCGGTGGGCTGGCGGACGGTGCTGTACGACGGGATGCGGCTGCCGTGGGGCATCGCCACCTTCACGATCACGCTGACCTCCTTGTTCGTGCTGTGGCCTGTGCTGCCGTTCATCGCGCGGGGGTTGACGAACGTGGACCGGGCGATGGTGCGCGGTCTCCTGTCCCCCTCCGACGAACTGGAGCGCCGTATCGCCGAGTTGGAGTCGGACCGGGGTGTCGTGGTCGACACGGCGGCGGCGGATCTGCGGCGGATCGAACGCGATCTGCACGACGGGGCGCAGGCCCGGCTGGTGAATCTGGCCATGGGGCTCGGGCTGGCCAAGGAGAAGCTGCTGGAGGGGCAGGCGGACGAGCACGTTGCCGCGATGGTCGACGAGGCGCACGGCGAGGTGAAACTCGCGCTGCAGGAACTGCGGGACCTGGCCCGCGGGATCCACCCCGCAGTACTCACCGACCGCGGGCTCGACGCGGCCCTGTCCTCGGTCGCCTCGCGCTGCACGGTGCCGGTGAAGGTGACGGCCGAACTGGGGGCGCGTCCGGCGGCGGCGATCGAGGGGATCGCCTACTTCACCGTGTCCGAGCTGCTGCAGAACATCAGCAAGCACAGTGGCGCCCGTACCGCGTCGGTGGACGTGTGGCGGGCGGACGACCGGCTGCTGATCCAGGTGTGGGACGACGGCCGCGGCGGCGCACGCCTGGACGGCGGCACGGGCATGCGCGGTCTCGCCGACCGACTGGGCGCCGTGGACGGCCTGTTCGTCCTCGACTCCCCGCCCGGCGGCCCCACGACGGTCACCGCGGAGTTGCCCTGGCGCCCCCGCACCTCCGAACCGGGCAGGGGGTAGGGAAAACCCCCCTCCGAGGACGCCGACGGACTCCATGGCCCGTGGACCTGCGACCGAGCAGTGTGGAGATACGACAGCACGGCTGCGGAAACCACCCGACTGCGCGAGCAGGCGGACGAACAGGACAGGACTACGCCGATGGCCACGGAGTACGGGCAGGGGTACGGACAGGGGTACGGACCGCACGGCACGCTCGACCTCGACGAGCGGCGCCGGCGCCGGCTGCCGGCCGCGCTGCGCGCGCCCCTGGAGGCGCGCAGCTGGCGCGAGTTCGGCTACGTACTGCTGAGCCTGCCGATCAGCATCATGCTCTTCACCTACGCGGTCACGATGGTCGCGCTGGGCGCGGGCCTGCTGATCACCTTCCTCGGCGTACCGGTCCTGGCGGGCGCCCTGGCCGGCTGCCGCGGCTTCGGCGCGCTGGAGCGGGCGCGGGCCCGCCGGCTGCTCGACCTGGACGTCGCCGACCCCGAGCCGCTGCGCATGAAGAAGAACGGCCCGCTGGCCTGGATCGGCGCCGTCCTCAAGAGTGGCACGTCCTGGCGCCATCTCCTGTACGCGGTGCTGCACTTCCCGTGGGCGGTCTTCTCCTTCGTCGTAGCCCTCAACTTCTGGGCCTACGGCTGGGCCCTGCTGACGTACCCGCTGTGGTTCTGGCTCTTCCCGATGTACGGCGGTGGGGGCGGCCTTCAGCTCTACGGCGACGAGCACCACCGGATCTATCTGGACAACCCCTTCGAGATCACCGTGACTGCACTGGTGGGACTGCTGTTCACGCTGGCCGCCCCGTGGATCGTGCGGGCGCTGACGATGGTGGACCGGCTGCTGGTGCACGGGCTCCTCGGACCGTCGACCCTGGCGACACGGGTCGTGGAGCTGGAGTCGGACCGGGGTGTCGTGGTCGACACGGCGGCGGCGGATCTGCGGCGGATCGAGCGCGACCTGCACGACGGGGCGCAGGCCCGGCTGGTGGCGCTGGCCATGGATCTGGGGCTGGCGAAGGAGAAGCTGACGGAGGACCCGCAGGCCGCGGCGCGGATGGTGGGCGAGGCGCACGGCGAGGTGAAGACGGCGTTGCAGGAGCTGCGGGACCTGGCCCGCGGGATCCACCCCGCAGTACTCACCGACCGCGGGCTCGACGCGGCCCTGTCCTCGGTCGCCTCGCGCTGCACGGTGCCGGTGAAGGTGGACGTGGACCTGCCGTCGCGGCCGGCCGCCGCGATCGAGGGCATCGCGTATTTCACCGTCTCCGAGCTGCTGCAGAACATCAGCAAGCACGCGAAGGCCACCTGGGCGGCGGTCGACGTGTGGCGGGTGGAGAACCGGCTGATGCTCCAGGTCGTGGACAACGGGGTGGGCGGCGCGGACGCCTCCGGCGGTTCGGGGCTCGCCGGTCTCGCCGGGCGGCTGGACGCGGTGGACGGGATCCTGGTGGTCGACTCACCGCCGGGCGGCCCGACGAGGATCACGGCGGAGCTGCCCTGGCGGGGCTGAGCGCCGACCACGAACGTGCCGTGGCCCCGGGATGTCTCCGGGCCCACGGCACTCGTCTACGCCGGATCGCCCACCGCCAGCACCACCTTCCCCCGGTTCCGCCCCTCCCCCGGCAGCCGGTGCGCCTCCGCCGCGTCCGCCAGCGGGTACTCCTCCGTGACATCGATCCGTACGGCACCGGAGGCGGCCCGTGCCAGGGCGCCGAGCGCGTGGGCGCGCACCGTCGCCGGGGCGCGGCGGGCGAGGTCGCCGATGTTGTAGCCAGTGAGGGTGCGGTCGCCGATGTTGTAGCCGGTGAGGGTGCGGTTGTTCTTCCTGATCGGGAGGACGGGGAGCTGGAGGTCGGGGTGGCGGCCCGCTTCGCCGTAGACCGCGAGGCGGCCGAAGGGGGCCGGGACCTCGAAGCTCGCCAGCCGGGTGGGGCCGCCGACCGGGTCGAGGACGATGTCGACGCCCCGGCCCGAGGTGGCCGCGAGGACCGCCTCGGGGAAGCCCTCGCGGACGAAGACCTCGTCGTAGCCGAAGGAGCGGCGGGCGTACTCCGCCTTCTCCGGGGTGCCGACGGTGCCGTAGACCGCGGTGGCCCCCAGCGCCCGGGCGAGCTGCGCCGCCGCACCGCCGACACCGCCCGCCGCCGCGTGGACGAGGACCGTGTGGCCGGGCACGATCCGGGCCGCGCCGACCAGCACACCGTAGGCCGTCGTCAGAACGAGCGCGGCACCCCCGGCCGTACGCAGGTCGAGGCCGCCCGCCCGCCGGTCGGAGTCGCCAGTACCGCCATCAAGGCCGCCCCCCAGCGGGAATGCGAACGCCGCCCGAGCCACCGCGTACTCCGCGTAGCCCCCGCCGTCCGGGAGGTACGCCGTCACCGTGTCGCCGACCGTCACTCCCGTCACGCCCTCGCTGAGCGCCGCCACCCGGCCGGAGGCCTCCAGGCCCGTGACGGTCTCGCCGTCGGGTTCGCCGAAGTCGCCGAGGCGGTGCTGTATCTCGCCGTAGTGGACGCCTGCGTAGGCGACGCGGATCAGGAGCTCGCCGGGGCCCGGCACGGGGTCGGGGAGGTCCACGAGGCGCGCAGTACCTCCGGTCCGCCGGTCTCCTTGAACGCGCTCGCCCGCATGGGCCCATCCCTCCGTGTCGAGTGCCCGGCGCCCGGTGATCGGGACCGGGTCGTGCGGAGAGCCGAAACCTGCGATCTCCTGTCCCTGTTCCGGCCGTCCGAAGGCGTGAGTTCCGGCCGTCCGAAGGCATGTCGTTCCGGCCGTCCGGGGTGCCCCGGTCCGAATTCCGCTCGCCCGGGCGCACCGCGGTCCGAATACTGGAATGCTGGACTTGTCGTGCGGACGGACGCGAACAGGGCGCGGACGGGCAGGGCGGGCTATGGGGGGCCGAACATCGTGGAGGACAGAGTGCGGGTGGTCATCGCCGAGGACTCGGTGCTGCTGAGGGAGGGCCTGACCCGGTTGCTGACCGACCGCGGGCACGACGTGGTGGCCGGGGTGGGCGACGGGGACGCGCTGGTCAAGACGATCACCGAGCTGGCCGACCAGGGCGCGCTGCCGGACGTGGTCGTGGCCGATGTGCGGATGCCGCCGACCCACACGGACGAGGGCGTACGGGCGGCCGTGGAGCTGCGCAAGGCGCATCCCGGTCTCGGTGTGCTGGTGCTGTCGCAGTACGTGGAGGAGCGCTACGCCACCGAACTGCTGGCCGGTTCCACCCATGGCGTGGGCTATCTGCTGAAGGACCGGGTGGCCGAGGTACGGGAGTTCGTCGACGCGGTGGTGCGGGTGGCCTCGGGGGGTACGGCGCTGGACCCGGAGGTGGTCGCGCAGTTGCTGGGGCGCAGCCGCAAGCAGGACGTGCTGGTGCGGCTCACCCCGCGGGAGCGGGAGGTGCTGGGGCTGATGGCGGAGGGGCGGACGAACTCCGCGATAGCCCGGCAGCTGGTGGTGAGCGACGGCGCGGTCGAGAAGCACGTCAGCAACATCTTCCTGAAGCTGGGGCTGTCGCCGAGTGACGGGGATCACCGGCGTGTTCTGGCCGTCCTCACCTACCTCAACTCCTGACAAACTGACACGGTGTCAGACATCAGCCACCAGTCGGGTCGAGAACCGGACAATGCATGAGGAGCGTCTTCAAGGGAAGCGCCGGGGGGCGAGAAATCATGACAAGTCAGGTTGTCAAGCCGTCTCAAAACAGTGTCCACCATGCGAACGGCCCAAGGAAGGCGACCCTTACGGACGTAGGGTTGATCCTGGGAGGGTCGGCGGTTCGACCATGCCCGGACAGCGTCCTCGAAGAGGAGGTCCAGTTCAGTGACCAGCCAGGTCAGTAGCCCAGCGGAACAGGCCGACGGAGCCGACAGCACGTTGGTCGGGGAGCAACGCAAACCGGCGGGGGTGAAGGACGTCCACCGCCTGGACCGGGTCATCATCCGGTTCGCCGGTGACTCGGGTGACGGTATGCAGCTCACCGGTGACCGCTTCACCTCGGAGACGGCGTCCTTCGGAAACGACCTCTCCACACTGCCGAACTTCCCGGCCGAGATCCGCGCCCCCGCAGGCACCCTGCCGGGGGTTTCGTCGTTCCAGCTGCATTTCGCCGACCACGACATCCTGACCCCGGGCGACGCGCCCAACGTGCTGGTCGCGATGAACCCGGCCGCCCTGAAGGCGAACATCGGTGACGTTCCGCGCGGTGCGGAGATCATCGTCAACACGGACGAGTTCACCAAACGGGCGCTGCAGAAGGTGGGTTACTCCGCCTCGCCCCTCGACGACGGCTCGCTGGACGGCTACAGCCTCCATCCCGTCCCCCTCACCACCCTCACCGTGGAGGCGCTCAAGGACTTCGGCCTGACCCGCAAGGAGGCCGAGCGCAGCAAGAACATGTTCGCGCTGGGCCTGCTGTCGTGGATGTACCACCGGCCGACCGAGGGCACGGAGAAGTTCCTCAAGTCCAAGTTCGCCAAGAAGCCGGAGATCGCGGCGGCCAACATCGCCGCGTTCAGGGCGGGTTGGAACTTCGGCGAGACGACGGAGGACTTCGCGGTCTCCTACGAGGTCGCCCCGGCCGCCACCGCGTTCCCGACCGGCACCTACCGCAACATCTCCGGGAACCTGGCCCTGTCCTACGGCTTGATCGCCGCGTCCCGGCAGGCGGACCTCCCCCTGTTCCTGGGCTCGTACCCGATCACCCCGGCCTCCGACATCCTGCACGAGCTCAGCAGGCACAAGAACTTCGGCGTACGGACCTTCCAGGCCGAGGACGAGATCGCCGGCATCGGCGCGGCCCTGGGCGCGGCCTTCGGCGGCTCGCTGGCCGTCACCACCACGTCCGGCCCGGGGGTGGCGCTGAAGTCGGAGACGATCGGTCTCGCCGTCTCCCTCGAACTCCCGCTCCTCGTCCTGGACATCCAGCGCGGCGGACCCTCCACCGGCCTGCCGACCAAGACCGAACAGGCCGACCTGCTCCAGGCGATGTTCGGGCGCAACGGCGAGGCGCCGGTCCCGATCGTCGCCCCGTGCACCCCGGCCGACTGCTTCGACGCGGCGATCGAGGCCGCGCGGATCGCGCTCACCTACCGCACCCCGGTGATGCTCCTCTCGGACGGCTACCTGGCCAACGGCTCCGAGCCATGGCGCATCCCGGAAATCGACGAACTCCCGGACCTCACGGTCCAGTTCGCCCAGGGCCCGAACCACACCCTGGACGACGGCACCGAGGTCTTCTGGCCCTACAAGCGCGACCCGCAGACCCTCGCCCGCCCCTGGGCGATCCCCGGCACCCCCGGCCTCGAACACCGCATCGGCGGCATCGAGAAGCAGGACGGCACGGGCAACATCTCCTACGACCCCGCCAACCACGACTTCATGGTCCGCACCCGCCAGGCCAAGATCGACGGCATCGACGTACCGGATCTGGACGTCGACGACCCGCACGAGGCGCGCACGCTGGTCCTCGGCTGGGGCTCGACGTTCGGCCCGATCACGGCGGCGGTACGGCGCCTGCGTGCCTCCGGCGAGTCGATCGCCCAGGCGCACCTGCGCCACCTCAACCCCTTCCCGCGGAATCTCGGCGCGGTCCTGAAGCGTTACGACAGAGTGGTGATCCCCGAGATGAACCTCGGCCAGCTCGCCACGCTGGTCCGGGCGAAGTACCTGGTCGACGCGCACTCGTACAACCAGGTCAACGGAATGCCGTTCAAGGCTGAGCAGCTCGCCACGGCTCTCAAGGAGGCCATCGATGGCTGAGACGTCCACGGAAGGCACGGGCACGATCGAGGCACTTTCGCTCGTCCCCAAGGCCGAGGCAGTGCAGTCCATGAAGGACTTCAAGTCCGATCAGGAAGTGCGCTGGTGCCCCGGCTGCGGTGACTACGCGATCCTCGCGGCGGTGCAGGGTTTCATGCCGGAACTGGGCCTGGCCAAGGAGAACGTCGTCTTCGTCTCCGGCATCGGCTGCTCCTCCCGCTTCCCGTACTACATGAACACGTACGGCATGCACTCCATCCACGGCCGCGCGCCCGCCATCGCGACCGGACTCGCCTCGTCCAGGCGGGACTTGAGCGTCTGGGTGGTCACGGGCGACGGCGACGCCCTCTCGATCGGCGGCAACCATCTGATCCACGCACTGCGCCGTAACGTCAACCTGAAGATCCTCCTCTTCAACAACCGGATCTACGGCCTGACGAAGGGCCAGTACTCGCCGACCTCGGAGGTCGGAAAGATCACGAAGTCGACGCCCATGGGCTCCCTGGACGCCCCCTTCAACCCGGTGTCCCTGGCCATCGGCGCGGAGGCGTCCTTCGTGGCCCGCACGATCGACTCGGACCGCAAACACCTCACCCAGGTCCTGCGCGAGGCCGCCGCCCACCCCGGCACGGCGCTCGTCGAGATCTACCAGAACTGCAACATCTTCAACGACGGCGCCTTCGACGCCCTGAAAGACCGCCAACAGGCCGAGGAGGCGGTGATCCGCCTCGAACACGGGCGGCCGATCCGGTTCGGCGCGGACGGTGCGCGGGGTGTCGTACGGGACGCGGCGACGGGTGACCTGAAGGTGATCGACGTGACACCGGAGAACGAGTCCCAGGTCCTGGTGCACGACGCCCACGCGACATCTCCGACAACAGCCTTCGCCCTGTCCCGCCTGGCCGACCCGGACACCCTGCACCACACGCCGATCGGTGTCCTCCGGTCCGTGGAACGGCCGGTGTACGACACGCAGATGGCGGACCAGCTCGATTCCGCGATCGTGCAGAACGGGAAGGGTGACTTGGCTGCGCTTCTTGCCGGCGGGGACACCTGGACGGTGGTGGGCTGACGGTTCGTCCCACTAAAACGTGAGGGCCTGGGCGTGCTGCCCAGGCCCTCTTCTCCGTTCACGTCACGCGTCGGGGATGTCCCGCTTGGCTCTCAGGAGAGTGTCGCGGGTGATGACGACGATGCGCTCGTAGTCGGCGCGGGCGGCGTCGGCGGGGAGGAGGGCGTCGAGTTCTTCGGTGCGGTCGGTGCCAATCACGGCGAAGGTGCCGTCGGTCAACTCGAAGAGGTCAGGGCAGGTTTCACCATTCATACTCCCTCGCTGCCGAGGGGAATCGCCGAGCCGGCGGACAACACTAACGCGAGGGAATTCGGTGTGCACGGAGACCCTGTTCCAGGGCCAGGCACACATGAGGCCCGGCCCTCCGATGAGACGTAGGACACGTCCGATGAATGGTACCCCTCGTGTCCCACCAGTTCACCGCAATGGAATGTGACACCAGATCAGGTCTCGTGACACCACGTCAGCTCTCGTCGGACAACCCGACTACCCACCACTCGTCCGGATCCTCGGCGAGCTCCTCCATGATGAGGTCAACCGCCTTGCCGACCCTCGCCTCATGCGACTCCCCCAACAGACTGCGGCGGTGCTCGGCGGTCATCGCCCAGTACTCCTTGAACACCTGATTCCGCGCCAGAACCCGTAAGTACCCGATCATTTCAGCCCACCCGTAGGCGCCGATGCGCTGTCCCAGCATGGTCGCGCTGTACTCGCGGTTGACGAACAGCACCTGCCGCCGCTTGCTGTCCGACAGGCCCTCAAGCGTGCTCATCGCCGACGCCAGAGCGGGATCCGCCATCGCGTGATCGACCTGGGCCGCCGTAATGCGATGCAGCTGAATCAGGTTGGCGTTGCGGATTTCGTCGGCGAGTCGGGTGACTTCGACCAGAAGGTGCAAGGCCAGTTCTTCCTGGCGGCGTCGCCAGGCCTGACGCGGAAAAGGGACACGTGTCCGGCCAACCCTCGACCGTCCTGCAGAACCGATTCCTCGCGCGTCCGAATTCTGTCTGGCCAATGCGAACCCCCGAATAGGCGTCCACTCGCCGGTCGACGATCTCGCGGGCGGGACGATGACCAGCGGGCGGTTGGGCACAGCGCCCCACCCCAGCATGCCCGGCGATTCAAGACAGCGTGAGAGGCGGAGAGGGGGCGCATGGATGGACGTACCGCTCATGTCAACCGGCGCCCTGACATGTGTGTGCCCGGCGAGCGCCCGCCGCATTCCTGCGCCGGAGGCATCCGCGCTGCTCAGCCCCGCCCCTTCGCCTCGTCGTAGGCCTCCCGCGCCTTCTCCACCTCCCCCATCCGCGCCTCCGTCCACAGCGCCAGCCCCCGCACCTGTTCCGCCGCTTCGCGGCCCAGGTCGGTCAGGGAGTAGTCGACCCGCGGCGGGATCACCGGCTTGGCGTCGCGGTGGACCAAGCCGTCCCGCTCCAGGGTCTGGAGTGTCTGCGCCAGCATCTTCTCGCTGACCTGCCGCACCTGCCCGACCGCCCGGCGGAGTTCGCTGAAGCGGTAGGGGCGGTCGAGGAGTTCGATGAGGACGAGGACGCCCCAGCGGGATGTCACGTGTTCCAGGACCAGGCGGTACGGGCACATCCCCTCGCCCGCGACATACCTGCCCTTGTCCGCCACCTCGCTGCTTACCGTCATGGAAGTACCTTACTTCAAAGTGTGTACTTTCCCAGAGTTAGCGCACCTCATATGGTTAGTGCCATCGCACCCCACAAGGAGTTGGCATCATGAGCATCGTCGTCACCGGAGCCACCGGACACCTCGGCCGTCACGTAGTGGAGCAGCTGCTGGAGAAGGTTCCGGCCGACCAGGTCACCGCCGTCGTGCGCACCCCGGAGAAGGCCGCCGACTTCGCCGATCGCGGCGTGAAGATCGCGGTCGCGGACTACAACTCCCCCGAGACCTTCGACTCCGTCTTCGCCGCCGGCGACAAGGTGCTGCTGATCTCCGGCAACGAGTTCGACAAGGGCCGCGTCGGACAGCACAAGATCGTCATCGACGCCGCCAAGGCCGCCGGCGTGGCGCTCCTCGCCTACACCAGCGCCCCCGGCACCCTCACCGCCGCCCTGGCCGACGACCACCGCGGCACCGAGGAGGCGCTGCTCGCCTCCGGTCTGCCGTACACCCTGCTGCGCAACGGCTGGTACAACGAGAACTACACCGAGCAGCTGGCCCCGGTCCTGGAGCACGGCGCCGTCGTGAACGCCGCCGGTGACGGCCGGGTCTCCTCCGCCTCCCGCGCCGACTACGCCGCTGCCGCCGTCGCCGTACTGACCGGCGAGGGCCACGAGAACCAGACGTACGAACTGGGCGGCGACGAGGCCTGGGGCTTCGCCGAGTACGCGGCCGAGCTGAGCCGGCAGACCGGCAAGGAGATCGCCCACAACAACGTCCCCGGCGAGGTCCTCGTCGGCATCCTCACCGGCGCCGGGCTGCCCGAGCCGTTCGCCGCGATCCTCGCCGGTGTCGACGCCTCCATCGAGAAGGGCGAACTGGTCGTAGCGAGCGGTGACCTGTCCCGGCTCTCCGGCCGTCCGACCACGCCGATCGCCGAGTCGATCGCGCTCGCGCTCAAGGGCTGACACCGCTCACACACGGAAGCGCCTCCGCCTGTCATGACCGTATGGCGATACGGGCATGACAGACGGGGGCGCTCGGCGCTACCTTCGTGCAGGTTGCACCGACGCAGCCGGGGCGAGGCGCGCGAAGGAGGGGCCCGTGAGCGGGAAGCCGAGCGGGAGGCCGAAGGGCGAACAGCACCACATAGGACTGCTGAACGGCTTCGCGGCATACGGCATGTGGGGACTGGTCCCGCTGTTCTGGCCGCTGCTCAAACCGGCCGGCGCCGCCGAGATCCTCGCCCACCGGATGGTGTGGTCGCTCGCCTTCGTCGTCGTGGCGCTCCTCGTGGTCCGGCGCTGGGCCTGGATCGGCGAACTGCTGCGCCAGCCTCGCAAGGTGGGGCTCGTCGCGATCGCCGCGGGCTTCATCACCGTCAACTGGGGCGTCTACATCTGGGCCGTGAACAGCGGCCATGTCGTCGAGGCCTCGCTCGGCTACTTCATCAACCCCCTCGTCACCATCGCGATCGGCGTCCTGCTCCTGAAGGAACGGCTGCGCCCGGCGCAGTGGGCCGCGGTCGGCGTCGGCCTCGCCGCCGTGATCGTGCTGACCGTCGGCTACGGGCAGCCGCCCTGGATCTCCCTCTGCCTCGCCTTCTCCTTCGCGACCTACGGACTGGTGAAGAAGAAGGTCAACCTCGGCGGCATCGAGTCGCTGGCCGCGGAGACCGCGATCCAGTTCCTGCCCGCGCTCGGCTATCTGCTGTGGCTGGGCGCGCACGGCGGGGCGACGTTCGCGCAGGAGGGCGCCGGGCACGCCGCGCTGCTCGCCTCCACCGGCATCGTCACCGCACTCCCTCTCGTGTGCTTCGGCGCGGCGGCGATCCGGGTGCCGTTGTCGACGCTGGGGCTGCTCCAGTACCTGGCCCCGGTGTTCCAGTTCCTGCTCGGCATCCTCTACTTCCACGAGTCCATGCCACCCGCACGCTGGGCGGGCTTCGCACTGGTGTGGCTGGCCCTCGTCCTGCTGACGACGGACGCGTGGCGCTCGTCCCGGAGGGGCAGGGCGGCAGCGGCGGCGGCAACAGTCGTAGTCCTACGGGACAAGGGCCCGGCTCCGGACACGAACCCCGTGGACACGGTCGAGGCGTAGTCCGGCGGGCGCAGCGGGCGCGTCCGGTCGGCGGCGACTGTCAGTGCCGGGTGCCACAGTGGATGGCATGACACAGACTCCCGAGCCGACAGGCACCCCCGCCCCGGTCCACTGGAAGCTCGTCGTCGACGCCGCCGACCCGCACGCGCAGGCGGACTTCTGGGCCGCCGCGCTGCACTACGAGGCCGAGGACAACAGCGCGCTCGTCGAACGGCTCCTGGAGCTGGGCGCGTTGCCCGCCGCCGCGACGGTCGAGTTCCACGGCCGCCCGGCCTTCCGCGACCTGATGGCCGTACGGCATCCCGAGGACCCGTACGACAAGGAGCGCGGCACCGGGCTCGGCCGGCGGCTGCTGTTCCAGCGGGTGCCGGAGGCGAAGACCGTCAAGAACCGGCTGCACATCGATCTGCATCCGGGGGAAGGACGGCGGGAGGCGGAGGTGGCACGGCTGACGGGGCTGGGCGCGAGCGTGCTGCGCCAGGTGTCGGAGCCCGCCGGCGCGTGGGTGGTGATGGCGGACCCGGAGGGCAACGAGTTCTGCGTGTCGTAGGCCCCCTCCCGCAGCCCTTCGCACAGCCTTTCCCGCAGCTCCTTCTTGCAGCTCCTTCTTGCAGCCTTTCCCGCGGCGGGGTTCAGTCGGTGGTGCGGCGGGCGCGTTCGGTGAGGCGGCCCATGCGGGCGCGGGCGGACTCCAGTTGCTCGATGTCGTCGACGGCGGGGCCGTCCTCGGTGGCGAGTTCGGTCCACAGGTCGATCAGGGCGCGGCCGAGGGACAGTCCCTGCCCGGGGTCGCGTACGGCGCGCCAGGCGGTGGCCGCGCTCTGGACGTTGCCGTAGGCGCCCTCCGCGTCGTGGGCGCGGTGGCGGATGCCGGCGAGGTCGAGGGAGAGGTGGAAGGAACGGACCGGGTCACCGGCCAAGTAGGCGATGTAGGCGGTGAGTTCACGCAGCCGCAGCACTTCGGAGTGGTCGGGCCCGAGGGCGCCGGCCGCCTCGTCCACGGTCCGCTCCGCCAGTCCCGCCGCCTCGTCGATCCGACCCGCCTTCACGGCCTCGTTGATCAGCGCCATCGGCTCCGCGAGAAACGCGACACCCTCGCCGGCGGTCACCAACGGATCGTCCCCCAGCACGGCCTCGGCCACCGCGTCGAACCCACGGGCGGGCGTCGGCTTGGGATCCGGTTCGGGCGCGGTGAGCACCAGGTCGGGGATGGGGGCGGGAGCGGGGGCGGGTGCGGGTACTGGGGCGGGGTTGAAGCTGGGTGCGGAGGTGGGGAGGGGGGCGGGGTCGGGGGCGCGTTCGGGGGTGAAGGGGAGGCGCTCCGGAGTGAGCGGCGGGGTGTCCGCGACAGGCGGGACATCCCTGCCCGGCGGAAGAGCGTTGGCCCGCGGCGGAGCGTCCATGTTCGGCGGAAGGGCGTCCACGGCCCGCGGCGGAGCGTCCATGTTCGGCGGCGGGCCGAACTGCCCCGTCGGGGGCTGGACCGAGCCGAGCGGTGTGCCGGTCCGCGCCGACTCCGGTACGGCGGGCAGGGGGAACGTCGGCGCGGTCTCCCCCGCAGACTCGGGCACCGCCCGCAACGGGAACGTCGGGACCACCTGCCCCGTCGCCCCTCTCTCCGGTTCCGGCACGTGCACCGCCCGCAGCCGATGCGTCGCCGGGTCGACACCCGGAAGGCGGTCCCCGGGCGCCCGCTCCGGTTCCGGGTGCGGTTCCGGGTGCGGTTCCGGGTGCGGTTCCGGGTGCGGTTCCGCTGCTACGACCGCTGCGGGCGCGGGCGGAAGGACCGGCGGGAGTGCCGGCTGCGGCGGTGGAAAGCCCGCCGGGGCGCCGGTACCCGAGGGCGCCGCCGCGATCTCGCCCACCCGCGCCGTACCGCCCGTACCGCCCGTGCCCCCCGTCGCCCGCGGCTCCGCCGTGAAGTGCGTGGAGCCGTCCAGGTCCATCTGGAGGGGGACGACGTAACCGATGCGGTCGTCGTGGATCGTGGCGTGGACGGGGTGGCCGGTGGCCGTGGCGATGCGGTGGAGGTGGGTCAGGACCACCTGCTGGATCTCCTCGCCCGGTGGCACGGTGACCGGCACGCCACCGATCGACGCGCCGCCCGCGCCCGGGCCGTCCACGGGGACGCGTACCTCGAAGGGTGACGCCGCGGGTGCCGAGCGTGCCGCTCGCTTCTGTTCCCGCTTCTTCTCGCGGCTGAGTCGAGACATCGGTTCCCTCACTCGCATGCGCCGGGGAGCCGGCCGGCGCTCCCCAGCGTCAAGATCCGTTCGTACGCGTACTGTTGAGTCTCGCCGTCCCCTTCCGGTTCTCAGGTCACCGCGACGTCACAGCCTCGTCCCAGGAGTTCCCGGACCCGTCGCGCCCGTTCGGAGACCGTGAGGATCCGGCGGGGCCACGAGGGAGGAGCTCGGTCATGCAGACAGGTGGACGGCGGGGGCCTGAGATCTGGCTCCGCGGACCGGTGGACGACGGTCCACGCGCGGGCACACCTGCGGCGCCCGGGCACGTCTCCAGTATCCCCGCCTCCCCGCGCCGCTTCTCCTGGGTCGCCACCCACGGCGGCGCCGGCGTCACCACCCTCACTGCGGTCTACGGCGGCCAGGACTGCGGACGCGACTGGCCCGGGCCCGAGGACCCGCCGTCGGTGCTGTTCGTAGCCCGTACGCACGCGGCCGGGCTGGCGTCCGTCTCGCGGGCCGTGGAGGCGTTCCGGCGCGGTGCGGCACCGGCCGGGCTGGACCTCGACGCGGTGGTCCTGGTCGCGGACGCACCGGGGCGGCTGCCGCGCGAGCTCGCCGCGCACGTCAGGGCGATCGAGTCGGTGATCGACGTGTACCGGGTGCCCTGGGTACCGGCCTGGCGGCTGGGCGACCCGAGCGGTGAGCCGCCCCGCGAGACCGAGGCACTGGTCCGGCTCACGGGGTCCGATCGACGCCCTCGCTGACACCCGCGCCCCGATCGACCCCGTCGACCCCCTGTCGCCCCCGTCGATCCCCATCGATCCCTTGTCGCCCCCGTCGACTCCCTTCGATCCCCCGTCGGTCCCCTCCTGTCGACTCCCGTCGCCCCCCGTCGCCCCCCGTCGGTCCCCGTCGCCCCTCGCCGCCCTCGCCGCCCCGTCGACCCTCGCCGCCCCTCGCCGCCCCATAGACAAGTAATTGCGCACGCATATAATGCATACGGCTATAACGCCCGCGCGCCGACTATCCCTGGGGGACCCATGACCCGCCGTTTCCTCTTCGTCCTGGGCAGTGCCCGCGGCGACGGCAACACCGAACTGCTCGCCCGCCGGGCCGCCGAGCAGCTGCCCCCTGACGTGGAGCAGGAGTGGATACGCCTCGCCGAGCACCCGCTCCCCGACTTCGTGGACCTCCGGCACGACGGCCCCGTCCAGGCGCCCACCGACGACAACGTCACACGGCTCCTCGACGCCACCCTCGCCGCGACGGACATCGTGATCGCCTCGCCGGTCTACTGGTACTCCCTGTCCGGCCTCACCAAGCGCTACCTGGACTACTGGTCCGGCTGGCTGCGGGTTCCCGGCGCCGACTTCAGGGCGACGATGGCCGGCCGCACCCTGTGGGGCGTCTCCGTGCTCGCCGGGGAGGAAGAGGTGGTCGCCGATCCGCTGGTCGGCACGCTCAACAACTCGGCCGCGTACCTGAGGATGCGCTTCGGCGGGGTCCTGCTGGGCAACGGCAGCGACCGGGGTGACGTACTGAAGGACGAGCGGGCGCTGGCCCGGGCGAAGACGTTCTTCGCGCGGGATCCTGCTCCGGCCCGCTTCCCGCACGAGACCGGAATCTGACCGGAATCCGACCGGGCGTCCTACGCCGTGATGTCCTTCGCCGTGAACCTCGCCCACGCCGCCGAGCCGAACACCGCCGCGTACAGCACCTGGAGGCCGAGGTTCTTCACCAGGTCGTCCCAGTAGACCGGGTCGCGCATGAGGTCGGCGAAGGACAGCCAGTAGTGGGAGAAGAAGTACGGCTGGAGCGCGTGCAGTTGGGGGATCTGGTCGAGGATCTGGACGGTGATCAGCAGGCCCACGGTCGTCGCCATGGCCGCGATGCCGCTGCTCGTCATCGTCGAGACGAAGAGCCCCAGGGCCGCTACGCCGATGAGGGAGGCGGCGACCACCAGCGCGATCAGCAGGGCCCGGCCGAGACCGTCCGCGAAGCTGATCTGGGTGCCGGAGATCGTCGTCAGGTCGCCGAGTGGGAAGAGCAGCGCCCCGACCGTGAGCGCCGAGAGCGCCACCACGAGGGTGGCGACCAGGCAGAACGTCATCACCGTCGCGTACTTGGTGAGCAGCAGGCGGGTGCGGCCCGCCGGGGCGACGAGGAGGTAGCGCAGGGTGCCGCCGCCGGCCTCGCCGGCGATCGCGTCGCCCGCGACGACCCCGATGGCCATGGGGAGGAAGAAGGGGAGGGTCGCGGCCAGTGCCGTGAACACCAGGAACAGGCCGTTGTTGGTGATCTGCGCGATGAACGCCGGTCCTCCGCCGCCGTCTCCGCGCCCGGGCCCCGATCCGTCCTGCGTCTCCAGCTTGACCGCGATGCCGACGAGGATCGGCACGGCGGCCAGGACGCCGAGCAGGGCGAGGGTGCGCCAGCGGCGGAACGTGGTCACCAGCTCGCTGCGCAGCAGTCCGAAGGTCCACAACGGGCTGACTCTGCGCAGCACTTCAGCCTGCGACATCGAAGCCCTCCCCCGTGAGCGCCACGAACGCGTCCTCCAGGGAGGCCCGTTCGACGCCGAAGCCGCGGACGCGGACCCCGGCGGTCACCAACGCCTTGTTCACCTCGGCCAGTTCACGGTCCGGCGGCTCCGCCGTCACCCGCTCCTCGGCCACGACCACGTCGGCCAGTCCCTGTTCCTTCAGCACCCGGGCCGCGTCGCCGATGTCGGGGGTCGCCACGAACAGCCGCCCCCTGGTCCCGGCCGCCAGGTCGGTCAC
Source organism: Streptomyces sp. NPDC001100 (assembly GCF_053598575.1). Lineage (NCBI taxonomy): Bacteria > Bacillati > Actinomycetota > Actinomycetes > Kitasatosporales > Streptomycetaceae > Streptomyces > Streptomyces sp. NPDC001100. Next base: position 19,734 of record NZ_JBSFKO010000019.1, read on the forward strand.
CGAGCCCTGGGTGATCAGCTTGCCCTGGGCCATCACGGCCGCGTGGGTGCAGACCTGCTCGATCTCGTCCAGGAGGTGGGAGGAGAGGAAGACCGTCGTACCGTCGGAGGCCAACTCCCGGATCAGGGAACGGATTTCCCGCATGCCCTGCGGGTCGAGGCCGTTGGTCGGCTCGTCCAGCACGAGCAGCTTGCGGGGCTGGAGCAGTGCGGAGGCGAGGCCGAGGCGCTGCTTCATGCCCAGGGAGTAGGCCTTGGCCTTCTTGCCGGAGGCCGCCGTCAGACCGACCCGGTCGAGCGCGGCGGCGACGCGGGTCCGCCGGGTGCGCGGGTCGGCGGTCGGGTCGGCGGCGTCGTAGCGCAGGAGGTTGTCGCGGCCGGAGAGGAAGCCGTACAGGGCGGGGCCCTCGATCAGGGCGCCGACCTGCGGCAGGACCGTGCGGACGGATCTCGGCATGGGGCGGCCCAGGACGCGGGCCGTGCCGGAGGTGGGTTCGATCAGGCCCATCAACATGCGGATGGTGGTGGTCTTGCCGGAGCCGTTGGGGCCGAGGAAGCCGAAGACGCTGCCCGCCGGGACGGTCAGGTCCAGACCGTCCACGGCGAGCTGTCCGCCGCGGAAGCGCTTGGTGAGGCCGCGGGTGGCGATGATGCCGCCGCCCGCGTCCGCCTGTTCCGTCTGCTCAGCGGACGGTTCGTCCATCGGCTCCCTCGATTCCCGTGCTCCACAAGGTACTTGCCTACTTCGCCGCGTCGGCCGCCTTCACCAGCGCGCTCTTGGTGACCGCGCCGACGTAGACCTTGCCGTCGTCGGTGACCAGGGCGTTGATCAGCCGGGTCGAGTAGACCGTGCCCGAGCCGAAGGAGCCCTTGACCTGGTCACCGAGCGAGCTGAGGAAGCCGCCGAGGTCGCCGCCGCCGGACGAGGAGCCGGTCGGGATCCCCTGGCCGCCGGTCTCGAAGACGGCGATGGAGTTCCAGCCCTTGCCGATGACCGTGGGATCGTCGGCGCTCTTGCCGAGCCCCTTGTCCGCCTTGTTCGTCTTGTCGTCCTTGCCGAACGGGGCGGAGTGGTCCGGGGTGGCCTTCGCCGGACTGTCCTCCGTGGTGACCTTCGCGCCCTTGGGGGTCTTGAAGTCGAAGGTGGAGGCGGCCGGCTTGGCGAGGCTGAGCTGGGTGAAGCCGACGTCGACGACGGCCGCGCCGCCGCTCGCCGGGGTGAGCGTGAACTTGAGCGGCAGGCCGGTCTTCGCGTCGACCGCGACACTGATGGTGCCGACCGTCGTGCCGGACTGCTTGGGCTTGATCAGCAGCTTGTAGGCGTCGCGGCCCGCGACGTGCTCGGTGCCGTCGACGGTGACCGAGGTGGTCGAGTCGACCGACTTCAGCGCCTCGTCGGTGAGGCCCTTGGGCGTGGCCCGGGTCTCGTCGCCCTTGGACGTGTCGGCGGAGGTCGTGGCGTGGAAGACCTCGTTCGACTGACTGTCGTAGCCCCAGACATCCTTGCCGTTGTGGATGAGGCTGTACTCCGCCGCGTTCTCCAGGAGGGAGACCTTCTGCTTGTCGGGGCCGTCGGCCGCGACGCGCAGGGTGTGGCTGCCGGTGGCCAGCTCGGTGAGCTTGGCGGTGGGATCGGCGGAGGAGCCGTCGCCGGACTTCGTGGCGCCGGACATCAGGCTGCTCTCCAGGCCGCCGAGGTCGGGCAGGCCCAGGTCCGTGCTGATCTTCACCGTGCCGGACAGCTGCTGGACGTCCGACTTGGCGACCTTGTCGAGGAGCTGCTGTGCGGTGATCTTCGGGAGATTCGGGTCGCCGGAGTCGGCGAGCGCGGGGACCAGTCCGATGGTCGCCGCCGCCACCCCCACCACGGTGACCGGGACGATGTACCGCGCCGCCCTGCGCCGCCCGGCCCGGAGCTCGTCGACCTCTCCGGTGTCCGTGCTGTCGTCGGTTTCGTACGGTGCCATGTCTGCCTTACCTCCGTCGTCGGCGGCGGCCAGTCCGTCCTCTGCGCTCCCCCAGTTCTCGACTTCGCTCGAACCGGGAGGTGCCCCCATCACCCTGTGCCGCCATTCTCACCCGAATCGGTGAGGAGTGGTGATTTCCGTGTTCTCCATCTGACCAAATCCGCGAGGGATAAGCGTCAGACCCGGGAGCCAACTCCGCGTACACCTGGGGTATGACACGCGGACGCGGCAGCTCTCCGAAACCCCTAGGGGAAGGCACAGCCCGCGCAGGTCAGTTGACCGGCATCGAGTAGAAACCGCTCCGAATCCGTACATATGGGTGGCAGCACACCGCATCGACCGAAGGGGTCGCCATGCACGCCACCCAGCACCTCACCGGATACGCGGTCACGGGCGCCGCGGTCCTGACCCTCACGCTCGCCGGATGCGGAAGCGGCGGCGGCAGTGGAAGCGGCGGTTCGGCCGGCACTCCGGCCGCGGTCACCACCGGGACGACCCTCATGACCGCCAAGGTCGACAAGGTGGGCACCGTCGTGACCGACAGCAAGGGGTACGTCCTCTACCGCTTCGACGCCGACTCGGTCCACCCGACGAGGGTCAGCTGCTACGGCACCTGCGCCGTGGTGTGGCCCGCCGCGACCGCCAAGGGCTCCGTCACCGTCAAGGGCATCGACAAGAAGCTCGTCTCGACGGTCAAGCGCTCCGACGGGACCTCACAGCTCACCCTGGCCGGCTGGCCGCTCTACCGGTACGCCAAGGACGACCAGCCCAAAGAGGCCTACGGCCAGGGCGTGGACGGCACCTGGTGGGCGGTGACGCCCACAGGGGCGAAGGCCACGGCCGCCTCCTCGTCCAGTACAGGAGGGAGCGGCTACTGAACGGGCTCAGCCCGCGCGGTGCACCACCGCGTCGCACATCTCCAGGAGGGCGACCTTGGCATCGCACTCGGGGAGCGGGGCGAGGGCCGCGCGGGCGTCCTCCGCGTAGCGCACGGTGTCGCGGCGGGCCTGCTCCAGGGCCGGGTGCTCGCGGAGCCGGGAGATGGCCTCGGCGAGCCGGTCGTCGTCCGTGAGGTCGGAGTCGAGCAGTTCGCACAGGGCGATGTCCTCGGCGAGACCGAGGCGGTCCGCGCGCTCCCGGAGCCGTAGCACCGGCAGGGTGGGGATGCCCTCGCGCAGGTCCGTGCCGGGGGTCTTGCCGGACTCGTGGCCGTCGGAGGCGATGTCCAGGACGTCGTCGGCGAGCTGGAAGGCGACGCCGAGGCGCTCGCCGTACTGGGTGAGGACGTCCACGACCGTGTCGTCGCAGCCGGCCATCATCGCGCCGAACCGGCAGGCGACCGCGACCAGGGAGCCGGTCTTGCCGCCGAGCACGTCGAGGTAGTGCTCGACCGGGTCACGCCCGTCGGAGGGTCCTGCGGTCTCCAGGATCTGGCCGGTGACCAGGCGTTCGAACGCCTCGGCCTGCACCCGCACCGCCTCGGGGCCGAGGTCGGCCAGGGTGTGCGACGCGCGCGCGAAGAGGAAGTCGCCGGTGAGGACCGCGACCGAGTTGCCCCAGCGGGTGTTGGCGCTCTCCACGCCCCGGCGCACGGCGGCCTCGTCCATCACGTCGTCGTGGTAGAGCGTGGCGAGATGGGTCAGTTCGACGACGACCGCCGAGGGGACGACCCCCGGCGCGTAGGGATCGCCGAACTGCGCGGCGAGCATCACGAGGAGCGGCCTGAACCGCTTCCCGCCCGCGCGCACGAGATGCTGGGCGGCCTCCGTGATGAAGGGCACCTCGCTCTTGGTGGCTTCGAGCAGACCCTCCTCGACTGCCGCCATTCCGGCCTGGACATCGGCTTCCAGAGCCTGGTCCCGCACGCTCAGCCCGAACGGCCCGACGACGGTCACGAGGGGTCTCCTGTCTGCTGGTGTCCCTGGGCGGTCACACGGTTTGTCGATAGGTCGCTGCCATCACTCAAGTCAGCGTATCCGGTCGGCTTTCGATCACCCATGCCGCCCACCCCGTCCACCCCAGGCGGTATCGGATCATGACCGGTATGTTTTTGATCACCTGATAAGAACGGATATTTATCGACTTAGGTGGAAGCAGTGGATCGTGTCCCGTACCGCAGTTGAAGCCGAGCCCGCCGACCAGCCGCCTCCCGGGGACGACCACGCCTTCTTCGGCCAGCCCAAGGGGCTGCTCACGCTCTCCGGCCTTGAGGTCTGGGAGCGTTTCTCGTTCCTGGGCATGCAGGCCATCCTCGTCCTCTACTTCGCGGATACCGTCGCGCACGGCGGCATGGGCATGTCGTCCGGAACGGCCGCATCCGTATCCGCAGCCTATGGAACGCTGGTCTACCTCGTCTCGGTCGCGGGCGGCTGGCTCGCCGACCGCATCCTCGGCTCCTACCGCGCGGTGCTGTGGGGCGGCGTCCTGATCGCCTGCGGGCACTACGCGATGGCGGTCCCCACGGCCACGATGACCTGGGCCGGCCTCGGCCTCATCAGCGCGGGCACCGGCCTGCTCAAGCCCAACGTGGCCACCATGGTCGGCAAGCTCTACCGCACCGACGACGAGCGCCGGGACGCCGGTTTCGCGCTCTACTACATGGCGATCAACATCGGCGCCTTCGCGGGCCCGCTGATCACCGGCTGGCTCGGCGACCACGAGGGCTGGCACTGGGGCTTCTCGGCCGCCGCGGTCGGCATGACCTTCGGGCTGATCCAGTACGTCGCCGGGCGGGGTCACCTCGCCGGCCGCCGGAACACCGCCGAGTTCGCACTCGCACCGGACGCGCTGCGCCGCGCGGTACGACTCATCGTCGTAGGCATCCTGGCGGCCGCCGTGCTCGCGACCGCGCTGGCCCTCGCCGGGTGGCTCACCATGGGCCGCTTCGTCGACCTGCTCACCGTCGTCTCGGTCGTCGCACCCGTCGTGTACTTCGCGGTGATGTTCATGAGTCCGCGCGTGACCGCCGAGGAACGCGGCCGACTGCGCCCGTACATCGTGCTGTTCCTGGCCTCCACGGTCTTCAACTTCATTCTCTTCCAGGCCTATTCGACGATGATGCTGCTGGCCGCGTCGAACGCCGAGACGACCATCCTGGGCTTCGACTTCCCCGCGAGCTGGTACGCAAGCGCGCTCGGCGCCTTCGAGGTCGGGCTCGCGCCCGTGGTCGCCGCGCTCTGGGTCCGCATGGGCCGCGGCCAGCCGCACGCCTCCAACAAGATCGCGATCGGCGTCGTCCTGGGCGGCCTGTCGTTCCTGCTGATGGTCCTGCCGACCAGCGGGCACAGCGGCGACGCCTACCGCATGTCGGCCTGGTGGATCGTCGGCTCGTACTTCCTGCTCGGCCTCGGCGACATCCTCCTGGAGACCTCCGGGATGTCGGCCACCACGAAGCTCGCCCCGGCCGCGTTCTCCAGCCAGACCATGTCCCTCTGGTTCCTGTCCCTCGCGCTCGCGAACGGCATCCAGGCCCAGACGGTGAAGCTCTACGACGACGTCTCCAAGCCGGCCTACTTCGGCGTCAACGGCGCGATCGCGGTGGCCGCCGGCCTCGCGGTGATGGCCGCCGCGCCCTGGCTGCGCCGCACCATGCACCCGGTCCACTGAACCCAGGGGTCCCCTCATGCGCATCCGTACGTCCTTCCCCCACGAGACGGCCCACGAGGACATCCGCATCCCGATGCCCGACGGAACACGCCTCTACGCGCGCGTGTGGCGCCCGCTGACGGACGAACCCGTACCGGCGCTCCTCGAATACCTCCCGTACCGCCTGACCGACTGGACCGCGCCCCGCGACGCCCAGCGCCACCCCTGGTACGCGGGCCACGGCTACGCCTCCGTGCGGGTCGACGTGCGCGGCCACGGCAACAGCGAGGGCGCGCCCGGCGACGAGTACGACGCGCAGGAACTCGCGGACGGCGTCGAGGTGGTCAACTGGCTTGCCGCGCAGCCCTGGTGCACCGGCAAGGTGGGCATGTTCGGGATCTCCTGGGGCGGCTTCAACTCCCTCCAGATCGCCGCCCTCGCGCCGGAACCGCTGAAGGCGATCGTCACCGTCTGCTCCACCGACGACCGCTACGACAACGACGTGCACTACATGGGCGGTTCGGCCCTCGCCGTCGACCTGCACGCCTGGGCGGCCACCATGCTCGCCTTCGTCGCCCGCCCGCCGGACCCCGAGTACGCGGGCCTGGTCTGGCGCGACATGTGGCTCAAGCGCCTGGAGCGGATCGACCCGTTCATCCACACCTGGCTCGCCCACCAGCTCCGCGACGACTACTGGAGGCACGGCAGCGTCTGTGAGGACTACGGCGCGATCGGCGCCGCCGTCCTGGCGGTGGGCGGCTGGCACGACCCGTACCGCGACACGGTCCTGCGGCTCGTCGAACACCTCCCGCCCGACCGGGTGCGCGGTCTGATCGGACCGTGGTCCCACCAGTACCCCGACCGGGGCCTGCCGCCAGGACCCGCGATCGGCTTCCTCCAGGAGACGCTGCGCTGGTGGGACCACTGGCTGAAGGGCGAGGACACGGGAGTCATGGAGGAACCTCCGCTGCGGGCCTACGTCAGCGACTCGCATCCTCCGGCCACGGCCTACGACACCCTGCCGGGCCGTTGGGTCGGCGAGCCCACGTGGCCCTCGCCCCACGTGAAGACGACGACGTACGGCCTCCGGGGCGCGCCCGTCCTGGTGCGCTCCCCCATGCACACCGGTGTGGACGCGGGCCGGTTCTTCCCGTTCGGGAACGACGCCGACCTGCCGCCGGACCAGCGGGACGAGGACGCGCGGTCGGCGTGCTTCGAGTTCGAGGTGCCGGCCGAGACGTGGGTACTGGGGCGGCCGAGGGTGCGGCTGCGGCTGACCTGCGGTGTGCCGCGCGGGCAGGTGGTCGCGCGGCTGTGCGATGTCGCGCCGGACGGGTCGTCGACGCTGGTCACCCGCGGTGTGCTGAACCTGTCGGCCCGGCACGGGCGGGACCGGGCGGTGCCGTGGACGCCGGGCACCACGGAGGACGTGACCTTCGAACTGAACGGCATCGGGCACGCGTTTCCGCCGGGCCATCGGATCCGGCTCGCGGTGTCGTCGGCGTACTGGCCCTGGATCTGGCCGCAGCCGGAGTCCGGGGCGGGGTTCACGCTGGATCCGGAGGGATGTGCGATGGAACTTCCGGTGCGGGAAAGGGAGTTGACGTACGACATTCGCTTCGACGAGCCCGAGGAGGCCGCGCCGATCGGGGTCAACCACCCCGCCACGCTGGACGAGCCGCGGCCCGAGCGGCTGGTCGTGCGGGATGTGGCGAAGGGTGAGTGGCGGCTGGAGGTGGATCCCCGGTACGGCGGCACGCGGGTGTATCCGGACGGGCTCGAATTCACCGAGGACGCGCTGGAGACGTACACGATCGACGAGTCGGACCCTTTGTCCGCCCGCACGCGGTCCGACTGGACGATCCGGCTGCATCGGCCGGAGCTGGGATGGGACACGACCGTGCGGACGCGGTCCGAGATCACCTGCGACGAAACGGACTTTATTACCTCGAATGAGGTGATCTGCACCGAGGGCAGCGAAGTGATCTTTCACCGCACTTGGGAGAAAAGGATTCCGAGAACTGCCAGTTGAGGACGAATGCCCGATTTGCCGTTCTTTATCTCGCCGTGAGTTGGGTCACGCGTTTGTGTGCGTGGCCTGTGGTCCTGCGTTTTTACGTTTCCCTTGTGGTTATTGACAGTTGAACCTTGGCTTACGCAAAGGATCAAGTGCCCCATACGCCTCAGACCAAGGTCAATAGGGGTTAGGTGTGATTCCGCCACTTGTTCCGGACATGTGCTCTCGCATAGTTTCCGGGCCTGTCGAGCGGAACGCCGAATCCTGCCGCCGCCCGGCATCCCAGTCACGAACTTCTCGCACGGCAGGAGCGGGGGACCCAGGTAAGTCGCCGGACCGGTCGCTGCGACCGGGACGGCTCGGGGTTAAGTCACGTCCGTGAGGGCGTGGCCGGGCACCTCCCAGCCCGAACCCGACAGCTCACCTCGCAGGCGACGGAGAGGAACCTCGTCATGCCTGCATCCGCTCAGTCCCGCCGCGCCCGCCTTGTCCGCCGTGTCGTTGTCGCCGGTACCGGTGTCGCGATCCTCGCGCTGCCTGTCGTCGGGGCGACCACCGCCTCGGCCGCCACGACCTCGTCGACCACGCTCGCCGGATACCCCAACACCCTTGACGGGTGGATCCGTGAGTCGCTCGCGATCATGGCGCAGAAGGGAATTCCGGGTACGTACAACGGGATCTACCGGAACGTGATCCGTGAGTCGTCCGGCAACCCGTACGCGATCAACAACTGGGACTCCAACGCGGCGGCGGGTACGCCGTCGAAGGGGCTGCTCCAGGTGATCGACCCGACGTTCAACGCGTATCACGTTGCCGGGACTTCGTTCGATCCGTACGACCCGGTTGCGAACATCACCGCCGCCTGCAACTACGCGGCGGCCGTGTATGGCTCCATCGACAACGTGTACGGGGCTTACTAGAGACTGTCGGATCAGCCACGACGGGTTGTCTGTCCGTCTGCCGCGCCGTCGTGGCTGGTCGCGCGGTTCCCGCGCCCCTGAAAGACGCTTCAGTCGAGGAGTCTTTCCAGGACCAGCGCGATGCCGTCGTCCTCGTTCGACTTCGTCACCTCGTCGGCCACCGCCTTGAGTTCGGGGTGGGCGTTGGCCATCGCCACTCCGTGGGCCGCCCAGTCGAACATGGGGATGTCGTTCGGCATGTCGCCGAAGGCGATGGTGTCGGACGGGGTCAGGCCCAAGTGGCGGGCCGCCAGGGCGAGGCCCGTCGCCTTGGTGATGCCGAGTGGCTGGAGTTCGACGGTACCGGGACCCGACATGGTGACCGAGGCCAGGGAACCGACCACCGAGCGGGCCGTGGACGCCAACTCGTCGTCCTCCAGGGCGGGGTGACGGAGCAACACCTTGCTGATCGGTTCGGACCACAAGTCGTCGCGCCTGCCCACCCGTACGGCGGGGAGCGTGGGGTGCGGCATCAAGTAGCCGGGCTCGATGAGGGTGAGGCCGTCCACTCCGTCCTGGTCGACCGCCGCGAACACCTGGCCCACTTCCGCCTCGATCTTGCCGAGCGCGGTCTCCGCCAGCTCACGGTCCAGGGTGACCGACCAGAGCAGACGGTCCGCGCCGGCGTCGTACAACTGCGCGCCCTGTCCGCACACCGCGAGCCCCCTGCTGCCGAGGTCTTCGAGGAGCGGGCGCACCCTCGGAGCGGGCCGGCCGGTGACGACCAGGTGCCGGGCGCCGGCCGCCGACGCCCTCGCCAGTGCGATGCGGGACCGGTCGGAGAGCGTGTCGTCGCCGCGCAGCAGCGTCCCGTCCAGGTCGGTGGCGATCAGTGCATATGCGAGGGGTGCGGCCATGATCAGAGAATACGGATGGAACGCCCCACCGACTCGACACGAACCGGACGGCTGCTGCCTTCACATACGTTGACCCGAGTTCCGGTTGGTTTGACAGTTACGGCGGTTATGCCGACTCCCGGATCACCAGTTCGGTGGGCAGGATCACGCCCGCCGTGTCCTCGCCGGCGATCTGCGCGAGCAGCATGCGGACCATTTCGGCGCTGATGCGGTCGTAGGGCTGGCGCATGGTCGTGAGGGCCGGGGTGATCGCCGTGGCCGCCGCCGAGTCGTCGAAGCCTCCGACAGCGATGTCATCCGGGACCGAACGGCCGGATTGCTGGAGGGTGTTGACGACTCCCAGAGCCATCAGGTCCGACGCCACGAACACCGCGTCCAGGTCGGGGGCCCGCGTCAGGAGTCTGCGGGCCGCTTCCTCGCCGCCCGTGCGGCGGTAGTCGCCTTCCACGACGAGTGCGGGGTCGTGGGGCAGGCCCGCCTCCGTGAGGACGTCCCGGTAGCCGGCCAGGCGGTCGGGGCCGCCCGGCGCGTCGAGCGGGCCGGTGACCATGGCGATGCGGCGTCTGCCGCGGGAGATGAGGTGGCGGACCATTTCCTGGGCGCCGTCGCGGTCGGCCGCGGCCACGTAGCTGTACTTGGAGGCGGGGCCGAGCGGTTTGCCGCAGGCCACCAACGGGATGCCGGCGTCGCGGAGTTCGGCCGCCACCGGGTCGCCGCTGTGGTTGGAGACCAGCAGGACTCCGTCCACGTGGCCCGAGGTGATGTAGCGGGTGAGGCGGCGGCGGTCGTCCTTGGAGGAGGCCAGCATCAGGAGCAGGGGGATGTCGTGGCGGGCCAGGTGCTCGGTGCAACCCCGCAGCAGGACATTGAAGTTGGGGTCCTCGAAGAACTTCTCCTGCGGCTCGGTGAGGAGGAACGCCACCGAGTCCGACCGTCCGGTGCTCAGGGAGCGGGCGTGCCGGTTGACGACGTAGCCCGTCTTCCTGATCGCCGTCTCCACGGCGGTGCGGGCGGCCGGCGAGACGTAGTGGCCGCCGTTCAGGAAGCGGGAGACGGTCCCCCGGGAGACGCCTGCCTCCCGGGCCACGTCGTGGATGGTGGGCGGTTTGCGGCGTCCGTTCGGACTGGTGGTCATGGTCCTCGTTCTGCCGGTTCAGTGCGGTGGGGGGAGGTACTGCTCGCTACATACGTCTCACGCCTTGACCGAGCCGCTCAGCAGGTCCAGGGACCAGAACCGCTGGATCACCAGGAAGAGCGCGATCAGCGGCAGGATCGCGAGGAAGCAGCCCATGATGACCAGCGTGTAGAGGGCGGGCTGTGAGGCGCCCTGGTTGAGCAGGGTGTAAAGGCCCAGCGTGATCGGGAACTTGGTGTCGTCCGCGAGCATCACGTACGGCAGCAGGAAGTTGTTCCAGATGCCGACGAACTGGAACAGGAACACCGTGATGAGCCCCGGCATCATCATCGGGACCGCGATCCGCGAGAAGATCCGCCACTCGCTCGCGCCGTCCATGCGGGCGGCTTCGAGGAGTTCGGCGGGCACGGAGGCCGCCGCGTAGATACGGACGAGGTAGACGCCGTACGGGGAGAGGATCGACGGCAGGAGCATCGACCAGTACGAGTCGGCCAGGCCCAGCTTCGAGAGGAGCAGGTACTGCGGGACCGTCAGCACGATGCTCGGGACCAGGACGCCGGCCAGCATCAGCTTGAAGACGAACTCCCGGCCGCGGAAGGCGAATCGGCCCAGCGCGTAGCCGCCGGCGGCCGAGACCGCGGCGGAGAGCAGGGCGCCGCCGCCCGCGTAGAAGAGGGAGTTGACCATCCACTCCCAGTAGATGCCGTTCCGGTAGGAGCTCAACTCCTTGAAGTTGTCGAGGAATCCGGAGCCGGGGGCGAAGGTGAAGGTGGAGAAGAGTTCGCCGTGGCCCTTGCTGGCGGCGATGACCACCCAGGCCACGGGGATCAGGCAGTACAACGAGCCGAGGATCAGTACCAGGGTCGGCACCCACGCGGTGCGCTTCGGCTTGCCGAGTCCCTGGCCGTCGGTGGCGGTGAGGGTGAGGGGGGTCATGCCCGGTCCTCCCGGGTGTAGCGGTCGGAGACGCGCAGCAGCGTGAAGGAGACCACGAAGGTCGCCAGGGCCAGGACCACCGCGGTGGCGGACGCGCCGTAGATGTCGGACCTGAGGAAGGCGCTGTCGTAGATGGCCATCAGCGGACTCCAGGTACCGGAGAGGCCGTTGGTCAGCGGCTTGAGGGCCATGGGCTCGGTGAAGACCTGGAGGGTGGCGATGACCGAGAAGAAGAACGTGAGCACGAGGGAGGGCAGCACGATCGGGATCTTGATCCGCAGGGCGATCTTCAGGTCGGAGGCGCCGTCGATCTTCGCGGCCTCGTAGATCTCCTGCGGTATCGAGCGCAGGGCCGTGTAGATCACGATCATGTTGAAGCCGGTGCCGCCCCACACCGCGATGTTCGCGAAGGAGAGGTACAGGTTGCCGCCGTCGAACAGGTCGGGCTGCGGGAGGTTGAACTCGCGCAGGAGGTAGTAGAAGGGGCTGACCGTCGGGAGGTAGAGGAAGCCCCACATCAGGGCGGCGATGATGCCGGGGACGGCGTACGGCAGGAAGATCGCCAGGCGGGCGAACTTGGCGCTGCGCGCCTGCGGGGTGTCCAGCATCAGCGCGAAGACCAGGGCCAGACCGAGCATCGTGGGGATGACGATCAGGCCGTAGCCGAAGGCGCGCAGGACGCTGTGGCCGAACTCGGAGTCGTTCAGGACGTCGGTGTAGTTGCCGATGCCGTTCCACACCTGCTGACGGGCGCCCTTGCCGAGGCCGATGCCCTTGACCTGGACCTTGTGGAGACTGAGCCACACCGCGTACCCGATCGGTACGACGGTGAAGGCGGCGAACAGGAGCACGGCCGGTACGAGGAACCAGTACGGCGCGCTGCGGCCACGGCGGCGGATGCGGCGGGGGCGGACGGTGGTGGCGGTGCCGTCCGCCAAGGGCCCGGCCGTCGTGCTGCCGGAGCCCTTGAGCGGAGTGGCGGTCATGCCTCGGTCACCTTGAAGCCCTGCTTCTTCATGTCGGTGAAGGTCGCCGACTGCATGGTGGCGAGCGCGGTGTCGAACTGGGCGGACTTCTTCGCCTTGGTGGCCTTGCCGAAGGCGTCGCTGAAGGTGTCGTAGGCGACCTGGACGTTCGGGCCCCAGGCGGAGGCTGCCGTGGTGGCGGCGATCTTCGCGGCGGTGTCGTAGAAGTCGGTCTGGTTCGGGAAGAACGCGGGCGGGGTGAGCACCGAGCCGGACTGGCCCTTGGTGGCCGCCGGGTAGATCGCGACCTCCTTGACCAGGGCGGCCAGCGCCTCCGGGTCGGTGTTCAGCCAGGCCGCGAACTTGGCCGCGGCCTCGGCGTGCTTGGAGTCGGTGGAGACACCGGTGGAGGAGCCGCCCCAGCTGCCGGTGACGTTCTCGCCCGCGGACCACTGCGGCAGCGGGGCCATACGCCACTTGCCCTTGGTGTCGGGGGCCGAGCTGACCAGCACACCGGGCGCCCACACGGCGGAGACCCAGGCGATGTTGGTGCCCTTGTTCAGGGCGTTGTTCCAAGCCGGCGTGTACATCGGCTGGTTGTCGATCACGCCCTCCTGGACGAGACCGCCCCAGAAGTCGGCGACCTTCTTGGTGGCCGCGTCGTCGATGCCGACGGTCCACTTGCCGCCGCTCTCCACGGTCCACCACTTGGCGCCGGCCTGCTGCGCCAACCCGGCGAACAGACCGGGGTCGTTGGAGGAGAACGTCGTCAAGTAGGCGTTCGGCAGTGCCTTCTTGGCGGCGCGGGCGGTCTTGGCGAAGTCGTCCCAGGTGGCCGGGACGGTCAGGTTGTGCTGCTTGAACAGGTCCTCGCGGTAGAAGAACATCAGCGGGCCGGAGTCCTGCGGTATCGCGTAGACCGCGTCGGTGCCGAGCGTGACCATGCCCCAAAGGCCCTCGGCGAACTCGGACTTGGCGGACTTCGCGTACTTGGAGATGTCGGCGAGGACGTCGTTGGAGACCAGCGTCGGCAGCGCCTGGTACTCGACCTGGATCAGGTCGGGGGCGTTGCCGGCCTTCTTCGCGGTGATCAGCTTGGAGATGATGTCCTTGCCCGCGGCCTGCTTGGAGACGGTGACCGTGATGTCCGGGTTCTTCTTGTTCCAGATCGCGGCGACCTTGTCCATGTTCGGCGCCCAGGACCAGTAGGTCAGCTTGACGGGCCCGCTGCTCTTGCCGGAGTCGTCGTCGGAACCGCCGCAGGCGGCGAGGGTGCTCGTCAGGCCGACAGCGGCGGCCCCGGCAAGAATGCTGCGCCTGCTGATCTGGCGGCGGTGGATCGACATCTTCATCTCCCCTGACTGAGTGCGAGCCTGTCCACGGCTCTGTGACCGTGCACAGTAGAGAATTGTTTCGAACCCTTGTCAATGGGTGTCGCCTGGGGTTACCTACTTGTTGCTGACGGGTTGGAGCCGCGACCATTCATGTGCACGATCACAGAAACAGCCCTCTACTTCGGGAGTGAACCTATGCCGTCCCCCGTCCCCCACGACCGTCTGCCACTCGCCTTCGGAGGTGACTACAACCCCGAACAGTGGCCGCGGGAGGTCTGGGAGGAGGACGTACGGCTGATGCGGGAGGCCGGTGTCACGGCGGTCTCCCTCGGCGTCTTCTCCTGGGCCCGTCTTGAGCCGCGACCGGGCGAGTACGACTGGGAGTGGCTGGACACGGTGATCGGCCTGCTGCACGGTGCGGGCATCGCGGTGAACCTCGGCACGCCCACGGTCGTACCGCCGGCGTGGTTCTACCGCGCGCACCCCGACGCACTGCCGGTGACGCGGGAGGGCGTGCGCCTCGCCTTCGGCTCGCGCGGCGCGATCTGCCACTCGAACCCCGCCTACCGCGCGGCGGCGACGACGATCACACGGGTGCTGGCCGAGCGCTACGGCAGCCACCCGGCCGTCGTCCTGTGGCACGTCCACAACGAGTACGGCGCCCCTGTGCTCGCCTGCTACTGCGATGTGTGCGCGGCGGCCTTCCGGGTCTGGCTGCGGGAGCGCCACGACACCCTCGACGCCCTCAACCACGCCTGGGGAACGGCCTTTTGGGGCCAGCAGTACGGCGACTGGGAGGAGATCACCCCGCCCCGCGCGACCCCGTCCGTATGCAATCCGACCCAGCAGCTCGACTACCACCGCTTCGCCGACGCACAGGCCCGCGCCAACTTCGCCGCCGAGCGGGACATCCTGCACCGCCTCTCCCCCGGCGTGCCCGTCACCACCAACTTCATGGTCGCGCCGAGCCAGGGCCAGACCGTCGACTACTGGGCCTGGGCCAAGGAGGTCGACCTCGTCACCAACGACCACTACCTGATGACGGACGGCCGCCGCACCCACGTGAACCTGGCGCTGGCCGCCGACTTGACCCGCTCGGTGGCGGGCGGCGGCCCGTGGCTGCTCCTGGAACATGCCACGTCCGGGGTCAATTGGCAGCCGTACAACCCCGCGAAGCGTCCCGGTGAGATGGCCCGCAACTCACTCGGGCATGTGGCGCGCGGCTCCGAGGGCGCGATGTTCTTCCAGTGGCGGCAGTCGCAGTCGGGCGCGGAGAAGTTCCATACGGCGATGCTGGCGAACTCCGGTACGGACAACCGGGGTTGGCGCGAGGTGACGGAACTCGGCCGCCGGGTGGGGGACTTGAGCCGGGCCGGGCTGCGGGGCACCCGGACGCGCGGTGACGTGGCGATGGTGTGGTCGTGGGACTCCTGGTGGGCGCAGAGCCTGGAGTGGCGGCCGAGCCAGGACCTGGACGCGCGGGAGCGCCTGGACTCCTTCTACGAGGCGCTCTACGACCGGCACTTGACGGTGGACTTCCTGCCGCCGACGGGGTTGGGGGACCTGGACCCGGCGCGGTATCCGCTGCTGGTGGTGCCGCAGTTGTACTCGGCGCCGGTCGGGGTGGGGGGCGATCTGGAGCGGTACGTCTCGCGGGGCGGGACACTGCTGGTCTCCTTCTTCTCCGGGATCGTCGACGAGAACGACACGCTGCATCCGGGCGCGTATCCGGGGGCGCTGCGGGACGTACTCGGCCTGACCGTCGAGGAGTTCGACCCGTTGCTGCCGGGCGAGACGCTGTCGGTGCGGGGTGCGGACGGGTCGTCGTACACGGCGGATCTCTGGTCGGAGGTCGTGATCCCGGGTGCGGGCTGCGAGACGGTCGCGGTCTTCGCGGACGGTCGTACGGCGGGCGGGGCGGCGCTGACGCGGCATCCGGTGGGGTCGGGTTCGGCGTGGTACCTGGCGACGCGGCTGACCGGTGCCGACCTGGCCGCCGTGGTGGACCTCGCCCTCGCGGACGCGGGCATCACGCCGGTCGATCTGCCGCGCGATGTCGAACTCGTCGTACGGGAGGGCGAGTCGGGGACGTTCCGTTTCGCGGTGAACCACACCGGGAGCGAGGTGAAGGTGGTGCTGCCGGACGGGAGCCGGGCGGCGGTACCGGCGGGCGGGGTGGAGGTCTTCCGCGACCCGCGCTGACCTCCGCTCGACCCGTTTGCTTCTTCGGCTCAACTCGCTTGTTTCTTTGGTTGCTTGGTGAAGGGAAGCTTTTGTGATGCGCAGACGCAGTGTTCTCACGGCGGCGGGTGCGGCGGCACTCTCGATCCCGGTGTTGGCGGCAGCGCCCGCGGTCGCCGCCGACCGGCGCCGGCTGGAGATCCGGGGGATGGACATCTCGTCGCTCCCCAAGGACGAGGCCTTCGGTGCGGTGTACCGCCGTGCGGACGGCCGCCGGGACGATCCGATCCGCATCCTCGCGGATGCCGGGGTGACCCACGCGCGCCTCAAGGTCTGGGTGAACCCGGCCGACGGCTACAACAACAAGCGGCACATCCTCCCGCTGGCCAGGCGGCTGCGCCGGGCCGGGATCGGCATCTGGGTCGACTTCCACTACTCCGACACCTGGGCCGACCCGTCCCACCAGACCAAGCCGGCGGCCTGGGCGGACCTGGATGTGGCGGGCCTGACGAGGGCGGTCTACGACCACACGGCCGATGTGCTGGGCGCGTTGCGCCGCCAGGGCACCCCGGCCGACCTGGTGCAGATCGGCAACGAGATCAACGGCGGCCTGCTCTGGCCCACCGGCAAGAACTGGGGTGACGACGCCGGGGGTTGGGGCAACCTGACGACCTTCCTCAAGGCGGGTCTGACGGCGGCGCGTGACACCACCCCCCGCATCCGCACGATGCTCCACATCGCCTCGGGCGGCGACAACGGCACGTCCCGCTGGTGGTACGACAACGTGGTGGCCGACGGGGTCGACTTCGACATCATCGCCCAGTCGTACTACCCGTTCTGGCACGGCGCCCCGGCCGCCGCCGCGGCCAACTTGGCGGATCTGGCGGCCCGTTACGACAAGCCGGTCCTGATCGCGGAGACGGCGTACCCGTTCACGCTGGAGAGCGAGGACGCGACGAACGACATCATGTACGACCCCTCGCAGCTGACGGAGGGCTACCCGGCGACCCCGGCGGGCCAGGCGGCGTGGCTGCGCACGGTGGCGGACCTGATGGTGGATGTGCCTGGGGGTGCGGGGCTGGGCTACTGCTACTGGGAGGGCGTCTGGACGTACCGCAAGGGCGACGGCTGGGACCCGACCGATCCGACGTCCGGCAACGCGTGGGAGAACCTGGCGCTGTTCGACTTCGACGACAAGGCGCTGCCGGGGTTGCGGACGCTGGGCCGCTACCGGTCGTAGAGCTGCTGGAAGGAGCTCGCGTTCTGGAACTGCGGTGCGGCACCGTCCGGCCCAGGCCGCGTCCCCCGCTGCCCCCTCCTCAGCTCACCTCACCTCATCCAAAAAAGTGTGTCACTTTCCCGCTGAACCGTCACACTTCCACACTCCCTCGCCCCGGGACCGGCCTGGCATGTTCACCCCCGAACAACGCGACCGCACCCGCGCCCGACTCCTCGCCCGCGCCCGAGGCCGACGACTCGATCGTCGGCTTCGCCGTCACCGGCTCGCATGCCACCGGCGACGGCGACCGCTGGTCGGACACGGACATCGTGCTGGCCGTCCGGGGCGAGGTCGCCGCAGCCGTAGCGCGGTGGACGGCGTGGGTCTACGGCGAGTTCGGCGCCCTGCACCACTGGGACCTCGGCGTGGGTGGCGCGAGCGTCATCCGGGTCTTCCTGCTGCCCGGATGGGTGGAGCTGGACGTCACCTTCTCACCGGAGTCGGAGTTCGGCGCCCGGGGCCCGCAGTGGCGGACGGTCTTCGGCAGCCCGCAGGCACAGCCGCCGTTCGCCCCGCCCGACCGCGACACACTCATCGGCTTCGCCTGGCACCACGCCCTGCACGCCCGCATCTGCGTCGAACGCGCCCGCCCCTGGCAGGCGGCGCACTGGATCAACGCCCTGCGCGACCAGCTGATCGCCCTCACCTGCCTGCGACTTGACCTCCCCATCGCCTACTCGAAGGGCGCCCACCTCCTCCCGGAGGAGGTGACCGCCCCTCTGGAGCCGACCCTCGTCCGCTCCCTCGCCGTACCCGAACTCCGCCGCGCGCTGACCGCGACGATCACCGCGGCGACGGCCGAACTGGACCGTTCCGCCCCGGAGTTGGCGCCCCGTCTGGTCCCGATGCTCCTGGAGCTGACGCAGGACACGTAGGGCGGATTCCGTCAACTACCCGTGCGCCGCCGCCAGATGCTTCGCCAGCCGCGGTGACGCGAACTCCGTCCCGCACACGAACCGCATCACCGGCCCGTACGACGACGCGGCCGGCAGCCCCGTGAAGTACACCCCCGGCACGGACGACACGTACCCGGCACCGAGCTTCGGCGTACCCCGGCTGACCGCGAGCTGGGTGCGCAGCTCGTGCCCCAGGAAGTCCATCGCCGCGATGTCGACCCGGTAGCCCGTCGCCGAGATGACGTGGTCGGCGGTGAGGCGCTCGGTACCGCCGCCGTGCGTGCCGACCGTCAGGACCGGGCTGCCGGCCTCCGCGTCCGCCCGTACGATCCGGTCGACCTCGCTGACCTGCACCTTCCCCTCGAACCGCTCGCGCAGCCACCACGCGCCGAGCGGACCGAGCACCCGGCGCACCAGATAGTGGCGGGTCCCCTCGGGGAGGAAGCGGTACGGCTGCGGGTAGTAGCTCAGCGCCCACAGCGACCAGGCGCGCCCGAAGGGGGACTCCGGGCGCAGCTTCGGCTGGTCCCAGGGTGCCGCGCCGAAGGCGACCCGGCCGTGCCCGCGCGAGACGATCCGGACCTGCGCGCCCGCCTCCGCCGCGAGTACCGCCGTCTCCAGCGCGGACTGGCCGGCGCCGACGACGATCAGTTCCTTGCCCTTGAACCCGCTCAGGTCGTGGTGCTGGGAGCTGTGCGAGACGGGGCCGGTGGGTGCGGGGCCGTCGGCCGCCGCTGCCGCCAGCTCGGGCGGGAGGTGGGCCAGGCCGTACAGCCCCGTGGCCACCACGACCGCGCGGGCCGTGAACAACTCCCCCGAGTCCAGCTTGAGTTCGAAGCCGCCGCCCTTGTTCCGGTCAACCGACACGACCCGTACCCGCTCCAGTTCGGGCACCAGCTTCTGCTGGAACCACTCGCCGTAGCCGATGAAGGTCTCGACGGGGATGATGTCCTCGTCGGTGACCAGACGGGGGATGCCGGCCGCGTCGCAGTAGTCGACGAGGTTGTGGCCGGGCTGCGGGGCGTCGAAGTTGGAGGCGGCCGGGGTCGACTTCAGGAGCATTCCGGCCGGCATGTGGTCGCGCCAGCTGACCATGGGCTCGCCGAAGACTCGGACCGGGATGCCGCGCGCCCGCAGATGCGCGGCGGTGGACAGGCCGAACGGGCCGGCGCCGATGATTGCTACCGGTTGAATCACGAAGTCCCTCCCCAGGACGTCATTTCGCCACTTCGTGCTGGAGCTGCCGCCAACTGGCCGGTGCCGGCTACTACTTGTCGGCCTCTACTTGTCGGCCACTACTGCTGGCTGCCGCTACTGGTACTGCCGCCGCGCCGGTTGGTGCGCCACAGCTGGTACAGGTGCTTCGCGCCCGGCCGCACGAAGCGAGCGAGCATCGTGAAGAACGGCCGCAGGTCGTCACCCGCGAGCCAGGCCAGCTCGGTCCCGCTCGCCCTCACCGGTGCGTGCGGCGTCGTATAGCCGCTGCGGCGGTAGGCGAGGAGGGCGGGCAGGTCGATGTTCTCCACGATGTACCGGTGGCCGGCGCGCTGTTCCCCCTCCGGGACGGGGCGGCCGGTCAGGTCGAGGTGCATGGCGCGGACGACGTCCACCCCCGACTCGTTCTCGAAGAGCCGGAACTGGGCGCCCATGCGGGGGTTGAAGTCGAGCAGTTTGTACTGACCGTCGCGCCGGTCGAAGCGCAGGTCGAGGTCGACGATTCCGGTGAAGCCGATCTGCTTGATGAAACGCGCGGCGAGATCCGCGAGTTCCGGATTGTCCACTACGTATGCGTTTGCCGTCATGCCCGCGTGCGGCGGCCAGGAGCGCACCTTGACGCCGGTGAACATGGCGAGCGGGGTGGAGTCCTGGTCGAAGTAGGCGTGCACGATCCAGTCCTCGGCCTCCTCCCTCGGCAGGTACTCCTGGAGGATCACGCCGGGGTGCTCGCCCCAGTCACGGGCGAGCGCGAGCAGCCCCTCGCGGGTGGCGATCCTCGTCGTGCCGTTCACCGCGGGCCGGGAGCGTCGTACGAACGCCTCCCGGTTCTTGGCCACGATCGGGAAGCGGGCCTTCTCCGCAAAGTCGACGATGTCGTCGTAGGACTGCGGGAAGGCGGCAGTGGGGCTGGGGATGCCGTGTTCCACGCAGAGTTCGTGCAGCCCCTGTTTGCTGGCGAGGTGGCGCGGCAGTTTCGGATCCACGCGCGGTAACAGGAAACGGTCGGTGAGCGCGTCCTGATGCTCGGCGATCAGGACGGCGGCCTCCTCGTCGGTGGGGATGAGGACGGTGGGACGCCCGATGCGGCGCCCGATGCGCAGCAGTCCCTCGACGAGTCGTTCGGGTTCCTCGGTGCCGGTCGTCGGCCAGACGAACGCGCGTTCCAGATAACGGGATGCCGCGGCCGGTGTGTATCGGTCCTCCGTGATTGCATACATCGGCACGCCGAGACGGCCGAGACTGCGGATCGCCCCCACCCCGCCGTGATGCAGCGGATAGGAGCCGAACTTCACGATCAGGCCCGGCACCGCGCGGTCGGCCTCAAAAGGCACACTGCCGGTGCGTTTGGCCACGGGTCCCCCCACGTGTCCCCCCTACGGACCGGACCCACCCCGTCCGTGTCCCCCAAAGGACGCTAAGCCGGAATTGCCTCCTCCGACAAGACCTATTCGGACATTGCGAACTCTTTAGACACTGCCGGTCCCTGCAACTCACCCGTAACGTGTGGCGCGGCCACATGCGAGTACGTACGAGAGTGAGGCAGCACCCCATGCCCCCCTTCGATCTTCCCGAGGGCGACCCCTTCGGCCCGCACAACCTTCCCTACGGCGTCTTCTCGCCCCTCGGCTCGGACGAACGGACCGTCGGCGTCCGGTACGGCGACCAGGTCCTCGACGCGGGCGCCGCCGCCGCCGCGCTCGGCTCGCCGTACGTCTCCCTGCTCGCGCACCCCACTCTCGACCCGCTGCTCGCCGCGGGCCGTACGGCCTGGTCGGACGTCCGGCGCGCGCTGACCGCGTGGGTGACGGTGCCCTCCCACCAGGAGACGATCGCCCCCTTCCTCCACCCGCTCACCGCGGTGACCCTGCACCTCCCCTTCGAGGTCGCGGACTACGTCGACTTCTACGCCTCCGAGAACCACGCCCGGAACGTCGGCCGCATCTTCCGCCCCGACGCACCCGACTCCCTGACCCCCAACTGGAAGCATCTGCCCATCGGTTACCACGGCCGCGCGGGCACGATCGTGGTCTCGGACACGGAGGTCGTACGACCGTCCGGGCAGCGCAAAGCCCCGTCCGACCCGACGCCCGTCTTCGGCCCGTCGATCCGCCTGGACATCGAGGCGGAGGTCGGCTTCGTGGTCGGTACGCCGTCGCGGATGGGCGAGCCGGTGCCGCTCGCCGACTTCCGCGAGCACGTCTTCGGCCTGTGCCTCCTCAACGACTGGTCGGCGCGCGACATCCAGGCCTGGGAGTACGTCCCCCTCGGCCCGTTCCTCGGCAAGTCCTTCGCCACCTCGGTGTCGGCGTGGATCACCCCGCTGGACGCGCTGGAGGACGCGCGGGTCGCGCCGCCCGAGCGCACGCACGAACTCCTTCCCTATCTGGACGACTCGGCGGAGGAGCCCGGCGGCTACGACCTCCGCATCTCGGTCGCGATCAACGGCCATGTCGTCTCCGAGCCTCCGTTCTCCACCATGTACTGGACCGCCGCGCAGCAACTCGCCCAGATGACGGTCAACGGCGCCTCCCTGCGCACCGGCGACCTGTACGGCTCCGGCACGGTCAGCGGGCCCGCCGAACGCGAGCGCGGTTCGCTGCTGGAGCTGACCTGGAACGGGCGGGACGCCCTCGAACTCCCGGACGGCAAGCGGACGTTCCTGGAGGACGGGGATGTCGTGACCCTGTCGGCATGGGCACCTGGCGCGGACGGCACGCGGGTGGGTCTGGGCGAGGTCACCGGGCGGATCGTGGGGCGAGGCTGAGGTGAGGTGTGGGCGGGAGGGGTGAGGCAGCTCGCGGGCCGGCACCAAGGCGGGTCGCGGGCGAGGCGTGAGGCGGCTCGCGGGCCGGAGTTGGGGCGGTCGCGGGTGCGCCGGGTGCTCGCCGTACACCTGACTCCGGCCGCCCGGACAGTCATACTGACGGCGGGCGGGCCCACACCTCGTGCACCCGCCGCGGGTACAGCCGCACCCGCACCTCCCGTCGTTCCCTCTGTCTGTGCCGTTGACCAGGATCCGGAGCCCGTGGCATGACTGTCTGCCTGCTCCTGCTGAGCGTCGTCGCCCTCTCGGCCGCCGTGCCGGTTCCGCGTGCGCTGACCCGGGCCGTGTGGCCCGAGCGGGAACCCGTGGTCGGCCTGTGGGTGTGGCAGTGCCTGGTCGCCACGGTCCTGCTGTGCTGTCTGGGCGCTCTCGTGCTCGGCGCGGCGGCCGTCTTCCACACCGTCCGCGACCATGTCTTCGCCCCGGCCCCGCCCGCCGTCACCGCGGCCTACGACCTCTCCGCCGCCCCCGTCTGGGCCGTCGCCCTCACGCTGTCGCTGGCGTGCGGCGCCGCCTGGACGACGGCGATGCTGGCCCGCGAACTCGCCGAGGCCCGCCGCCGACGCGGTCAGGCCCGCGCCCATCTGCGCGAGCGCGCCCCCGACCTGCCCGCCGGGCTGCCCCCGGCGCGCGGTCCCCTCCTCGTCCTGGAGGACGAGTACCCGGACGCCTGGTGGATGCCGGGCCATCCGCCCCAACTGGTCGTCACCACGGGCGCCCTGCACCGCCTCACCGGCCACCAGCTCGACGCGGTCCTCACCCACGAACGCGGTCACGCCCGCGCCCACCACGACTGGCTGCTGCATCTGTCGACCGCGCTGGCCTCCGGTTTCCCGCGCGTCCCGCTGTTCGCCCACTTCTGCGACCAGACCCACCGCCTGGTGGAACTCGCCGCCGACGACACCGCCTCCCGCCAGTGCGGCCACCTCACCACCGCACTGGCACTGATCGAACTGAACAACCACCGCGGCGTCCTCTCCTGCGCCTCCAGCCACCGCCTCCTCGGCGAACGAGTCGACCGCCTCCTGGACCCCCGCCCCCGCCTGGGCCGCCGCCGCCGAGCCCTGACGACGACGGTCGCGACGCTGGTCCCCCTCCTCCCGCTGCTGATCGTGTTCGCGCCGGGGCTGACAGCGCTGACCTGAGGCCCGAGGCACGGCGGGCGTTGCTGCCGATCCCCTCACCTGCGAGCGGCTACATCCAGTCCTCGGGCTCCGGCTCCGCATCCATCTCGGGCCAGTAGTCCGCGCCGGGGTCAACGTCCTTCGCCGCCCGACCCGGTGCGGGTGCCGTCGCCTGTGCCGGCACCGGCACCTGCGCCGCGGCCGCAGTCGCAGTCGCAGTCGCAGTCGCAGTCGCAGTCGCAGTCGGCGCATCGCCCAGCGAGGCCAGCACGCCGATCACACCCTCCCCGTACGTCGCCAGCTTCTTCTCGCCGACTCCGCTGATCTCCCCCAACTGCCCCACCGACGTGGGCCACACCGTCGCGATCTCCCGGAGCGTGGCGTCGTGGAAGATGACGTACGCCGGAACCCCCTGCTCCCGGGCCTGCTCCGCACGCCAGGCGCGCAGGGCCTCGAAGGCGGGCTGCAAGGACTCGGGCAACTCCACCGCCGCGGCCTTCGCCTTGCGCTCACCCCGGCCGGAGGACGACGACCGCGAAGTCGCCGGCTTCTTCGGCTCCTTGCGCAGCGGCACCTCCCGCTCGCGCCGCAACACCGTGCCGCTCGCCTCGGTGAGCACCAGCGTGCCGTACTCCCCTTCGACCGCGAGCAGCCCCTGTGCCAGCAACTGCCGCACGACGCCCCGCCATTCACCCTCGGCCAGGTCCTCGCCGATGCCGAACACGGACAGCTGGTCGTGGTCGAACTGGATCACCTTGGCGGTCCGGCGTCCCATGAGGATGTCCACGATCTGTACGGCGCCGAACTTCTGGCCCCGCTCCCGCTGCAGCCGTACCACCGTCGACAGCACCTTCTGCGCGGCGACCGTGCCGTCCCAGGTCTCCGGCGGGGTGAGGCAGGTGTCGCAGTTGCCACAGGCCGCCGCGTCCGGGTCCTGGCCGAAGTAGGCGAGCAGCTGGCCTCGCCGGCACTGTGCCGTCTCGCAGAGCGCGAGCATGGCCTCCAGGTGGGCGGCGGCCCGGCGGCGGAACGCCTCGTCGCCCTCGCTGGACTGGATCATCTTGCGCTGCTGTATGACGTCGTTCAGGCCGTACGCCATCCAGGCCGTGGAGGGCATTCCGTCCCGCCCGGCGCGGCCCGTCTCCTGGTAGTAGCCCTCGACGGACTTGGGCAGGTCGAGGTGGGCGACGAACCGTACGTCCGGCTTGTCGATGCCCATGCCGAAGGCGATGGTCGCGACGACGATCAGCCCGTCCTCGCGCAGGAACCGGGACTGGTGCGCCGC
Source organism: Streptomyces sp. NPDC001100 (assembly GCF_053598575.1). NCBI lineage: Bacteria > Bacillati > Actinomycetota > Actinomycetes > Kitasatosporales > Streptomycetaceae > Streptomyces > Streptomyces sp. NPDC001100. Next base: position 44,295 of record NZ_JBSFKO010000019.1, read on the forward strand.
GCGGGTGCCCGAGTCGAGGCCCGCGTGGTACGGCACCGCCTCGATGCCGTTGCGGGACAGGAACTCGGCGGTCGCCTCGACGGACTTGCGCGAGAGGCAGTACACGATGCCCGCGTCGCCCGCGTGCTCCTCGCGCAGGAAGCTCAGCAGCTGCTTCTTGGGGTCGGCCTTCGGCACGATCCGGTACTGGATGTTGGGCCGGTCGAAGCTCGCCACGAAGTGCCGGGCGTCCGGCATCTTCAGCCGCTGGGTGATCTCCTTGTGCGTGGCGTCCGTGGCCGTCGCCGTGAGCGCGATCCTCGGGACGTCCGGCCAGCGCTCGCCCAGCAGCGAGAGGGAGAGGTAGTCCGGGCGGAAGTCGTGGCCCCACGAGGACACGCAGTGCGCCTCGTCGATCGCGAACACCGAGATCTTGCCGCGCGAGAGCAGGTCCAGGGTGGAGTCGAGCCGCAGCCGCTCCGGCGCGAGATAGATGAGGTCCAGCTCGCCGGCGAGGAACTCCGCCTCGACCACGCGCCGCTCGTCGAAGTCCTGCGTCGAGTTCATGAACCCGGCGCGCACACCCAGCGCCCGCAGCGCGTCCACCTGGTCCTGCATCAGCGCGATGAGCGGGGAGACGACAACGCCCGTACCGGGTCTGACCAGGGACGGAATCTGGTAGCACAGCGACTTGCCGCCGCCGGTCGGCATGAGGACCACGGCGTCGCCGCCGGCCACCACATGCTCGATGACCTCTTCCTGCGCGCCGCGGAAGCTGTCGTAGCCGAAGACGCGGTGGAGCGTGGCCAGTGCCTCGCTCTCGCCGTGTGCCGTCGGCGTCCGTACTTCGGTCGTCACAACCGTCCCGCCCATCCCGTGCATCGCTCGTCCCCCGTACGTCGTCCCTCGACCACTGCGTCCACGATAGGGCTCCGCGCTGACAGCGTCGGAGTTATCCACAGGCCGGCGGCGGTGACCGGGTGTGGTCAGTCGAATGGCTCCCGTCACATGGCGCGACCCATGCGGGCGGAACATGCTGCTCGGGCGGGCAGGGGGAGGTCCGCCACGCCACCGACCGGACGGCGCGCCGTGCGCGGACGCCTCCCGAAGTCCAAGGAGCCCCACCATGTTCCCTCGGCCGCTGTCCCCTCGGCCCTCGTCCTCCCGGCCCCCGCTGGGCGCCGTCAAGGCCGCCGTCGCGGTGGCGACGGCCGCGGCCTTCGCGCTGACGGCCGCCCCGGCCCAGGCCGCGTCCGACCCCGACCCGTCCGTGTGGACCACGCTGAGCAAGACGTACCAGGCGACCTCGAAGTACGGGTACGAGGCGTTCGCCGCGGGCGGCGGCTACGCACGCACCGACACCTGTGTCTCCGATCCCACCGAGGGCGGCATGGGCTACCACTACGTCAACCCGGCGAACATCGGTTCACTCGATCCGGCGAAACCGGCGGCTCTGCTGTACGCGGACGGGTCCGACTTCGTCGAGGGACGCCGGCTGGTCGCGGTCGAGTGGGTCGTGAAGGACTCGGGGCAGGCGGCGCCGACCCTGTTCGGGCAGACCTTCCAGAAGGACCAGCTCCCGGGCTATTTCACGCTCCACGCCTGGATCTACGAGCCCAACTCCAAGGGCCTGTTCGCCCCCTGGAACCCCGAGGTCGTCTGCCCGAAGGCCTGACCGCACATGCACGAAGGCCCCGGCCCCCACGAGGGGAACCGGGGCCTTCGGCCGGTACTCGGCCGCTCAGCGGACGAAGACCCCCGCCTGGTTGGCCAGGTCCAGGAAGTACTGCGGGGCCACACCGAGGACGAGCGTGGCCGCCACGGCCACCCCGATCGTCGCCATGGTCAACGGGGACGGGACCGCGACGGTGGGGCCGTCGGGCCTCGGCTCGCTGAAGAACATGAGCACGATCACGCGGATGTAGAAGAACGCCGCGATGGCGGAGGAGAGCACACCGACCACGACCAGCGGGGCCGCGCCGCCGGCCGCCGCCGCCTTGAACACGGCGAACTTCCCGGCGAAGCCGGCCGTCAGCGGAATACCCGCGAAGGACAGCAGGAACACCGCGAAGACAGCCGCGACCAGTGGCGACCTGCGCCCGAGCCCGGCCCACTTCGACAGGTGCGTCGCCTCGCCGCCCGCGTCCCGTACGAGGGTGACGACCGCGAAGGCGCCGATCGTCACGAACGAGTACGCGCCCAGGTAGAAGAGCACGGACGAGACGCCGTCCCGGGTCGTCGCGATGACACCGGCGAGGATGAAGCCCGCGTGCGCGATCGACGAGTACGCCAGGAGCCGCTTGATGTCGGTCTGGGTGATCGCGACGATCGCGCCGCCCAGCATCGTGATGATCGCGACGCCCCACATGACGGGCCGCCAGTCCCAGCGCAGGCCGGGCAGCACGACGTAGAGGAGCCGGAGCAGCGCTCCGAAGGCGGCCACCTTGGTCGCGGCGGCCATGAAGCCGGTGACCGGGGTCGGGGCGCCCTGGTAGACGTCGGGCGTCCACATGTGGAACGGCACCGCGCCCACCTTGAACAGCAGCCCCATGACGATCATCGCGCCGCCGATGAGCAGCAGCGCGTCGTTGCCCATGGTGTCCGCGAGGGCGGGGTTGATGTTGGTGATGGAGCCGTCGACGACCTGCGCGATCGTGGCGTACGACATCGAGCCCGCGTAGCCGTAGAGCAGCGCGATGCCGAAGAGGGTGAACGCGGAGGCGAAGGCGCCGAGGAGGAAGTACTTGACCGCGGCCTCCTGCGACAGGAGCCGCTTGCGGCGGGCCAGGGCGCACAGGAGGTAGAGCGGGAGGGAGAAGACTTCCAGGGCCACGAACAGGGTCAACAGGTCGTTGGCGGACGGGAAGACGAGCATTCCGGAGACCGCGAAAAGCAGGAGCGGGAAGACCTCCGTGGTGGTGAACCCGGCCTTGACCGCGGCCTTCTCGCTGTCGCTGCCGGGCACGGACGCGCCCTGTGCGGCGAAGGAGTCGACCCGGTTGCCGTGTGCCTCGGGGTCGAGGCGTCGCTCGGCGAAGGTGAACAGGCCGACCAGTCCGGAGAGCAGGATCACACCCTGGAGGAACAGGGAGGGTCCGTCGACCGCGATCGCGCCCATCGCCGCGATGTGCGCCTTGGTTGTGCCGTACCCGTCCGCCGCGAGCGCCACGACCGCCGCGAAGGCGGCGCAGAGCGCCACGACGGACACGAACACCTGGGCGTAGTAACGGGACTTGCGCGGGACGAACGCCTCGACCAGTACCCCGATGAGCGCCGCGCCGAGGATGATCAAGGTGGGCGACAATTGCCCGTACTCGATCTTCGGTGCGGGGATCTTCGAGATCGGGTCCGCGGCTGCCGCCGTTGTCCACAGGCTGTGGACGGCTGTTGCGCTCACTTGGCCGCCTCCACCGAGGGCTTGGGATCCTTCTTGTGTACGTCGGACAGGGTCTGCTTGACCGACGGGTTCACGATGTCCGTGACCGGCTTCGGGTAGACGCCGAGGAAGATCAGCAGCACGATCAGCGGGGCGACGACCAGGAGTTCACGCGGTCGCAGGTCCGGCATCGCGGCGACCTCGGGCTTCACCGGGCCGGTCATCGTCCGCTGGTAGAGGACGAGGGTGTAGAGCGCGGCGAGGACGATGCCGAAGGTCGCGATGATCCCGATGGCCGGGTAGCGAGTGAACGTGCCGACCAGGACCAGGAACTCGCTCACGAAGGGCGCGAGTCCCGGCAGCGACAGGGTCGCCAGGCTGCCGATCAGGAAGGTGCCGGCGAGCACCGGGGCCACCTTCTGCACCCCTCCGTAGTCGGCGATCAGACGCGAGCCGCGCCGCGAGATCAGGAAGCCGGCGACCAGCATCAACGCGGCCGTGGAAATACCGTGGTTGACCATGTAGAGCGTCGCGCCGGACTGGCCCTGGCTGGTCATCGCGAAGATGCCCAGGATGATGAACCCGAAGTGCGAGATCGACGCGTACGCCACCAGCCGCTTGATGTCCCGCTGTCCGACCGCGAGCAGCGCCCCGTAGATGATGCTGATCAGGGCGAGGACGAGGATGACGGGCGTCGCCCACTTGCTGGCCTCCGGGAAGAGCTGGAGGCAGAAGCGGAGCATCGCGAAGGTGCCGACCTTGTCGACGACCGCCGTGATGAGCACGGCGACCGGCGCGGTGGACTCCTGCATGGCGTTGGGCAGCCAGGTGTGCAGCGGCCACAGCGGCGCCTTCACCGCGAAGGCGAAGAAGAAGCCGAGGAACAGCCAGCGTTCGGTGTTGGTCGCCATGTGCAGCGTGCCGTTGGCCCGCGCCTGCGCGATCTCCGCGAGCGAGAAGTTCCCGGCCACCACGTAGAGGCCGATCACGGCCGCCAGCATGATGAGCCCGCCGACCAGGTTGTAGAGCAGGAACTTGACCGCCGCGTACGACCGTTGGGTCGCCGCCGCCTCGTCGCCGTGCTCGTGGGCCCGGTCCCCGAAGCCGCCGATGAGGAAGTACATCGGGATCAGCATGGCTTCGAAGAAGATGTAGAAGAGGAAGACGTCGGTGGCCTCGAAGGAGATGATCACCATCGCCTCCACCGCAAGGATGAGGGCGAAGAAGCCCTGGGTGGGCCGCCAGCGCTTGCTGCCGGTCTCCAGGGGGTCGGCGTCGTGCCAGCCGGCCAGGATCACGAACGGGATCAGCAGGGCGGTGAGCGCGATGAGCGCGACCGCGATGCCGTCCACGCCGAGTTCGTAGCGGACGCCGAAGTCGGCGATCCAGGCGTGGGACTCGGTGAGTTGGTAGCGGTCGCCGCCCGGGTCGAAGCGGACCAGGACGGCGATGCCCAGCGCGAGCGTCGCCAGCGAGACGGACAGCGCCAGCCATTTCGCGGCGGTGCGCCGGGCGGCCGGGACGGCGGCCGTGGCCACCGCCCCGAGGGCCGGGAGCGCCGCCGTCGCTGTCAGGAGGGGAAAGGACATCGGTATCAGACCGCCCTCATCAGCAGGGTCGCGGCGACGAGGATGGCCGCACCGCCGAACATCGAGACCGCGTACGACCGCGCGTAGCCGTTCTGCAGCTTGCGCAGCCTTCCGGAGAGGCCGCCCATGGAGGCCGCCGTGCCGTTGACGACGCCGTCGACCAGGGTGTGGTCGACGTAGACCAGGGAGCGGGTGAGGTGCTCGCCGCCGCGCACCAGGACGACGTGGTTGAAGTCGTCCTGAAGGAGGTCGCGGCGGGCGGCCCGGGTGAGCAGCGAGCCGCGCGGGGCGACGGCCGGGACCGGACGGCGCCCGTACTGCGCCCAGGCGATCGCCACGCCGACGATCAGCACGGCCATGGTGGCCAGGGTGACCGTCAGGGCGCTGACCGGGGAGTTGCCCTCCTCGTGGCCGGTGATGGGCTCCAGCCAGTGCAGGAAGCGGTTCCCGATCCCGAAGAAGGCGCCCGCGAAGACCGATCCGAAGGCCAGCACGATCATCGGGATCGTCATCGTCCTCGGGGACTCGTGCGGGTGCGGCTCGTTGCCGTTCTCGTCGGGCTGCCAGCGCTTCTCGCCGAAGAAGGTCATCAGCATCACGCGCGTCATGTAGAACGCCGTGATGGCCGCGCCCAGCAGGGCCGCGCCGCCGAGGATCCAGCCCTCGGTGCCGCCCTTGGCGAAGGCCGCCTCGATGATCTTGTCCTTGGAGAAGAAGCCGGACAGCCCCGGGAAACCGATGATGGCGAGATAGCCGAGGCCGAAGGTGATGAAGGTGACCGGCATGTACTTCCTGAGGCCGCCGTACTTCCTCATGTCGACCTCGTCGTTCATGCCGTGCATGACCGAACCGGCGCCGAGGAAGAGCCCGGCCTTGAAGAAGCCGTGCGTCACCAGGTGCATGATCGCGAAGACGTAGCCGATGGGGCCGAGCCCTGCGGCGAGCACCATGTAGCCGATCTGCGACATGGTCGAGCCGGCCAGCGCCTTCTTGATGTCGTCCTTCGCGCAACCGACGATCGCACCGAACAGGAGCGTGACGGCACCGACGACGGTGACCACCAACTGCGCGTCCGGTGCCGCGTTGAAGATCGCTCCGGAGCGGACGATCAGGTACACGCCTGCGGTCACCATGGTCGCCGCGTGGATGAGGGCCGAGACCGGGGTCGGGCCCTCCATCGCGTCGCCGAGCCAGGACTGCAGCGGCACCTGGGCGGACTTGCCGCAGGCGGCGAGCAGCAGCATCAGGGCGATGCCGGTGAGTTTGCCCTCGGAGGCGTCGCCGACGTGGCTGAGGACCGGGCCGAAGGCGAAGGTCCCGAACGTCGTGAACATCAGCATGATGGCGATCGACAGGCCCATGTCGCCGACCCGGTTGACCAGGAAGGCCTTCTTCGCGGCGGTGGCCGCGCTGGGCTTGTGCTGCCAGAAGCCGATCAGCAGGTAGGAGGCGAGACCGACGCCTTCCCAACCGACGTACAGCAGAAGGTAGTTGTCGGCGAGGACGAGGATCAGCATCGCCGCGAGGAACAGGTTCAGATAGCCGAAGAAGCGGCGGCGGCGCTCGTCGTGCTCCATGTACCCGACCGAGTACAGGTGGATGAGCGAGCCGACACCGGTGATCAGCAGGACGAAGGTCATCGACAGCTGGTCGAGGCGGAAGGTGACGTCCGCCTGGAAGCCCTCGACGGGGACCCAGGTCCACAGGTGCTGCATGAGCGTCCGGTGCTCGGCGTTCTTCCCCAGCAGGTCGGTGAAGAGGACGACACCGATCACGAAGGAGGCGGACGACAGGAGCGTGCCGATCCAGTGGCCGACGGCATCGAGCCGCCGGCCGCCGCACAGCAGGACGACCGCTCCGAGCAGAGGCGCCGCTACCAGCAGCGCAATCAGGTTCTCCACGATTCAGCGACCCCTCAGAGCTTCATCAGGCTGGCGTCGTCGACCGAGGCCGAGTGGCGGGAACGGAACAGCGACACGATGATCGCGAGCCCGACCACGACCTCCGCGGCGGCGACGACCATCGTGAAGAAGGCGATGACCTGACCGTCGAGGTTGCCGTGCATCCGGGAGAAGGTGACGAACGCGAGGTTGCAGGCGTTGAGCATCAACTCGATGCACATGAAGACGACGATCGCGTTCCGCCTGATCAGTACGCCGGTGGCGCCGATCGTGAACAACAGGGCGGAGAGATAGAGGTAGTTGACGGGGTTCACTTCGACGCCTCCTCGGTCCGCTTGAGGTTCGCCGGCTCGATCGCGGTCCGCTCCAGGCGCTCCTCGGCGCGCTGCTCCAGGGCCCGCAGATCGTTCAGCGCCTCGCTGGACACGTCACGGATCTGGCCGCGGTCGCGGAGCGTCTTGCTGACCGTGAGCTCGGACGGGGTGCCGTCGGGCAGCAGTCCCTGGACGTCCACCGCGTTGTGCCGGGCGTAGACGCCGGGGGCCGGGAGCGGCGGGACGTGCTTGCCCTCGCGGACGCGCTGTTCGGACAGCTCGCGCTGGGTCTTGGGCCGCTCGGTGCGCTCGCGGTGCGTGAGCACCATGGCGCCGACGGCGGCCGTGATCAGCAGGGCGCCGGTGATTTCGAAGGCGAAGACGTACTTGGTGAAGATGAGGGCGGCCAGGCCCTGCACATTGCCGTTCGCGTTGGCCGTGGCCAGGCCGTCGAACTGGTTGAGGGAGGCGTTGCCGATGCCCGCGACCAGCAGGATGCCGAAGCCGAGCCCGCAGAGAAGGGCCAGCCAGCGCTGGCCCTTGATGGTCTCCGTCAGGGAGTCGGCGGCCGTGACGCCGACCAGCATCACCACGAAGAGGAACAGCATCATGATCGCGCCGGTGTAGACGACGATCTGGACGACGCCCAGGAAGTAGGCGCCGTTGGCGAGGTAGAACACCGCCAGGACGATCATGGTCCCGGCGAGGGAGAGGGCGCTGTGCACGGCCCTCTTCATGAGGATGGTGGACAGGGCGCCGATAACCGCGACCGTGCCGAGGACCCAGAACTGGAAGGCCTCGCCGGTGGAGGTCGAGTAGGCGGCGGCGGTGAACTGCGCGCTCATGCCTCCACCCCCTCTTCCTCGGGCTTCTCACTCTTGGAGACGGCCACTTGGGGCACCGTCCCGGGTGCTGCCTCCGTCACCAGGCCCCGGTAGTAGTCCTGTTCGGTCATCCCCGGGTAGATGGCGTGCGGGCTGTCGACCATGGTGTCGTCGAGGCCGGCCAGCAGCTGTTCCTTGGTGTAGATGAGGTTGGCGCGGCTGCTGTCGGCCAGTTCGAACTCGTTGGTCATCGTCAACGCGCGCGTGGGGCACGCCTCGATGCACAGGCCGCACAGGATGCAGCGGGCGTAGTTGATCTGGTAGACGCGGCCGTACCGCTCGCCCGGCGAGTAGCGCTCCTCGTCGGTGTTGTCGGCGCCCTCCACATAGATGGCGTCGGCGGGGCAGGCCCAGGCGCACAGCTCGCAGCCGACGCACTTCTCCAGGCCGTCCGGATGGCGGTTGAGCTGGTGCCGTCCGTGGAACCGGGGGGCTGTGGTCTTCTGCTGCTCCGGGTACTGCTCGGTCAGCCGCTTCTTGAACATGGCCTTGAAGGTCACGCCGAAGCCGGCCACGGGGTTCTGGAAACCGGGTGTGGTCTCCTTGGGCTCCTCAGCCATCGGACGCCTCCTTTCCATCCAGAGATCCGTCACTGCCAGTATCCGGACCACCACTGACAATCAGCTCCCGCTCGCGTCGCGAGGGGCGCCGAGGCACCGGCGGCAACTCCTGTCCCGGCAGCGGCGGTACGGGGAATCCGCCCGCCATCGCGTCGAACCCGGCGGGTTCCTCGGCCAGTTGCGCGTCCTCCTTGGCCTTCTGGCGGAACATGTCCGCGATGAAGGACAGCAACAGCAGGGCGAGCACACCGCCGACGATGTAGAGGGTGATGTCGGCGAAGTCGTAGTTCTGGTTCCGGAGGGTCCGTACGGTCGCGACGAGCATCAGCCAGACCACGGAGACCGGGATGAGGACCTTCCAGCCGAGCTTCATCAACTGGTCGTAGCGCACGCGCGGGAGGGTGCCGCGGAGCCAGATGAAGAAGAACAGCAGCAGTTGGACCTTGATGACGAACCAGAGCATCGGCCACCAGCCGTGGTTCGCGCCCTCCCAGAAGGAGCTGATCGGCCACGGGGCCCGCCAGCCGCCCAGGAAGAGCGTGGTCGACACCGCGGAGACCGTCACCATGTTCACGTACTCGGCGAGCATGAAGAGCGCGAACTTGATGGACGAGTACTCGGTGTTGAAGCCGCCGACCAGGTCGCCCTCGGACTCCGGCATGTCGAAGGGGGCGCGGTTGGTCTCGCCGATCATCGTGATGACGTAGATGATGAAGGAGACCGGCAGCAGGACGATGTACCAGCGGTCGTGCTGTTGTTCAACGATCGTCGACGTGGACATCGACCCGGAGTAGAGGAACACCGAGGCGAACGCGGCGCCCATGGCGATCTCGTAGGAGATCATCTGGGCGCAGGAGCGCAGGCCGCCCAGGAGCGGGTAGGTGGAGCCGGAACTCCAGCCCGCGAGGACGATGCCGTAGATGCCGACCGAGGCGACCGCGAGGATGTAGAGCATCGCGATCGGCAGGTCGGTGAGCTGCATCGTGGTGCGGTGGCCGAAGATCGACACCTCGTTGTCGGCCGGTCCGAAGGGGATGACCGCGATCGCCATGAAGGCCGGGATGGCCGCGACGACCGGCGCCAGGATGTAGACCACCTTGTCGGCACGCTTGACGATGAGGTCTTCCTTGAGCATCAGCTTCACGCCGTCGGCGAGCGACTGGAGCATGCCCCAGGGGCCGTGCCGGTTGGGGCCGATGCGCAGTTGCATCCAGGCGACGACCTTGCGTTCCCAGACGATCGAGAACAGCACGGTGATCATCAGGAAGGCGAAGCAGAACACCGCCTTGACGACGACCAGCCACCAGGGGTCGCGGCCGAACATCGAGAGGTCTTCCGCGGCGAGGTACAGATTGCTCATGCCTCCACCTCCTTGGGGGCCTCGCCCGCGGGCGTGGCCGGGCCGATGCGGACGAGTGCGCCGGGCAGCGCCCCGGTGTCGGAGGCGACGCCCCCGCCGGTGGAGTTCAGCGGGAGCCAGACCACGCGGTCGGGCATCTCCGTGATCAGCAGCGGGAGTTCGACGGTTCCGGAGGCGCCGGTCACGGCGAGGGTGTCGCCGTCCTTGACACCCGCCTCGGCGGCGGTGGCGGCCGACACGCGCGCGTGGGCGGCGTGCCGGGTGCCGGCGAGTGCGTCGTCGCCCTCCTGGAGGGCGCCCCGGTCGAGCAGCAGCCGGTGCCCGGCGAGCACGGCCTCCCCGGCGGCGGGCCGCGGCAGCACGCCCGCGGTCTCCAGCGGTTCGGTGGCCCGCGGCCCGTCCCAGGCGCCCAGCCGGTCCAACTCCGCGCGCGCGGTGCGCAGATCGGGCAGTCCCAGGTGGACGTCCATGGCGTCGGCCAGCATGTGCAGGACGCGCGCGTCGGTGGGGGCGAGGGTGCGGGTCATCTGGTCGGGCTTGAGCGCGGCGTCGAAGAAGCGCACCCTGCCCTCCCAGTTGAGGAAGGTGCCCGCCTTCTCGGCGACCGCCGCGACCGGAAGGACCACATCCGCGTGTTCGGTGATCTCACTGGGCCGCAGTTCGAGCGAGACCACGAAGCCGACCTCGTCGAGTGCCGCACGCGTGCGTGCCGGGTCGGGCAGGTCGCCCGGCTCGACACCGGCGACGAGCAGCGCCCGCAGTTCACCGCCCGCGGCGGCCTCGACGATCTGGCCGGCGTCGCGGCCGTAGCGGTGCGGGAGTTCGGCGACACCCCAGGCGGCGGCGACCTCCTCACGCGCGCGTGGATCGGTCGCCGGACGTCCGCCCGGCAGCAGCGACGGCAGCGCCCCCGCCTCGATCGCGCCGCGCTCCCCGGCCCGGCGCGGGATCCACACCAGCCGGGCACCGGTCGCGGACGCGGCCCGTACGGCGGCGGTGAGGCCTCCGGCGACGGCGGCCAGCCGCTCGCCGACGACGATCACCGCGCCCTCGGTGCGCAGCGCCTCGGAGGCGCGGGCTCCGTCGTCCTCCAGGCCGACCCCGCTCGCGAGCGCGTCCAGCCATTCGGTCTCGGTGCCGGGAGCGGCCGGCAGCAGCGTGCCGCCCGCCTTCTCCAGCCCGCGCGTGGCGAACGTGGCCAGCGAGAACACCCGCTGCCCGTGCGTGCGCGAGGCCTTGCGCAGCCGCAGGAAGACGCCGGGCGCCTCCTCCTCGGACTCGAACCCGACCAGCAGTACGGCGGGCGCCTTCTCCAGGGATGTGTACGTGACGCCCGTGCCGTCGAGGTCCCGGCCGCGGCCCGCGACCCGGGCGGCCAGGAAGTCGGCCTCCTCGCTGCTGTGCACGCGCGCGCGGAAGTCGATGTCGTTCGTGTCGAGCGCCACGCGCGCGAACTTGCTGTACGCGTAGGCGTCCTCGATGGTGAGCCGGCCGCCGGTCAGGACACCGGTGCGGCCCCGCGAGGCGAGCAGTCCCTGGGCGGCGATCTGGAGCGCCTCCGGCCAGGAGGCGGGGACGAGTTCGCCCTCGGGGTTGCGGATCAGCGGCGTCTGCAGCCGGTCGCGCTGCTGCGCGTACCGGAAGGCGAAGCGCCCCTTGTCGCAGATCCACTCCTCGTTGACCTCCGGGTCCACGGCCGCCAGGCGCCGCATGACCTTGCCGCGCCGGTGGTCGGTGCGGGTCGCGCAGCCCCCGGAGCAGTGCTCGCACACGGAGGGCGTGGAGACCAGGTCGAAGGGGCGGGAGCGGAATCGGTACGCCGCCGAGGTCAGCGCGCCCACCGGGCAGATCTGGATGGTGTTCCCGGAGAAGTACGACTCGAAGGGGTCGCCTTCACCGGTGCCGACCTGTTGCAGCGCGCCGCGCTCCAGCAGCTCGATCATCGGGTCGCCCGCGATCTGGTTGGAGAACCGGGTGCAGCGCGCGCACAACACGCACCGCTCGCGGTCCAGCAGCACCTGGGTGGAGATCGGGACGGGCTTCTCGTAGGTCCGCTTCCTGCCCTCGAAGCGGGAGTCCGCCTGACCGTGGGACATCGCCTGGTTCTGCAGGGGGCACTCGCCGCCCTTGTCGCAGACCGGGCAGTCCAGCGGGTGGTTGATGAGGAGCAGCTCCATCACACCGTGCTGGGCCTTCTCGGCCACGGGCGAGCTGAGCTGGGTCTTGACGACCATGCCGTCCGTGCACGTGATCGTGCAGGACGCCATCGGTTTGCGCTGGCCCTCGACCTCGACGATGCACTGACGGCAGGCGCCGGCCGGATCGAGGAGAGGGTGGTCGCAGAACCGGGGGATCTCGATGCCGAGTTGCTCGGCGGCGCGGATGACCAGGGTGCCCTTGGGCACACTGATCTCGGCGCCGTCGATCGTCAGCGAGACGAGATCTTCCGGCGGGACCGCCGCCTCCCCTCCACCGGAGGGAGCGCTCGTGGTCACCGTCATGCGTTCACCTCCGTGCGGTCGGCCCAGGCCGTGGACTTGGCCGGGTCGAAGGGGCAGCCCCGGCCCGTGATGTGCTGCTCGTACTCCTCGCGGAAGTACTTGAGCGAGGAGAAGATCGGCGAGGCGGCGCCGTCGCCGAGGGCGCAGAAGGACTTGCCGTTGATGTTGTCGGCGATGTCGTTCAGCTTGTCGAGGTCGGACATCGCGCCCTTGCCGGCCTCGATGTCGCGCAGCAACTGCACGAGCCAGTACGTCCCTTCGCGGCACGGGGTGCACTTGCCGCAGGACTCGTGGGCGTAGAACTCGGTCCAGCGGGTGACGGCACGCACGACGCAGGTCGTCTCGTCGAAACACTGCAGAGCTTTTGTGCCGAGCATGGAACCCGCGGCACCCACTCCTTCGTAATCAAGAGGGACGTCGAGGTGCTCGTCGGTGAACATCGGCGTGGAAGAACCGCCCGGCGTCCAGAACTTGAGGCGGTGCCCGGCGCGCATCCCGCCGCTCATGTCGAGCAGTTGGCGGAGTGTGATGCCGAGGGGCGCCTCGTACTGACCGGGGCTGGTGACATGGCCGGAGAGCGAGTAGAGCGTGAAGCCCGGAGACTTCTCGCTGCCCATCGACCTGAACCATTCCTTGCCTTTTTGCAGAATCGCGGGAACCGACGCGATCGACTCGACGTTATTCACCACAGTCGGGCACGCATAGAGGCCCGCGACGGCAGGGAAAGGGGGACGGAGCCGCGGTTGACCACGGCGGCCTTCGAGCGAGTCGAGCAGTGCGGTCTCCTCACCGCAGATGTACGCGCCCGCACCCGCGTGCACGGTGAGCTGCAGGTCCAGGCCACTGCCCAGGATGTTCTCGCCGAGGTAGCCCGCCGCGTAGGCCTCGCGCACGGCCTCGTGCAACCGCCGCAATACGGGGACGACTTCACCACGCAGATAGATGAAGGCATGCGAAGACCTGATGGCATAACACGCGATGACAATGCCCTCGATGAGGCTGTGCGGGTTCGCGAAGAGGAGCGGGATGTCCTTACAGGTCCCGGGCTCCGACTCGTCGGCGTTGACAACTAGATAGTGCGGTTTTCCATCCCCTTGGGGAATGAATTGCCATTTCATTCCGGTGGGGAAGCCGGCGCCACCGCGACCGCGCAGACCGGAGTCCTTCACATAGGCGATGAGGTCGTCCGGCGACATGGCGAGCGCCTTGCGGAGCCCCTCGTATCCCTCGTGCCTTCGGTACGTGTCCAGAGTCCAGGACTCGTCCTCGTCCCAGAAGGCCGACAGCACGGGTGCGAGCAGCTTCTCGGGGCTGTGGTCTTTCAGTTCGGGTGCCAAGGTCATCACTCCCCCTCCTCGGCGACAGGCCCCGCCGGGTGGGCGGGGTCGGAGGCCGACGTGTCCTGCGGCGCGTCGTGCGAACTGAGGTGCTCGGCCGGCGACTGGCCTTGCGGCGCTCCGGAGCCGCGCGGATGGACCACGCGCGCGGGTGCGGTCTCTCCCCTGGCCAGGCGGAGGCCCACCAGCGACGCGGGTCCCGCACCGCCGCTCGCCTCGACGGCCCCGGGCCGCTCGTCGGGGAAGCCGGCGAGGATCCGCGCGGTCTCCTTGAAGGTGCACATCGGCGCCCCGCGCGTGGGCTCCACGGGTGCGCCCGAGCGCAGGTCGTCGACGAGGCGCCGGGCGCTGGCGGGGGTCTGGTTGTCGAAGAACTCCCAGTTGACCATCACCACCGGCGCGAAGTCGCAGGCCGCGTTGCACTCGATGTGCTCCAGGGTGACCTTGCCGTCGTCGGTGGTCTCACCGTTGCCGACGCCCAGGTGCTCCTGGAGCGACTCGAAGATCGCGTCACCGCCCATCACCGCACACAGGGTGTTGGTGCAGACCCCGACCTGGTAGTCGCCGCTCGGGCGACGCCGGTACATCGTGTAGAAGGTCGCGACGGCGGCGACCTCGGCCGTCGTCAGCTCCAGCAGGTCCGCACAGAACTGCTGCCCCGTGCGCGTGACATGTCCTTCCTCCGCCTGCACGAGGTGCAGCAACGGCAGGAGGGCCGAGCGGGAGTCCGGGTAGCGGGCGATGATCTCCCGCCCGTCGGCCTCCAGCCGGGCCCGGACGTCGTCCGGGTAAGCGGGCGCGGGCAGTTGGGGCATGCCCAGGCTGACGCCCTGCTCCGAAGAACTGGTGGTCACCGGTCGACGCCTCCCATCACGGGGTCGATGGACGCGACGGCGACGATGACGTCGGCGACCTGGCCGCCCTCGCACATCGCCGCCATGGCCTGAAGGTTGGTGAAGGACGGGTCCCTGAAGTGGACCCGGTAGGGGCGGGTGCCTCCGTCGGAAACGGCGTGCACCCCGAGTTCGCCCTTGGGCGACTCGACCGCCGCGTACGCCTGTCCCGGCGGTACGCGGAAGCCCTCGGTCACCAGCTTGAAGTGGTGGATCAGGGCCTCCATGGAGGTGCCCATGATCTTCTTGATGTGGTCGAGCGAGTTGCCCAACCCGTCCGGCCCGAGCGCGAGTTGGGCGGGCCAGGCGATCTTCTTGTCGGCGACCATGACCGGGCCGGGCTGCAGCCGGTCCAGGCACTGCTCGACGATCCTCAGCGACTGGCGCATCTCCTCAAGACGGATGAGGAAGCGGCCGTAGGAGTCGCAGGTGTCGGCGGTCGGGATGTCGAAGTCGTACGTCTCGTAGTCGCAGTACGGCTGCGCCTTGCGCAGGTCGTGCGGCAGACCGGTGGAGCGCAGGATCGGGCCGGTGGCGCCGAGGGCCATGCAGCCGGCCAGGTCGAGGTAACCGACGTCCTGCATACGGGCCTTGAAGATGGGGTTCCCGGTGGCGAGCTTGTCGTACTCCGGGAGGTTCTTCTTCATCTTCTTCACGAACTCGCGGATCTGGTCCACCGCGCCGGGCGGCAGGTCCTGGGCGAGTCCGCCGGGGCGGATGTACGCGTGGTTCATCCGCAGGCCCGTGATGAGCTCGTAGATGTCGAGAATCATTTCACGATCACGGAATCCGTAGATCATGATCGTGGTGGCGCCGAGCTCCATACCGCCGGTGGCGATGCACACCAGGTGGGAGGACATCCGGTTCAGCTCCATCAGGAGCACCCGGATGATCTTCGCCCGCTCGGTGATCTGGTCCTCGACGCCGAGGAGTTTCTCGACGGCGAGACAGTAGGCGGTCTCGTTGAAGAAGGACGTCAGGTAGTCCATGCGCGTCACGAACGTGGTGCCCTGCGTCCACGTGCGGTATTCGAGGTTCTTCTCGATACCGGTGTGCAGGTAGCCGATGCCGCAGCGGGCCTCGGTGACCGTCTCGCCGTCGATCTCCAGGATCAGGCGGAGCACACCGTGCGTGGAGGGGTGCTGGGGCCCCATGTTGACGATGATGCGCTCGTCGTCGGCCCGGGCCGCGGACTGGACGACCTCGTCCCAGTCGCCACCGGTGACCGTATATACGGTCCCCTCGGTGGTCTCGCGTGCCGAAGCTGCGGAGGCGGATGCTGACTGCGTGCTCACGAGTACGACCTCCGCTGGTCCGGAGCCGGGATCTGGGCGCCCTTGTACTCGACGGCGATGCCGCCGAGGGGGTAGTCCTTGCGCTGCGGGTGGCCCGGCCAGTCGTCCGGCATCATGATCCGCGTCAGGGCCGGGTGACCGTCGAAGACGATGCCGAAGAAGTCGTAGGTCTCGCGCTCGTGCCAGTCGTTGGTCGGGTAGACCGGGACCAGGGACGGGATGTGCGGATCGCTGTCCGGGGCGCTGACTTCGAGGCGGATCAGCCGGTTGTGGGTGATCGAGCGCAGGTGGTAGACGGCGTGCAGTTCGCGGCCCTTGTCGTGGAGGTAGTGGACCGCGCTCACCCCCGTGCAGAGCTCGAAGCGCAGGGCCGGGTCGTCGCGCAGGGTCTGGGCGACGCGGACCAGGTGCTCGCGTTCGATGTGGAAGGTGAGTTCACCGCGGTCGACGATCGTTTTTTCGATCGCGTTGCCGGGCAGCAGGCCCTGTTCCTCCAGGGCGCCCTCCAGTTCGTCGGCGACCTCGTCGAACCAGCCGCCGTAGGGCCGGCTCGCGGCTCCCGGGAGGCGGACCGAGCGGACCAGGCCGCCGTAACCGGAGGTGTCGCCACCGTTGTTGGCGCCGAACATGCCGCGCTGGACGCGGATCTCCTCACCGCCTTCGCCGCGCTGGCCGGGGAGGTTGGAGGCACCGAGATCCTTCTCGGGGTTGACTCCGTTGGTGCCGTTCGCGTCGCTCACCGCAGCAGGCCCTTCATCTCGATGGTGGGCAGTGCCTTGAGCGCCGCCTCCTCCGCCTCGCGGGCCGCCTCCTCGGCGTTCACGCCGAGCTTGGAGGACTGGATCTTCTGGTGGAGCTTGAGGATCGCGTCCATCAGCATCTCGGGCCGTGGCGGGCAGCCCGGGAGATAGATGTCGACCGGGACGATGTGGTCGACGCCCTGGACGATCGCGTAGTTGTTGAACATGCCGCCCGACGAGGCGCAGACCCCCATGGAGATCACCCACTTGGGGTTCGGCATCTGGTCATAGACCTGCCGCAGCACCGGCGCCATCTTCTGGCTGACCCGGCCCGCGACGATCATCAGGTCCGCCTGGCGGGGTGATCCGCGGAAGACCTCCATGCCGAAGCGCGCCAGGTCGTACCGTCCGGCGCCGGTCGTCATCATCTCGATGGCGCAGCAGGCGAGTCCGAACGTGGCCGGGAAGACGGACGCCTTGCGCACCCAGCCCGCGGCCTGCTCGACGGTGGTGAGCAGGAAGCCGCTCGGCAGCTTTTCTTCGAGTCCCATGAGTTAAAGGCCCCTCAGTCCCATTCCAGGCCGCCGCGCCGCCATACGTACGCGTACGCGACGAAGACGGTGAGCACGAAGAGCAGCATCTCCACGAGCCCGAAAACACCCAGGGCGTCGAAGGTGACGGCCCAGGGGTAGAGGAAGACGATCTCGATGTCGAAGACGATGAAGAGCATCGCCGTCAGGTAGTACTTGATGGGGAAGCGCCCGCCGCCGGCCGGCGTGGGGGTCGGCTCGATGCCGCACTCGTACGCTTCGAGCTTGGCCCGGTTGTACCGCTTCGGACCGATCAGCGTGGCCATGACCACGGAGAAGATCGCAAAGCCTGCCCCGAGGGCTCCCAGTACGAGGATGGGCGCATACGCGTTCACCGCTCCTCGCTCCTCTCAGTCGGCACTGACTGCTGGCGATGGCGTCGGACTCACACCCACCTCACACACTCGGCAACTCCCGCCCGTCCCGGCGAAGATCGCGAACATGTGAAGCAGGTCACAAGCCCAACCGCTCCGCATCTTATGCCCGTCGCTCTGTGATCTGCGACACGGGGTATTACACAAGCTTTGTGATCTCCACCACCCGGCGAAGGATCATCACGTCGAGTGAGCGGCGATCTTCACACATGAAGCGCCCGCGCGATCACCTGACGTGACATTTGCGCTCGTCACCGCAGGCCGAGAGCGGCGTCTCCATATCAAGAGACTTCTCTTGCATGCAAATTGGAGTTGGACGCGGCGGCTTGGTAGTGGGAGCCCGTTCACACGTCGGAGGGAGTCGCACGGCACGGTGTGGACGCGTGCACGCGTTCACGAAGTCGACCGCCCGCGATACCCACACAGGACGCGAGCATTCCGGTAACCGTTCCGTGACCTGCACCACACTCATGAGAGGCGAATGAGAGCCGGGCTTGGCCACCTGTCCCAACCAGTGGTAAGCGGCGGGCAATTCGGGCGTAACGACGAAAGGCCGTGATCACCGGCCTGATCGCCCAGGTCCGCAATGTCCGTTACGGCGTCAATAAGGAACGGCACACCCGAAGTTCGTGGTGCCCGTTGAACAATTGTGGCGCAGCACACGTTTCTTGAAGGTATGGAGGAGCCCCTGATACCGGTTGGTCTCATGTCCCACACCGCTCACATACGCAGCCACCGGAAACCCCGCCGCAGCGCGACGACGAACATCGCCGTGCGGGCCGGAGTTGCCGGTGGCGTTCTCAGCATGGCGGCGGCGGGCGCGGCCTCGGCCAACGCGGCCGAGACGACGCAGACCCTGCAACTGCCCACCCTGACGGCCGATCTGTCCACCCAGGTCGCACAGTCCGCCGAAGCCACCCAGCAGGCCGCGGCGAACTACCAGCTGCGCGCCGAGCGCGACGCGGCCGCCGCAAACGCCGCGAAGCAGGCGAAGGCGGACCTGGCGGACGCCAAGAAGAAGGCGGAGGCGAAGAAGAAGGCCCAGGAGGCCGCCCGTAAGGCCGCTGCGGAGCGTGCCACGTCACGCAGCACCGAGCGGACCACCCTGGCCGCCTCCACGGGCACCAGTACCTCCACGAGCTCTTCCACGGCCACGGGTTCGGCCGCGGCCGTCGTGGCCTTCGTGAAGGCGCAGATCGGCAAGTCCTACGTCCTGGGCGCCACCGGCCCCAGCGCCTACGACTGCTCCGGGCTCGTCGGTGCCGCCTTCAAGCAGGTCGGCATCAGCCTGCCGCGTGTCTCCCAGGACCAGTCGACCGCAGGTACTCAGGTGTCCCTGAGCAACCTTCAGGCCGGCGACATCCTGTACTGGGGCAGCGCGGGCAGCGCGTACCACGTCGCGGTGTATGTGGGCGACGGCATGTTCGTCGGCGCGCAGAACCCCTCCACCGGCATCGTGGAGCGGCCGCTGTCCTACGACCCGCCGACCGGCGCGGTGCGGGTGCTCTGAGCCCGCGCACGACGCCGTGAGCATGGGACCGTCGCCTCGGGGGCGACGGTCCCCTCGGCGTACCCCCACCGGGCTCTCCGGGCACACCCCGCGTTCCCTCTACCGGAGTTCGCGGCTCTCCTGAAAGGCTCTTCTCTCAAGGTTCTTCAGTGCGGCTAACCAGACAGCCGGACGCCAAACCCGAGGAGAGCAAGTCATGCCCCGTGTCTTCGTCCAGGGAAGTCCCGTCGACTCCTACCCCCGCCCCGCACCCGAGGCCGGACGCGGCAGCGTGCGCCGGGTCACCGAGGTCGGTGAAGAGGTCCTGCACCGGCCGAGCCGGGACGTCACCGAGTTCGGGCCCGACCTCACCGCGCTCATCGACGACATGTTCCTCACCATGTACGTCGCCGACGGAGCCGGCCTCGCGGCCAATCAAGTGGGCGTGGATCTGCGCCTGTTCGTGTACGACTGCCCGGACGACGACGGTGTCCGACATGTCGGACACATCGTCAACCCGGTGCTGGACCCGCTCGACCCGGCCGCGCGCCGGCTGCTCGACGAGGGCGAGGGGTGCCTGTCGGTGCCGGGTGCGGTGATGGACGTACCGCGTCCGGACCGGGCCGTGGTGCGCGGGCTCGACAAGGACGGCAACGCGCTGGTGATCGAGGGCACGGGGTACTTCGCGCGCTGCCTCGCCCATGAGACCGACCACGTCAACGGGCAGGTCTATCTGGACCGTCTCTCCAAGCGGGACCGCAAGGAGGCGCTGCGGCAGGTGGCGGACCGGCGGGACGAGGTGTTCGCCCGCCGGGCCGCCAAGGCCAAAGCCCTGACCACCTGATCACCGCCAGGGGTCACGCCTTCGGCGCCACCTTGCTCAGCCCGTTGATGATGCGGTCCATCGCGTCGCCGCCCGTGGGGTCGGTGAGGTTGGCCAGCATCTTCAGGGTGAACTTCATCAGCAGGGGGTGCGTCAGGCCGCGCTGGGCCGCGATCTTCATGACCTTCGGGTTGCCGATGAGCTTCACGAAGGCGCGGCCCAGCGTGTAGTAGCCGCCGTAGGTGTCCTTGAGGACCTGCGGGTAGCGGCGCAGGGCCAGTTCGCGGCTCGCCGGGGTCGGGCGGGCGTGGGCCTGGACGATGACGTCGGCGGCGATCTGACCGGACTCCATGGCGTAGGCGATGCCCTCGCCGTTGAAGGGGTTCACCAGGCCGCCGGCGTCGCCGACCAGCAACAGGCCCTTCGTGTAGTGGGGTTGGCGGTTGAAGGCCATCGGGAGGGCGGCGCCGCGGATCGGACCGGTCATGTTTTCGGGGGTGTAGCCCCAGTCCTCGGGCATGGACGCGCACCAGGCCTTCAGCACCTCGCGCCAGTCCAACTCCTTGAAGGAGTCGGAGGTGTTGAGGACACCGAGGCCGACGTTCGAGGTGCCGTCGCCCATGCCGAAGATCCAGCCGTAGCCGGGCAGGAGACGGTCCTCGGCGCCGCGGCGGTCCCACAGTTCCAGCCAGGACTCCAGGTAGTCGTCCTTGTGGCGGGGCGAGGTGAAGTACGTGCGCACCGCGACACCCATCGGGCGGTCCTCGCGGCGGTGCAGGCCCATCGCGAGGGAGAGGCGGGTGGAGTTGCCGTCGGCGGCGACCACCAGGGGCGCGTGGAAGGTGACTTCGCGTTTCTCCTCGCCGAGCTTGGCGTTGACCCCGGTGATGTGGCCGGTGCGCTCGTCGATGATCGGGGCGCCGACGTTGCAGCGCTCGTAGAGGCGGGCGCCCGCCTTCTGGGCGTTGCGGGCGAGCTGTTCGTCGAAGTCGTCGCGCTTGCGGACGAGGCCGTAGTCCGGGAAGGAGGCGAGTTCCGGCCAGTCCAGCTGGAGGCGGACGCCGCCGCCGATGATGCGCAGGCCCTTGTTGCGCAGCCAGCCGGCCTCCTCGGAGATGTCGATGCCCATGGCCACGAGCTGTTTGGTGGCGCGCGGGGTGAGGCCGTCGCCGCAGACCTTCTCGCGCGGGAACTCGGTCTTCTCCAGGAGGAGGACGTCGAGTCCGGACTTGGCGAGGTGGTAGGCGGTGGCGGAGCCGGCTGGCCCCGCGCCGACGACGATCACATCGGCGGTGTTTTCGGAGAGGGGCTCGGTCACGGCGGGATCTCCCCAAGTTCGGAATCTGCGTGCCGACCGGCACTGGACATGGGCAGTCTATTCAGCGCCACTGATCACCAGGCTGAAGGGCTGCCCCCGTGAACCGAGCTCTCCCCGCAGTACGGCTGCGCGTCCCCACCGACGAGGACGCCGTCGCCTGGCACCGGGTGTTCGACCACCCGGACGTCATGGAGTTCCACGGCGGCAGGCCCGCGGAACTGTCCGTCTACGAGGAGCTCACCGCCCGCCAGCGCCGGCACGACGCGGAGCGCGGTTTCTGTCTGTGGACCATGCTCGACGACTCGGACCGCGTGATCGGCTTCACCGGCGCCCAGCCCTGGCCACAGGACTGGGGACCGAAGGGCGAGATCGAGATCGGCTGGCGGCTGGGCCGGGAGTTCTGGGGCCAGGGATACGTCACGGCGGCGGCGGAGATGACCCTGGAGCGGGTGCGCGCCGCGGGTGTGCCGAGCGTGGTGGCGATGGTGCTGGCCCGCAACACCCGGTCGATCGCGGTGACCCGACGGCTGGGGATGAGCCTCGACGAGGTCTTCACCACGCCCTCGCGGGCGGAGGAGGGGCACTGCTACCGGCTCACACTGTAACCGAAAGTAACCAACAGCTACAGAAAGACACTTGACGCTTCCGGTCGGGACCGGACCGGGGTTACCCTTCCGGTACCGCTGGGGGTGACATCTGTGCGCTTAACGCCCAAAACACCTGAAGTGCGCGTACCGCGGCTCGTCGGCCTGATGGCCGTGGACGCGCGCGAGACAGCCCAGGCTCGCGGCCTGTTCCTCAACGCGCCGGACCGGCCCGACTTCCATCTCGCCGTCGTCGACTACGTCGTACGGCAGTACCCGCAGCCCGATGCCGAGGTGCCGCGGGACTCCATGGTCTACGTGTGGTTCGACCTCGGTGAGGGGGACGGCGGGGGCGGGATGCGCGAGCCGCGGATACCGCGGCCGCCGAGCGGCGGGATGCAGCGCGAGCTGGACGAGCCGCCGGGCGACGCGTTCTTCGCGACGGTGATCAGCTAGCCGGTGATCAGCTGGCCGGTGATGGGCCGGCGGAGCCCACACCGCGGGCGCGGCCCGAGCCGTCAGCAGCCTGTGGCGCCCTTGAAGCCGCGGTGCAGGGCGACGATCCCGCCGCTCAGGTTGCGGTGGGCCACCTTCGACCAGCCGGCCTTGCGCAGGCGCTCGGCGAGCGCGGGCTGGTCGGGCCAGGCGCGGATGGACTCGGCGAGGTAGACGTACGCGTCCGGGTTCGAGGAGACCGCGCGGGCGACCGGCGGCAGGGCGCGCATCAGGTACTCGGTGTAGACCGTGCGGAAGGGCGCCCAGGTCGGGTGCGAGAACTCGCAGATCACCACCCGGCCACCGGGCTTGGTCACCCGGTACAGCTCACGCAGCGCGGTGTCCGTGTCGTGCACATTGCGCAGCCCGAAGGAGATCGTCACGGCGTCGAACGTGTCGTCCTTGAACGGCAGTTTCGTGGCGTCGCCGGCCGTGAGCGGCAGCCAGGGGTGGCGCTTCTTGCCGACCTGGAGCATGCCGAGGGAGAAGTCGCAGGGGACGACGTAGGCGCCGCTCTGCGCGAAGGGGAGCGAGGAGGTGGCCGTACCGGCGGCCAGGTCCAGGATCTTCTGCGCGGGGCGGGCGTCGACCGCCTTGGTGACCTCCTTGCGCCATCGGCGGTCCTGGCCGAGCGACAGCACGTCGTTGGTCAGGTCGTACCGTTCCGCCACGTCGTCGAACATCGAGGCGACTTCGTGCGGCTGCTTGTCCAGGGATGCGCGGGTCACGGGCCCATTGTGGCAGTACGGGCCGGGCACCCCGAAGGCGCCCGGCCCGTAATCAGAGACTTCACGACGGCAGGAGTCTCGGTTTCTTCTTCGCGGCCACGTCCTCCACCCAGCCGCACAGCACGATGAAGACCGCGATGAGAATCCAGCCGATGCCGAACATGAACCACTGGCTCCCCAGCGGCAGCCACTTCTCGAAGGCGGGCACCTTCCAGAACTGGTCGGTCAGCGGCACCGCAAGCACCAGCGCGATCTCGTGCCAGAGATAGATCGTCACGGCCCGGGAGTTGAAGATCGTGACGACCCGGTCGAGGCGCTTGAAGCGGGTCAGCCAGGCGAAGTCGATGTTGAAGTAGGCCTTGGCCCACATCAGCAGCATGACGTAACCGGCCGACCAGTAGGTCTGGGCGAGCGGGCTCTCGTCCAGGTCGTAGGTGCCGCCTGCCTCGGCCTGGTGCGTGAAGGCGTACCAGCCGCCGAAGACGATCGCGGCGATCGACAGCGTGACCGCCAGGAAGGGCCTCAGTTTCTGGAGCACCCCGTCGCGGTGGGCGAAGCCGAGGATCCAGCAGAAGAGGTACGTCGACAGGTCCCAGAGGGCGTTGCCGAAGCGATTGTCCGGCCCCGACCACACGTACTTCAGGACGACGATCGGCACCAGCGTCAGCAGCAGCACCGGGATCGGCGCCTTGCGGAAGATCCACAGCAGGGCCGGGGAGAGCAGCACGAACCACAGATACGTCCGCAGGTACCAGAGGATCTCCCAGGCCTGGAGGCCCCAGGAGTTGCCCGGCGGATCCCCGACCGGCACCACCCAGAAGATGATCTGCCAGCCCGGCATCCAGTCGTGGATCATCATCGCCACGACCACGAAGAAGCCCCAGAACCAGAACGGCGGCAGCAGCCTCCGCATCCGGCTCCTGACCACCTTCAAGGCGGGTCGCTCCAGCGACTTCGCCATCAGCGTCCCGGCCAGCCCGAACATGATCCCCATGGAGGGGAACACCATCCCGCACCAGGCCCACCCGAAGGTGTGGTACGTCACCACCCGGATCAGCGCGACGGCCCGCAGCGTGTCGAAGTACCGGTCCCGGCCCGCCGGTTTGGGCACGGGCTTCGACTCGGGAGCCTCCTCGACGACCACCGACTCCGGCTCGGCCACCGGCTCGGGCACCACCTCCGGTTCCACGACGGGAAGAGGCGCCGTCGCGTGCACCGGCGGCCCGTAGTCGACGTACTGCGGAGGCTGTTGCTGCTGGTACGGCTGCTGCGGTTGTGGATACGGGTACGGCTGCTGCGGCTGGCCGTACGCGTCGTAGCCGTAGGGCTGTTGGGGGTACTGAGGTTGCTGGGGCTGTTGGGGTGTGCCGTACCCAGCGCCGTATCCCTGTTGCTGCTCCCAGGTCATCCGTTCGCTCCCGCCGGTGTGCCGACCTCGCCGGTGCGCTTGAGTTTCTGCCAGCGCAGCCGGCCGCCGGTCAGGGCGGTGATGCTGGAGTGGATGAGGACCAGGTACATCATCTGGCGGTAGGCCAGTTGCTGCAGCGGCATCATCAACAGGTAGCGGTACTTCTCCTTGTCCAGCCTGAACGCGTAGGCGGCGCACAGGAGTTGGATGCCGAGGACCGCGAACCACATCGCGAGGGAGGCCCAGAAGTCGACGAAGATCATCGAGTAGACGGTGAAGACGTCGATCAGCGGGGCGAAGACCGGCGTGATGATCTGGAAGATCACCACCAGGGGCATGCCGACCCGGCCGAAGCGGCCCGAAGGACCCTTGTCCGTCAGGGACTTGCGGTGTTTCCAAAGGGCCTGCATGGTGCCGTAGGACCAGCGGTAGCGCTGCGACCAGAGCTGCTTGAGGGAGGCCGGGGCCTCGGTCCAGGCCCTGGCGTGCTCCTGGTAGACGACCCGCCAGCCCTCGCGGTGCATGGCGATGGTGATGTCCGTGTCCTCGGCGAGGGTGTCCTCGCTCATGCCGCCGACCTGGAGCACCGCCTCGCGGCGGAACGCGCCGATCGCGCCCGGGATGGTGGGCATGCAGCGCAGCAGGTCGTACATGCGGCGGTCGAGGTTGAAGCCCATCACGTACTCGATGTGCTGCCAGGCGCCGATGACCGTGTTGCGGTTGCCGACCTTGGCGTTGCCCGCGACCGCGCCGACCTCCGGGTCGGCGAAGGGCTGGACGAGCTGTCGTACGGTGTCGGGTTCGAAGACGGTGTCGCCGTCCATCATCACGACGATGTCGTAACTCGCGCTGCGCACACCGTTGTTGAGGGCGGCGGGCTTGCCGGCGTTCTCCTGGCGGATGACGCGGACGTTGTCCATGCCGAACGAGCGGGCCGCCTCGCGGGCGATCTCCGAGGTGCCGTCCGAGGAGCCGTCGTCGACGACGATGATCTCGATCGGGTGGGTGCTCTTAGCCAGTGACTCAAGGGTGTTGGCGATGCATTCCTTCTCGTTGTAGGCCGGGACGATGACGGTCACCGGGCGGGTGACGGTCGGACCCCAGCTGAACCGGCGTTTGTTGCGCTGTCTGTAGTGACGGCGGGCGAGGATCAGCATCATCCCGAAGCGGCTCATCACGGCCACGCCCACGACCGTGAGGCCCGCCGCGAGTCCCGGCACCACCCACTCGGCGACCATGACGGCGTAGATGAGCGCCCTGCCCTCGTAGAGGGTCATGCCGGTGGCCTCGCGGTGGGCGCCCTGCTGGACCGAGATGCGTCGCGTTCCGCTCTGGGTGCCGCTCCCGGTGCCGCCGACGGCCGAGCCGACCGTCTGGCCGCCGCCCGAGGTGGTGCCGGCGGGCGCTCCGGAAGGTGCCGCGGAGGGCTGCGCGCCGGCCTCGACGGTGCCGGTGCTCGTCCCGGCGGCGGCACCAGCGCCCGCACCCGCACCCGTGCCGTTGGCCGCCCTCTGGGCGGAGGCGTTCTTGGCGATGGCGCCGCTCACGGTGGTGAACGTGTAGCCCTTCGCCTTCATCTTCTCGATGTACTGCGGCAGCGCCTTCATGGTCTGCGTGCGCACACCGCCGGCGTCGTGGAAGAGCACCGAGGAGCCCGAAGTCCCGGACGGCGTGGCCCACTTGATGATCTTCGCGACACCGGGCTGCTTCCAGTCGTCGCTGTCGGTGTCGACGAAGACGCTGGTGTAGCCGGAGGCGCCGAGCTTCTTGTAGACGGGGTAGCTGTAGTTGTCGATGGCGTCCGTCTCC
The DNA here is from genome assembly GCF_053598575.1 of Streptomyces sp. NPDC001100. NCBI lineage: Bacteria > Bacillati > Actinomycetota > Actinomycetes > Kitasatosporales > Streptomycetaceae > Streptomyces > Streptomyces sp. NPDC001100. The sequence goes on from NZ_JBSFKO010000019.1 coordinate 70,642, forward strand.
GAGGAGTACGGCGCGCGGAACAGCGTGGTGGTGATGCCGGCCGCGCCCGCGAGCGCGAGCTGCGTCTGTTCCATCTCCCGCTCGATGCGGGCGTCGCTCTGGTAGGAGAGGTCGACGTGGGTGAAGGTGTGGATGCCCACCTCGTTGCCCTGCGCGACCATCTCCTTCACGATGCTCGGGTAGCGCGAGACCATCGAGCCCACCAGGAAGAACGTGCCCGGCACGTCGTACTTCTTGAGGATCTTCAGGACCGCGGGCGTGTAGGTGGGGTTCGGGCCGTCGTCGAAGGTGAGGACGATGGTCTTCTTCGGGATCGTCCGGGTGACCGGCGAGCCGTTGCGGAAGGTCAGGATCGGGCCGCCGTTGAGCACCTTGTCGGGGACCTTGCTTGCGCTCGCGCCGTCCCGGACGCGCTGGTCGCCGCCGACTTCCGCGCGCAGGTAGCCGTCGAGCAGCATCACGCAGGTGAGGCCGAGGAGAAGCAGCAGGGCGAGGATCACTCGGGGCCGTTGGAGCGCGGCGGCCTTGCCGGCCGCGCGCTCCATCCGAGTGGGGGCGCGTCGGCGCCCACGCGAGGGAGTCGTCGTAGTCATGGCTGCGGTGGCGCTCCGGTCAGTGTGCGGTGGCTGAGGAGGACGGGGCCGCACTCTTGGGGGCGCCCGAAGGGGTGTCGGTCGGAGCGCCGGTCGGAACACCGGAGGGCGCTACGCCGCCTCTGCCACCGTTGGGGCCGTAGCCGCCCCCGGGGGCCGAACCGGCCTGGCCGCCGCCGAAGGGCAGCAGTGAGGAGGGGTTCATGGAGATGCCCAAGCCCATGAACGCCATGCCGAGTACGAACGCGTACCCCAGGCAGACGGTGCCCATGAGAAGGCCGATCCGGCGCAGCACCTTTGACCGGCGGCCGGAGTTGTCAACGAACACGGGGCCTTCTGCGGACCCGTTGCCGGCTTTGCGGCGGCGACCGCGCGCAGAAGCGTGGTTATCGATGGCGGACTCGGATTGCATTCCCCAGACATTAGGTCGCCTTTATGTGACCAAAACTCTGGTTCTCTTGTGAGCCCGCCAAGAAAAACGACGCAACCTGTGCCTTTCCTTAGAGAACCCAGGAAATGCCTTATGAACGGCCGGTGTCGGTAGTGTCCTCAATCTTCCGCTTCGTCGCCCGAGTTGACCGATTCGAGCAACGATACCCGTGGGTTTCCCATGTTTTCTCTGTCTTCGTAAGACACAGCCCCATGTGCTTCATTTAGGCTTCGGAAACCGACTCTGTTTCCATCCTGAGACAGAAATCACCGTCCCGAGACGGAAAGGGTGCATGCTCAATGAGGAGTTTCCTGAAACCGGCGGCCGGGCTCACCTGCTTGTTTGCCCTGACGGTCACCGGCTGCTCCTCAAGCTCCGGGGACTCGTCCGACGCGGCCCCGTCGGCACCACAGAAAACGAGCACGGCCCCCTCCGAAAGTGCCTCTCCGAGGCCTTCGAACTCCGCGTCCAGCACGTCCTACGCCCCGTACGTCAGCGTCACCACCGCCTCCGACATGGACGGCACGGGGTCCCCGACGACATACAACCTCGCCTTCGCGATCGCCTCCGGCAGCAGCTGCACGCCGAAGTGGAACGGCACGACCGCGATCGGCAACGCGGCCGTGAAATCCAGGATCGCGGCGCTCAAGACGTCCGGCGCGACCGTCCGCGTCTCCTTCGGCGGGGCCTCCGGCAAGGAGCTGGCCGAGACCTGTACGAGTGTCACCGCGCTCGCGAAGGCCTACGGCGAGGCGCTGGACGCGGCCGGTTCGACGCAGGCCGACTTCGACATCGAGGGCGACGCGCTCACCGACTCTGCGTCGGTCGCCCTGCGGTCCAAGGCGATAGCCGTGCTCCAGAAGGAACGCACCGACCTCAAGGTGTCCTTCACACTGCCCGTGATGCCGTCCGGTCTCGACTCCGACAGCCTGGCGCTGCTGGAGTCCGCGAACGACAACGCGGTCGCCGTCTCCACGGTCAACATCATGACCATGAACTACGGCGAGTCGTACACCAAGGACATGGGCGACTACGCGATCACGTCCGCCACGGCCACGCACACCCAGTTGAAGAAGGTGTTCGGGCTTTCGGACGCCGGGGCGTGGCAGGGGATGGCGTTGACCTCGATGATCGGGGTGAACGATGTTTCCGGTGAGACGTTTTCCCTCTCGGACGCGGCGCAGGTGCGGACGTTTGCCGAGGAGAAGGAGATCGCGTGGGTGTCGATGTGGTCGACGTTTCGGGATCAGCAGTGTGAGAGCGGGTCGTCCGATGATGACGCTGCTACCGATTGCAGTGGGGTGACGCAGAGTTCGGGGGCGTTCGGGGAAGCTTTTGCCGGGTGATGGGTGCGTTGCCGGGTGACGGTGCGTTGTGGCTGGTCGCGCCCACGCGGCGGAGCCGCACAATGTCACAGCCCCGCGCCCCTAAAGAACTGCGCCTAGCGGAGTCTGTGAAGTAGCCGGCCCGCACACACCGTTGCGATGCAGGTGCCGGCCTCGTCGAATACGGCGAGGTCGGCTCGGCCCTGGTCGGCGGCGGTTGGGTGAGTGAGGATCTGGACGTCGTTCCGTTTCGCCGCCGACCGGAGTTCGGCCGAGTCGACGTACTTCTCCAAGACAGCCGTCGCGCCCGACTTGAGGACGGCGTGGATCCGCTCCCGTGGGCTCGGGCCGTCCGGGAGTGGGCCCTCGTGGACGCGGGCCGGGCCCAGGGCGCCCGGCCAGCTCCGCACCCGTGCGCCGGGAAAGCGGGCCTGGATGTCCGCCAGGGTCCCGACGCCCGCGATCCGGGCCCCCTCTACGGCTACGGCCCCGCCCTCGTCCGCCGTGTGAATCGTCAGCACAGGAGCCCTAGTTGGCGGACAGCAGCTTCAACTCGGGGTGAGCGGTGCCGCCTTCGATCGCCGTGGACGAGATGTGGGACATGACCCGCTCGTCGACGGGGTCGTTCGCCGGGTCGTCGTGGACGACGATGTGCTCGTACGTCGTGGTCCGCTGGGCCGGTACGCGGCCCGCCTTGCGGATCAGGTCGATGATCTCCATGCGGTTGGAGCGGTGCTTGGCGCCGGCCGAGGAGACGACGTTCTCCTCCAGCATGATCGAGCCGAGATCGTCCGCGCCGTAGTGCAGGGAGAGCTGGCCGACCTCCTTGCCGGTGGTGAGCCAACTGCCCTGGATGTGGGCGATGTTGTCCATGAAGAGGCGGGCGATGGCGATCATGCGCAGGTACTCGAAGAGCGTGGCCTGCGTGCGGCCCTTGAGGTGGTTGTTCTCGGGCTGGTAGGTGTACGGGATGAAGGCCCGGAAGCCGCCCGTCCGGTCCTGCACGTCACGGATCATCCGCAGGTGCTCGATGCGCTCGGCGTTGGTCTCGCCGGTGCCCATGAGCATGGTCGACGTGGACTCGACGCCCAGGTTGTGCGCCGCCTCCATGATCTCCAGCCAGCGCTCGCCGGACTCCTTGAGCGGGGCGATCGCCTTGCGCGGGCGGGCGGGCAGCAGTTCCGCGCCGGCGCCGGCGAAGGAGTCCAGACCGGCCGCGTGGATGCGGGAGATGGCCTCCTCGACGGAGACCTTCGAGATACGGGCCATGTGCTCGACCTCGGATGCGCCGAGGGAGTGGATGACCAGCTGGGGGTAGGCGGCCTTGATCGCGGCGAAGTGCTTCTCGTAGTACTCGACGCCGTAGTCCGGGTGGTGCCCGCCCTGGAACATGATCTGCGTGCCGCCGAGTTCGACGGTCTCCGCGCACCGGCGCAGGATGTCGTCGAGATCACGCGTCCAGCCCTTGGCGGTGTCCTTCGGGGCGGCGTAGAAGGCACAGAACTTGCACGCCGTGACGCACACGTTCGTGTAGTTGATGTTCCGCTCGATGATGTACGTCGCGATGTGCTCCGTACCCGCGTACCGGCGCTTGCGTACGGCGTCGGCGGCGGCGCCGAGCGCGTGCAGCGGGGCGTCGCGGTAGAGGTCGAGCGCCTCTTCGGGGGTGATGCGCCCGCCCTCGGCGGCACGGTCGAGGACGGACTGAAGCTCGGCCTTCTCGGTCACCGGGAGGTCCCTTTCGTCAAGGGTTGTGGACGGACCTTGCCAGCCTACGCCAGCACATATCGCATCCCGACCTCAGGCCGTGTACGCCCCGACCAGCAGACCGAGGAAGGCGCCCGCGAGCAGAAACGGGCCGAAACGGACGCCCGCCCGCCGTCTCCCGCCGGGGACGGCCCCGTACACCGCCCGCAGCACAAAGCCCGCGAACGCGCCCAGCATCAGCGTCGGCCACCCGTACCACCCGAGTACGGCCCCCGCCCCGACCGCGAGCTTCACCTCTCCGAGGCTCAGACCACCGCCGCCGGGGTCGAGGCGGGACAGCCCGTAGTACCCGGCGCCGAGCGCGAACGCCCCGAGCAGTGCGGTCGTCCAGTGGCCGGCGTGTTCGGGCAGAAAACGCGCGACACCGAGGAGGGCGAGGGCGACGCCCGTGGCGGGAAGCGCCAGTTCGGTGACGGCGGGCAGCAGCGCGACCGGCGCGAGCAGCAGCCAGACAGCCAGCTCGGGTCTGATCCCGGTGGCGACGGCGAGGGCGACGCACACCAGGACCACGAGGAGCGCGGTACCGGCACCGCGCCGCCCGGCCCGCGCGACCACCGCGCCCGCACCGGCGCCCCACACTCCCGCGAGGGCGATGAGCAGATGGTCGTAGTCCATCGGACCGCTACCCGACCTTGGACAGCCGTGCGGTCGGGGAGCCCTCGGCCGAGCTGTCCGACGCGTAGGTGAGGTCGTCGCCGGTGGGAGTGAGGGTGACGGTGTGGGCGGCCTGGTTGCACACGTCGCGGTTGGTCTTCGCGCCCGCCGCGCTCGCGACGAGCCGGGTCCTGGTCACCTGCTTCAGGGTCAGTACGTCGTCGCAGACACCGCCGAGCTGGTCGGTCTGCCGCAGGACGCCCAGCTGCTGCCCGACGCCCGCCTTGGCGATCGTGAGCCGGAAGCTCCCGTCCGGGAGAGTGCCGCCGAGCGCGGTGCCCTCGCCCTCCCAGGTGCCGAGATAGGCGGCGGGGACGGACTGCGGCGGGGTGGGGACGGGTGAACTCGGGCCACTGCTCGGCTCCTTGCTGGCCGCGGTGGTCGTACCGCTGCTCGGCTCACCGCTGTACTCGTTGCCCGGCCCGCCGGTCGAGGTCGCCGTGGGCGCCGAGCCCGCGGAGGCGTCCGAGCCCTTGTCGCCCGGGTGGATCCAGTAGAGGAAGACCGGTACCAGGGTCGCCACCGCGAGCGCCCCGGCGACGGCCAGGGCGACCGTGCAGCCGACCCTGCGCCCCCGCCCGCCCGCACCCGGAGCCGATGTGGCGGCGACGGACACGGAGAACTTCCCCGGCCGCTTGCCGCCGGAGTCCGGCGGGACGGTGTCGCTCAGAGGCAGGCCGTCGTGCGGAGGCGTGTCACGGGGTCCGGGCACGAAGGTGGGCGGCCCCACGGGCGACCCCAGAGGTGGCCCCACCGGCTGCTTCGACATCACCGGCGCCGGTCCGAACACCCCGCCCTCGACGACACCGCCCCCCGCCCCCACCGAAGGACTGCTGAACGCCACCGGCCCCGACGGCACTCCCTCGGTCACCCCCGCAGCCTCAAGGTTCAGCAGCTGTACGGCACTTCGGCTGACCTGTTCGACCAGCGCCCCCGGCAGCCAGCCACCGGCGACCAGCCGGGCGGCGCCTTCGGGAGCGAGCCGCCGGGACACCTCGCCCGGACTGGGTCGCGAGGCAGGGTCCTTGGCGAGACAGGACAGGGCCAGCTCCCGCAACTCGCCCCCCATCTCGCCCAGTTCGGGTTCCTCGTGGACGACCTTGTAGAGCAGCGCGGCCGAGGAGTCACCGCGGAAGGGCGACTCGCCGGTGGCCGCGTAGACCAGCACGGCCCCCAGGGAGAAGACGTCCGACGCCCCCGTCGCCCCCTTCCCGAGGATCTGCTCGGGGGCCATGTAGCCGGGTGAGCCGACGGAGACGCCGGTGGAGGTGAGGGAGGCGGTGCCGTCCGTGGCACGGGCGATCCCGAAGTCGATGAGGAGGGGCCCGTCGAGAGTGAGGAGCACGTTGGACGGCTTCACGTCCCGGTGCACGAGCCCCAGTTCGTGGACGGCCGTCAGCGCCTCGGCGAGCCCCGCGCCCAGGGCCCGTACCGAAGCGGTGGGCAGTGGTCCGCCGTCCGCCACGGCGGCGGAGAGCGACGGGCCGGCCGCGTACGCCGTGGCGACCCACGGCACGGCGGCCTCCGGGTCGGCGTCCAGGACGGGAGCGGTCCAGGCGCCGCCCACCCGGCGCGCGGCGTCGACCTCGCGGCGGAAGCGGGCGCGGAACTCCTCGTCGAGCGCGAAGTGCGGATGCACGATCTTGACCGCGACCGTACGGCCGCCCGCGCTGCGCCCGAGATAGACCCGCCCCATCCCGCCGGAGCCGAGCCGTCCGAGCAGCCGGTAGGGCCCCACGACCGTGGGTTCGTCGCTGCCGAGCGGTTGCATGCCGTCCACCCCTCCCCCGTACGACTTCCAGCAGGGTAGTGCGCCGCGCCCCTCCGGTTCCTAGGGCTGGAGCAGTTCCACCTTCACGTCGGCCGGGAAGCCGGTCGTCGCGCCGACGCGGCGGGCGAACTCGGTGACCGCGGCCAGCTGGGGCGCGCCGAAGCGGAAGTCGAGGGTGGTGAAGTAACGCTCCAGGACCTCTTCGTCGAAGTCCTCCCAGCGGGCGGCCTGTTCGGCGACCTTGCCGACCTCTTCCAGGGAGAGGTTGCGGGAGGCGAGGAAGGCCTCGTGCACCTTGCGGGTGATGACCGGCTCGCGCTCCAGGTAGTCGCGGCGGGCGGCCCACACGGCGAAGACGAACGGCAGCCCGGTCCACTCCTTCCAGAGCGTGCCGAGGTCGTGCACCTCCAGCCCGAAGCGCGGCCCGTCGAGCAGGTTGGCGCGCAGCGCCGCGTCACCGATGAGTACGGCGGCCTCGGCCTCCTGCATCATCAGGCTCAGGTCGGGCGGGCAGGTGTAGTAGTCGGGCTGGACGCCGTAGCGCTCGGCGAGGAGGAGCTGGGCGAGCCGGACGGAGGTCCGCGAGGTGGAGCCGAGGGCGACCCGGCGGCCGTCGAGCTGGTCCAGCGGGACCTGCGAGACGATCACGCAGGACATCACCGGGCCGTCGCAGCCGACGGCGATGTCCGGGAAGGCGACCAGGTCGTCGGCGTTGCGGAGGAACTCGACGAGCGTGATGGGCCCGATGTCGAGGTCCCCGCGCACCAGCTGCTCGCTGAGCTTCTCCGGGGTGTCCTTGGTGAGCTCGAAGTCGAGAAGCGTGCCCGTTCTCGCGAGCCCCCAGTACAGGGGCAGGCAGTTCAGGAACTGGATGTGGCCGACGCGCGGCCGGGTGCGAGAATTGTCCACAACGCGAGGCTAGACCTCATGAGGTACGCTCCATACTTCGGCCCCACAGTCAAGCCTTTGGCGATCTTCAAACGTCCGGGTGATGTGATCTTGGCCTCTATTGCTTTCGGCTGCCCGCGTGCTAGGCTCGCCGCAAGTTGCAGTTTGGTTTCCCTTGCAGTACAGAGCCTGCGGAGCATGTAACCGCAGGCTCTAGTCGTTTTCAGACGTATGCAGTAGTGCGGGACTTGTTTTCACACTTGCAGGGTTCTGGAGCAGGGCAACCCTTTGGGCCCAAGGAGGGCTTATGGCTACCGGAACCGTGAAGTGGTTCAACGCCGAAAAGGGCTTTGGCTTCATCGCCCAAGAAGGCGGCGGCCCCGACGTCTTCGTTCACTACTCCGCGATCAACGCGAGCGGTTTCCGTTCGCTGGAGGAGAACCAGCAGGTCTCCTTCGACGTGACCCAGGGCCCGAAGGGCCCGCAGGCGGAGAACGTCACCCCCGTCTGAGTCACACGATCGTAGTTATTCGGTCTCGGAGCCTGGTGCTTTGATCCGGAACAGATAGCAGTACCCAAGGAGCCCCGCGCCGCAAGGCGACGGGGCTCCTGCCTTTGCCTCCGGCGGTCGGGCGGGCTGTCGGTGGGGGTCGGTAGGGTCCCGGCCCATGACATCCACCGAGGACGAAGCCGAATCCGAGGCCCAATCCGAATCCGACTTCGTGACCACCACCCGGACCTTCTACGACGCGGTCGCCGAGGAGTACGCGGAGATGTTCGCCGGGGAGCTCACCGGGCCGCGGGACGGGGCGGTACTGGCCGACTTCGCCGCGCTGGTGAACCGTGGCGGAGGCGGACAGGTGGCCGACCTCGGCTGCGGACCGGGTCGTACGACCGCGCACCTCGCCTCCCTCGGCCTGGACGTCTTCGGCCTCGACCTGTCCTCGTCGATGCTCGCGATCGCCCGCCGTGAGAACCCGGACCTGCCCTTCCGGCAGGGCTCGATGCTGGAACTGGACATCCCCGACGGGACCCTCGCGGGGGCCGTCTCCTGGTACTCGTCCATCCACACCCCTGTGGACCGACTCCCGTCCCTCTTCGCGGAGTTCCACCGCGTCCTGGCACCCGGCGGCCATCTCCTGATCGCCTTCCAGGCGGGCGACCGGCCCCTCACCCTCGACCGTCCCTTCGGCCACCCGGTCCGCCTGGACTTCGAACGGCGACGACCGGAGGCGATGGCCGGGCTGCTGGAGGCGGCGGGGTTCGCGGTGCGGTCGCGGATCGTACGGGAGGCGAACACGGAACTCGGGGAGACGTCAGCGCAGGCGTTTCTGACCGGTCGTAAGACCGCGGCTGTTCTCTAGAGCTCGGCGGGCGCCGACCTCGCTGGGGTATTCGCGGACGGTGAAGGCGGCGGCCACCCAGCCGACGCAGCCCGCCACGAGGGCCGGAGCGACCGGTGCCGCGACCAGCCAGAGGGCTCGGCCCGCGACGGCGAGTCCGGTGGAGCGCCGGGTCTCGTCCCGCTTCGCCTGACGGGCCTGGTCGGGCGTCGGTGGGTCCAGCAGCTTCCTGCGGAGGTCCCGCCGCTGGACCCGCCATCCCCAGACAAGGGCCCCGACGGACACCACGGCCTGCGCCCCGTCCCACACCGTGCGCACCGTCGGCGGCAGGCTGGTGCGGAAGCCTCTGTAGAGGACGAGCGCGATGTAGCAGAAGAAGGCCATCACGAGGAGCCAGAGCAGGGCCCCGGAGGCGCGGCGCAGCCAGTAGCGGGGGCCACGCTGGTACCAAGTGGTGCCGAGCCCGGGGAGCTTCGGGATGTCGGAGGGGATCATGTGCCCGAGGGATGCTCCTGGAGCCAGCGGCGGGCGCCGACCTCGCTCGGATATTCGCGGACGGTGGTCCAGGCGGCGAGCCAGCCGACGAGGTACGCGGCGAAGGCCGGCATGACGGGCGCGGCCAGGGCGATGAGCACCCGCCCGCCCACGGCGCCGAAGCCGGCCGACCTGCCGGCCTGCCGGTTGTGGTCGCGCTTGGCGATCCAGGTCTGCTTCGGGCTGGGCGGGTCCAGGAGGGCCTGTCGATGTCCCCGGCGCTGCTTGATCCAGCCCCAGACCAGGGCCGCGCAGGCCGCGACCACCTGCACACAGTCGCACACCGTGCGTACGGTGTGCGGCATCTCGTCCCGGAAGCCTGCGTAGAGGGCCAGCGAAAAGAAGGAGATCCCCGCCATCAGGATGAGGAGGAACAGCGTGGTGCGGGTCCGGCACAGCCAGTAGAGCGCGCCGCGCTTGTACCAGGTCCTGCCGAGCTTCGGCAGCTTCGGGATCTCCACGGGGGCCCCGGCGGCGGTGACCTCAGAAGATGCTTTTGACACCGTGCCACACGTCCTTCGTCAGTCGTTTCGCGTCGTCCCAGGTCTCCGTGCCCACATGGCCCGCACCGGTGAGTACACCGCCGACCACGCCGTGGTCATGGATGTCCTCGCTCCAGTGCTCGTGGACGGCGTGGTCAAGGACGCTGGTCGCGACGATCGTCGCACCGACCCCGACGACCGCGACCGCGACCGCACCCTCGACAGGCGCCGCCGCCACCGCCAGTGCCCCCGCCGCCACACCCCCCACGGCCACCCCGACATCCACCGTCACCGAGTGCTGCCACGACCACCCCTTGTCGTGGTCGTCCTTCGCCTCCACCAACCCGCACGCGGCGGCCGCTGCGACGTCGATGACCGGGACCTCCTTGAGGAACTCGGGCAGTGCCTCAAGCCCTTTGCCCAGTCTCAACGCGTCCGCCGCGTCGGCGAGTTTGACGTTCAGGAGCCGGTCGTACGGGAGCTTGCTGCTGCCGATGTCGGCGCGGGCGATGGCCTCCTCCAGGGAGTCGACCTGCATGACGGCGTCGCGGTAGGCGCCCTTCGCGGGCAGGTCCTTGGGGAGGGAGCGGCCCGCCTTCTGGTACGCCTTGCGTTCCGCGCGGAGTTCCTTCTTCGCGGTCTGCTCCGCGGCCTTCGCGTCGTCGAGCTGGGTGCGCGCCTTCTTGCCGCCGGCCCGCGCGTCCTCCGCGTCGTAGGCGTACAGACCGCGCAGCGCGTCGGCGATGGTGATCTTGTCGCCGGTCGACACCGGGTCCGTGACCTGGGCGTACAACCCGCGCAGTTTGTCCGCGGCGACCAGCCGGGCGTGCTGGGCGGTGTGCGCGACCTGCTTGCGGACCGTGTCGTACTCGGTCATCGCGGAGATCGTCTTCTGGTCCGCCGCGCTGGGCGGGTTCGCCGTGACCATGGCCAGGGGCACACCCTTGTCGCCCATGGGCACGCCCTTGCCCGTGGCGACGTGCTCGGCGTTCTGGAGTGCCGTCTCGCATGTGGACAGCGCGTCGGCGAGGGTGCCGAGGATGTCCCCGACCTCGAACACCAGGCTGGCGAAGGCACCCGCCGTCAGCGCGTCCTCGCTCCACTGCGCGCGGAACTCCTCCGCCGCGTCGCCCTTCCACCCGGCGTCGTCGACGAGCGACTCGACGGCATTGGTCACCGGCCGCACCACGTCGTCGAGTTGGTCCTTGGCGTTCTTGTACGTGGTGGCCATGGTGTGCAGTCCGCCGATGTCGCCGCCGATCCAGCTGTCGCCCATCAGCCGTCCCCCACCATCAGGTCCTCGAACACTCCGTGGACGTCGACGTCGTGCCGGTGGAAGGAGTCGCGCGCGTACGCGACCTTGTCGCCGTGGTCGTCCAGCCGGTCGGCGAAGCCGATGTGCAGACCGAGGATGAGGTGGGCGACCTCCTTGATCGCGTCGTCGAGGCCGGCGTCACCGCCGCTCACCACGGGCGGGGAGACCTGAGGCTGGAGTTTGCGGTAGTCGGTGGCCTGGTCGTGGAAGGTGGTGGCCATCGAGGTGAGGTCGCTCAGCACCGCCTTGAAGTCGGCCGACATCAGCGCACCTCCCGTGCGTAGGCGGCCACGTCGGCCGGCTGCCAGTTGTGCCGCCCCGGAGCGACCTTCGGGTCGAGGACCACGGTGGCGCCCCGCTCCCCCAGCGCCTCGGCGAGCGGCCCGATCGAGGTGAGCACCCACGGCTGGGCCTCGCCGAACGCGGTCACCAGCTTCTCCACCGTGGTGAAGGCGTAGGCCGCGGTGTGCCCCGGGGGATGCTCGAAGAGTTCGTAGACGACGAACGGCACCCGGACCGGCCGCCCGTCGTCGTCCACCGCTTCGACATACCGAGGATGAGCGGGCACGAACACAGCCGTCTCGTACGGCGGCACCCCGGGCCGTGGCCCCGGCCGCCCGTCCGCCGAAGGCCCGGGTGGCGGTGTCGCCTCCGCGTAGTCGAGCAGGCTCGACCGGCGTACCTCGGGCACCTCCGCTGCCGCCGACCCCTGTGCGTACTCAAGAAGGCGTGACCGGTTCGGCTCCCCCACCGCCGTCTCCTCATCCCCGTAGGTCGTGATCGTCGCTGTGGACGTGTTCGCGCCATCACAGTAGCCACCGACCGAGGGCCCAAATCCGGCTATGTCCGCCCTACCGGCCCGTTGCATGCGCAATGCATACGGCCGCTTGGCAACGGCCTGGCCATCCCTTGACCCCGTGATGACCAGGCCGGGTCAGCAGCCCCGCGGCCGCTACAGCGCCCCCGCCAGATCCAGCGCCGCCACATACCCGAACGTCATCGCCGGACCGATCGTCGAGCCCGCGCCCGCGTAGCTGTGGCCCATCACCGCCGCGCTCGCGTTGCCCGCCGCGTACAGGCCCGGGATCACCGAACCGTCCGCCCGCAGCACCCGCGCCCGTGCGTCCGTGCGCATCCCGCCCTTGGTGCCGAGGTCGCCGGGGACGATGCGGAGGGCGTAGTACGGGGGGAGCCAGAGCGGGGCGAGGCAGGAGTCGGGGAGGATCGCGGGGTCCGTGTAGTAGTGGTCGTAGGCGCTGTCGCCGCGTCCGAAGTCGGTGTCCTTGCCGCCGGCCGCGAGGGAGTTGAAGCGGGTGACGGTGGAGCGGAGGGCCGCCGCCGGGACGCCGATCGAGGAGGCCAGGGCGTCCCACGTCCACGCCTTGTGGGCCGCGCCGGAGCTGTACCACTCGTCGGGGAAGGGGAGCGTCGGCAGCACGTCCCTGAAGAGGTAGCGGTTGCGGTAGTTCTGGTCGACGATCAGATAGGCCGGGATGTCGGGGGCGGCGGCGTTGCGGTCGTACATCGTGTGGACGACGTCGCTGTAGGGGGCGGCCTCGTTGACGAAGCGGGAACCGGCCTGGTTGATCAACAGGCCGCCGGGGAGGGTGCGTTCGGCGAGGCAGAAGTAGGGGTCGGCGGGGAGCGGGATGGCCGGGCCCCACCAGGCGTCGTCCATCAGTGCGAGCGAGGCGCCCGCCCTCTGGCCCGCCTGGATGCCGTCACCGGTGTTCTCCTTCGCGCCGACCGTCCAGTCCGTGCCGATGGGCTGGCGCTGGTACTGGGCGCGCATGGCCGCGTTGTGCTCGAAGCCGCCGGAGCCGACCACGACCCCGCGCCGGGCGCGGACCAGACCGGCGGTTCCGTTGCGGGTGACGACGGCTCCGGTGACGGCGCCGGCCTCCAAGTGCAGGTCGGTCAAAGGGGTGTTGAGCCATACCGGCACCTGCGCGGACTGGAGTCCGGCGCGCAGTCCTGCGGCGAGGGACTGGCCCATGGTGAGCGGCTTCTGTCCGAGCAGCGCCGCCTGGGTGCCGCGGGCCAGGCACTGGGTGGCCACGGCGGCGCCCTTCGCGTTGACCGCGGCCAGGGCGAGCCACTTGTAGTCGGCGCTGAAGACGACCATGCCGGCCGGGACGGTGAGGTACGGCGGGTTGAGGTGGGCGAGTTCGGCGCCGAGGATGTTGCCGTCGAGCTGGTCGGGTTCTATGGAACGGCCGTTGGGAAGGCCGCCCGGCAACTCCGGGTAGTAGTCGCTGTATCCCTCCATCCAGCGGAAGCGCAGCGGGCTGTTGGCCATGACGAAGGAGACCATGGCGGGGCCGTGGGCGAGGAAGGACTGCTGCCGCTCGGCGGGGACGTCGGCGCCGACGACCGCGGCGAGGTAAGTGGCCGCCTTGGCGGGGGTGTCGGGGACTCCGGCGGCCAGGATCACCGGGTTGTTGGGGATCCAGATCCCGGCGCCCGAGCGGGCCGCCGAGCCCCCGAAGGTCGGCGCCTTCTCCACCACGACACAGCTCAGGCCCTGCTTGGCGGCGGTCAGCGCGGCGGTCATCCCGGCCGCTCCGGAGCCGATCACCACGACGTCGTAGGTGCCGAGGAGGGGAAGGTCGGCCGCGCGGGCCGGGGAGGAGACTCCGGCGACGGCCAGCGCGGCGACCGCACCACCGGCCAACACGCTTCTTCTGCCCGGGAGTTCCGCATGTGCGTCCGTGCTCGGGGTCATGGCCGCTCCAGCCCGACGGGGAAATGGGCTGGGAATGTCGCGCGGGGGTCTTGTGAAGTCAATAACCAGGTCTGCGCCAAAACGCCAAATCGCCCCGAACAGTGCTTAGTTCGCGTACAGCGCCTCGATGTCCCGCTCGAAGTCCCGCATCACGACCTCCCGCCGCAACTTCATCGACGGCGTCAGATGTCCCGCCGCCTCGGTGAAGTCGACCGGGAGGACGCTGAAGCGGCGGATGGACTCGGGGCGGGAGACCAGCTTGTTGGCGTCGTCGACGGCGCGTTGCAGGACCGCTCTCAACTCGTCGTCGTCGACGAGGAGTTCGGCGGGGACGGGGTGTTTGCCGTTCATCTGGCGCCAGTGGGTGATGCCTTCGAGGTCGAGGGTGATGAGGGCGGCGACGTAGGGGCGGCGGTCGCCGACGACGATGCACTGGGCGATCAGGGGGTGGGCGCGCAGCCAGTTCTCCAGCGGGGCCGGCGCCACGTTCTTGCCGCCCGCGGTGATCAGGATCTCCTTCTTGCGGCCGGTGATGGTCAGATAGCCCTCGTCGTCGAGATGGCCGATGTCGCCGGTGGCGAGCCAGCCGTCCTGGGAGGCGGGGGCGACCCCGTCGCCGTGCGGGTCCCAGTAGCCGCGGAAGACCTGGCCGCCGGCGAGCAGGATCTCCCCGTCGGAGGCGATCCGGACCCTGGTGCCGGGCATCGGCCAACCCACCGTCCCCAGGCGGGGTTTGAGAGGTGGCGTGCAGGTCGCCGCGGCCGTGGTCTCGGTCAGGCCGTAGCCCTCGAAGATCTCGATGCCCGCGCCGGCGTAGAACGCGGCGAGCCGGCGGCCCAGCGGGGAGCCGCCGCAGATGACGTAACGGAGCTTGCCGCCCAGCGCGTTGCGGATCTTGCGGTAGACCAGCGGGTCGTAGAAGGCGCGGGCCGTCCTCAGCGGGCCGCTCGGGCCCGAGCCCTGGCCGGACTGGCGGGTCTCCAGGGCCTCGCCGTAGCGGACGGCCGCGTTGGTCGCGCGGTCGAAGATCTTGCCGCGGCCGCTCTTCTCCGCCTTCGCCCGGGCGTTGTTGAAGACCTTCTCCAGCATGTACGGGATGGCCAGCAGGAAGGTGGGCTGGAAGCTCGCGAGATCCGCCAGCAGGTCCTCGGACTTGAGGCTCGCGGCGTGGCCGAGGCGGACCCGGGCGCGGATGCAGGCGACCGCGACCATCCGGCCGAAGACATGGGAGTACGGGAGGAAGAGGAGCGTGGAGGGTTCCTCGTTCGACTTGTTCTTGAAGACGCCGTAGAGGAGTTCGATCGCGTTGTCGACCTCGGCGAGGAAGTTGCCGTGGGTGATCGCGCAGCCCTTGGGGCGGCCGGTGGTGCCCGAGGTGTAGATGACGGTGGCGAGCGTGTCGGGCAGCAACACCCCACGGCGTACGGCGACTTCCTGGTCCGGGACGGTCCGGCCCAGTTCGGCCAGCCGGTCCAGGTGCCCCTTCTCGAAGATCCACATGTGGCGCAGGTCGGGGAGGCGTGGCGTCTCCGGGCCGAGTGACGACGCCTGCGCGACGGTTTCGGCGGCCATCGCGACCGCGCCGGTGTCCTGGAGGATCCAGCGGATCTGGAAGAGGGAGGAGGTCGGGTAGATGGGGACGGTGACCAGACCGGCGGCCCACGCGGCGAAGTCGAGGAGCGTCCACTCGTACGAGGTGCGCGCCATGACAGCGATCCGGTCGCCCGGCGCGAGGCCCTCCGCGATCAGTCCCTTGGCGAGGGCCTGCACCTGCTCGGCGAACTCGGCCGCCGTGACGTCCACCCAACTCCCGTCCTCCGCCTGTCTGCTGAGGACCAGGTGGTCGGGGGCCGCCGCCGCGTTCTCGAACGGCACGTCGGCGAGCGAGCCGTGGGTGGCCGGCGGGACCAGCGGCGGTACGGAGACCTCGCGGACCACGCCGTCCAGCCGCCGTATCTCGGGCTCCACGAGTACGGGCGCGCCGTCGTAGTCGTAGCCGGACGGGTAGGCGAGGGACATGGCAGCTCCTGAGGCGTGCAGCTTGTACCGCTCTGCTGCATTAGGTACGCATGGCGCGTACCGAGGTGTTCATCTACGACCGACGGCCGGGTGTTACCTCGGGTCAGGTCGAAGATCGTACGGGTCCCTCGTGGGGACTTTGTGCGGGTTCGGGGGTGGTACGGAGCCGGGCCTGTGCAACCTCGGCGGGTTCGCAGCGTTTTGTCGGCCGTGGGCCGGCCATGCGTCGTCCATGCACCCGCCATGGGCCGCCCGGCTCGCCCCACTTGGCCTTACCTGCGGTAACCTTACTCCGAAGTAAGATGAAAAGAGCCGCCCAGGACACCACCCGGGAGTGGGACATGGCCAACCCCTATCCACCCCTCACCGACACCCCCGCGCTCACCCCGCTCCTTCTCCGCGGCGCCCTGCTCTCCCCCTTCAAACGGCCCCGCGCCGACGCCGAGTTCCCCCGCACCCGGCTCGTCCTGCCCGGCGTCCGCGTGGACCTGGCCAAGCTGGCCGCCTACGAGCGGGTGTGCGGCTTCCCCACCGGCGACGACGCCCTGCCCGTCACCTATCCGCACGTCCTCGGCTTCCCCCTGGCCATGCGCCTGATGAGCTGCCGCGCCTTCCCGCTGCCGCTGCTCGGCCTGGTCCACACCTCGGTGGAGATCACCCGGCACACCGCGACACCCGCCACCGGCGAGTACGAACTGACGGTCTACGTCGACGAGTTGGCCCCGCACCGGCGCGGCACCGAGGCGAAGGTCACGACGGAGATGCGGGCCGACGGCGCACTCGTGTGGGAGTCACGCAGCACCTATCTCGCCCGGCACCGCACCGAGGCGCGGCCGCCCGCGGCGACGGAGGAGTCCGAGCCGCTGCCCACCGTCGCCGAGTGGCGGCTCGGCGAGGACGTGGGCCGGCGCTACGGCGCCGCGTCCGGCGACCGCAACCCCATCCACCTCCACCCGCTCACCGCCCGCCTGTTCGGCTTCCCCCGGGCCATCGCGCACGGCATGTGGACGGCGGCCCGCTGCCTCGCCGCCCACGGGACCCCCGAACGCGCGCTGGTCCGGGCCGAGTTCAGGGCCCCGGTGCTGCTGCCGGGAACCGTGGAGTACGCGGCGCTCGACGACCGCTTCGCCCTGCGGGACGCGACCGGCCGGACACACGTGGAGGGGTTCGTGCGCCGGGTCGTTGTCTGAACCCCCATGAACACTGGGCGAACAAAGGATGTCCGGCCCCTTCCGGGCGATCGCGAAACCCCAGGCGAACAAAGGGCCCTTGAGGATTCCGCACAGGAGAACCCCAGCCCGCCCAAGGCACTTTCAAGACATCGCTCATACGTTCCTCAGGGTTCGTTCTTACCCTCGGCTCACTTCGCCGGACCCGCCAGGAAGGGCCCCTGAGCCATGCCCCCCAGACGCATCGCCGTACTCGCCGACTCGGACACCCGCTGGAAGTGGGGCGCGTCCGTGGCACAGCAGATCGCCCCGGGGCACGCCCTCGACGCGTACTTCCTGCGCGGCCGGTCGACCCCCACCGAGCGGCAGCTCGCCGAGATCGGCATCGAGCCCGACACCGCGCGCGAACTCCCCGCCGCCGAACTGGTCGACGACGCGGAACTGGCCGACGCCGACATCGTCGTCATGGCCGTCTCCGGCGGCACGGTCCTCGCCCTCACCCACAGCCTCGGCCTCGCCTGGGCGGGCCGCGAACACCGGCCGATCACCGTCACCGGATACGTCGGCGTCGTCTACGAGAAGATGATCGACGGCCTGCTCACCCGCGGCGGCACCGACGTCGTCCTCGCCAACTCCACCTACGACGCGGACCGGTTCGGCGCCGCGTTCGCCGGCGTCGGCATCGACCCGGACTCGGTCGTCGAGTGCGCGCTGCCCTTCCTCGGCGGCGAGCCCTACCGGCCGTCCACCGAACGGCCGTTCACCCTCACCTTCGCCGTCCAGCCCTCCGTTCCCAAGAGCAAGCAGGACCGGCTACGACTGCTGGAACGGGCCGCCGCGCACGCCCGGCACCACCCCGACCGCCAGGTCCTGATGAAGCTGCGCAGCCTCCCCGGCGAACACACCACCCACGTCGAGGCCGACCCCTACCAGCTCCTCGTCCAGAACCTCGCCGAACCCGCCCCCGCCAACCTCCAGTTGGTCTACGGCAACATGGGCGAGGTCCTCGACCGCACCGACCTGCTGGTGACCGTCAGCTCCACCGCCGCGCTGGAGTCGATGCAGCGGGGAATCCCCACCGCGATCCTCACCGACTTCGGCGTCCGCGAGGCACACGGCAACCACTACTTCATCCACTCCGGCTGCCTCGCCTCCTGGGACGAACTCGACGCCGGCGCGCTGCCGTTGCCCGACCCCGCCTGGGCCGACGCCCAGGGCATCGGCAAGAGCGACCCCTACGCCGCCGCCCGCGCCCGCGTGGCCGCGCTGCGCGCCGCGGGACCCCTGCCGACGCTGCGCCCCTACTACACACCGGAACGCGCCGGCATCTACCTGGGCGGCCTCCTGGCCCGCAACGGCTTCGACGAGAAGGGCCGCCCGCTCAACACCCCGCTGGGCGCGGGCGGTTCGGGCCGGGTGAAGAGAGCCGTACGAGGAGTGGCCCGGCGCGGCGCCAAGGCCGTGTACCGGGTGGGATACCAGCGGGTGGCGCCGACGCTGCGCAAGTGGGGGGCCGTCTGAGACCTCAGGGTCGGTCCTCGGTGGTCGCCGGCGGTGACCAGGGCCGCCCCTCCATCAGGTTGCCGAGGCCGGCCCACGCGAAGTTCATCAGGGTCGCCGCCGTCTGCTTCGCGGTGACCCCCGGAGTCGCGTTGGACCAGGCGGCGAGGGACTCGGCGGCACCGACCAGCGCCTCCGCGAGGCCGGCCACCTCGCGCTCGGCCAGGTCGGGATCACGGTCGCGGTGCGCCTCGCGGGCGGTGACCGCGATCAACTCGGTGACGAACGCGACGAGTTCGGCGCGCAGCGCGGCCACCTCGGCCGCGAAGGGCTCACCGTGGGTGCGGGCCTGGAGATGCAGGACGGACCAGCCGTCCGGGTGCTGGGCGGTGTGGGTGAAGAACGCCCGCAGCCCGTCCCAGAGTTGGCGGTCGGCGGGCGAACGGGTGTCGACCCCGGCCCGCACCGCCTCGGTGAGCGCCTGGCCCTCGCGCCGGATGCACGCGGTGAACAGGTCTTCCTTCGAGTTCAGGTAGAGATACACCAACGGCTTGGACACGCCCGCGAGTTCGGCTATCTCGTCCATCGACGCGGCCATGTAGCCGCGCTGTCCGAAGGTCCGCACGGCGGCGTCGAGCATCTGCTGCTCACGGACCGCGCGCGGCATCCGCTTGGTCTTCACGGCACCCATGGGGGCAAGGGTAGTTCGACCCAGGAGTCAGGAAGTCTGTCCCTGCGGACCGGCGGCGTCGACGGCCTCGTCCTCCTGGTTGCGGTTGGCGTCCAGGTTGGCCTTCATCCGGTCGACCCGCTCGACGATCTGCACCGAGGCCCGGTCCCGCACCCCGCGCAGCACCACGAAGCTGATCGGCGCCGAGATCACCAGCGCCAGCAGCACGATCCACATGCCGTTGGACTCACCGAAGCCGCGCGGGAAGACGCCGAGGTAGACGAGGCCCCAGACGACTCCGAGGCAGCCCGCGAAGACTCCGAGGCGCATCAGCGTGTAGCGGAACATCTCAATCCACTCTTCCGTAACCGTGACGAACAGGCCCATCCAGTGAAGCACGCGCCCCCACCGATCTTCCGGCGGGGTGCGCGGCCCACCCCGGCGGCTCAGAGCAGCGGCAGCAGCATGAAGATGTCGTCCCGGTCGTCCCCCGGGGCGACACGGATCGCGCCGGGCACCCGGCCGACCTCCTTGTAGCCGCAGGAGCCGTAGAACCGCTCCAGGCCGTGCCCGCCCCGGCAGGTGAGGCGGATCGCCTCGATGCCGTCGAGGCCGCGGGCGGCCCGCTCGGCGGCGGCCAGCAGGTCCCGCCCATACCCCTTGCCCTGGTGACGGGGGTGGACCATCACCGTGTAGAGCCAGATCCAGTGCAGCATCAGCCGGTGCGTGTTGAACGCGAGGAACACGGTCGCGGCGACCGTGCCCGTCTCGTCCCGGCCGACCAGCAGCCGGGTGCGGCCCTCCGCCATGGAGACGAAGTGCTTGATCAGCTCGGGCCGTATCTCGTCCACCGTGACCGGCGCGACGAAGCCGACCGAGCCGCCCGCGTTGGAGACGTCCGCCCAGAGGGTGAGGATCTCCTCGCGCAGGGCAGGGGTTGTCGCGGGGTCCAGTTCGAAAGTGAGCGCCATCGTTCGGTGGTCACACTCGCATCGGCTGCGGGGACTCGCGCCGCGCCGGGTCCGGGCCGTCGTACTCGCGGATGATCTCGTAACGCGTGTTCCGCTCGACCGGCTGGAAACCGGCGTCGCGGATCAGGTCGAGGAGGTCGTCGCGGGTGAGCTTGTTCGGGGTGCCGTAGTTGTCGGCGTCGTGCGTGATCTTGTACTCGACGACCGAGCCGTCCATGTCGTCCGCGCCGTGCTGGAGCGCGAGCTGCGCGGTCTGGACGCCGTGCATCACCCAGAAGACCTTGACGTGCGGGACGTTGTCGAAGAGCAGCCGGGAGACAGCGAAGGTCTTCAGCGCCTCGGCGCCCGTGGCCATCTGCGTCCGCGCCTGCAGCCGGTTCCGGACCTTGCCGTCCTTCATGTCCACGAAGTCGTGCTGGTAGCGCAGCGGGATGAAGACCTGGAAACCGCCGGTCTCGTCCTGGAGTTCACGCAGCCGCAGCACGTGGTCCACGCGGTGGCGCGGCTCCTCGATGTGGCCGTAGAGCATGGTGCACGGGGTCTTGAGACCCTTCTCGTGCGCCAGCCGGTGGATGCGCGACCAGTCCTCCCAGTGCGTGCGGTGGTCCACGATGTGCTGGCGGACCTCCCAGTCGAAGATCTCCGCGCCACCGCCGGTCAACGACTCCAGACCCGCGTCGATCAGCTCGTCGAGGATCTCGGAGGCGCTGAGCCCCGAGATCGTCTCGAAGTGGTGGATCTCCGTCGCCGTGAAGGCCTTCAGCGAGACGTTCGGGAGGGCCTTCTTCAGCTCGCTCAGGGAGCGCGGGTAGTAGCGCCAGGGGAGGTTCGGGTGCAGGCCGTTGACGATGTGCAGCTCGGTGAGGTTCTCGCCCTCCATCGCCTTGGCGAGGCGGACGGCCTCCTCGATGCGCATCGTGTACGCGTCCTTCTCGCCCGGCTTGCGCTGGAACGAGCAGTAGGCGCAGGACGCCGTGCACACGTTGGTCATGTTGAGGTGGCGGTTGACGTTGAAGTGGACGACATCGCCGTTCTTCCGCGTCCGCACCTCGTGCGCCAGCCCGCCGAGCCAGGCCAGGTCGTCCGACTCGTAGAGCGCGACGCCGTCCTCGCGGGACAGCCGCTCACCGGAGCGGACCTTCTGCTCCAGCTCGCGCTTGAGCCCGACATCCATGCCCATACCTCTTCCTAAGACAGACTCGGTCAACGGTACTCCCCCACCCTTCGGGCGGGAGGGGCCCCAAACGGCGCTTCGCGCCTACGCCTCTTCGGGCAGCTCTCCGACCCGGTTCTCCCACTTCGTGGAGAGCACGATGGTCGTACGAGTACGGGACACGCCCTTGGTCCCGGACAGCCGTCGGATGGTCTTCTCCAGGCCGTCCACGTCCGGTGCCCGCACCTTGAGCATGAACGAGTCCTCGCCCGCGATGAACCAGCAGTCCTCGATCTCGCTGAGGTCCTTCAGCCGGGCCGCCACGTCCTCGTGGTCGGCGGCGTCCGAGAGGGAGATGCCGATCAGGGCGATCACGCCGAGGCCGAGCGAGGCCGAGTCGACGGTCGCACGGTAGCCGGTGATGACACCGGCCGCCTCCAGCCGGTTGATGCGGTCGGTGACGCTGGGTCCCGACAGGCCGACGAGGCGCCCCAGCTCCGCGTAGGAGGCCCGGCCGTTCTCTCTCAGGGCCTGGATGAGCTGCCTGTCCACCGCGTCCATGCGATCGATTGCCTTCCGGTGATGACGATGAGGATGAATTACTGGGTGCCGTACGTCAGTTGTCGGTGCTGCGTCAGTTGTCGGTGGTGCGGGAACCCCCGAGGTCGCCCTTCCACCGGCGGTACAGATCGTGCTCGACGCCCGCGGCGTCCAGGACCCGCCCGGCGACGAAGTCCACCAGGTCCTGGATGTGGGTGGCGCCCGCGTAGAAACCGGGCGAGGCCGGCACCACGGCCGCGCCTAGGTCGTCCAGGGTCACCAGGTGCCGCAGTGTCTGCCCGTTCAACGGCGTCTCGCGGACGGACACCACCAGCGGGCGCCGCTCCTTGAGGGTCACGCTCGCCGCCCGCTGCAACAGGTCCTTGCTCAGCCCGAGGGCGACCCCGGCGACACAGGCGGTCGACGCCGGCACGATCAGCATCCCCTTCGCGGGATACGACCCCGAGGACGGCCCCGCCGCGAGGTCGCCCGCGCTCCAGTGCCGTACGGCATCGGTGTCGATGGCGTGCTCGAATGTGCCGGGCTTGCCGTCGGCGCCGCGGGCCAGCCATTCGCGCAGGTCGTCCTGCCAGTGCGCGTCCCTGAAGGAGATCCCCGTCTCGTCGAGGAGGGTGAGCCGGGACGCCCGGGACACGACGAGGTCGACACTCTCGCCCGCGTCGAGGAGCCCGCGCAGCACCGCAGCCGCGTATGGGGTGCCGGAAGCGCCGGACACCCCTACGATCCAAGGCGTACGCGGCGTCTCTCCTGGCTTGACTGGGTTCACGGGACCGAGCCTAGCTGGCGTCGCGGAACGGGAACCGGCCAAGGGTGCCGGGGCGTTCTTCTGTGGGGACGAGTGGACCGCGAGTGGACCGTGGGGGGTGCCATGTCCGGTACGGAGTCGGAGTGGTCGCGGGGCGACCGCGCGAAGGCCGCGGCCAAGCTGATGGTGGGCTGGGTCGCGCTGTTGTGGCTGCTCGAAGTGGTGGACGTGGTGTCCGGCCACGCGCTCGACAGCCTCGGGATCGTGCCGCGTGAGCCGTCCGAACTGATCGACATCGTGCCGGCCGCGTTCATCCACTTCGGCTTCGCCCATGTGGCGGCGAACAGCGTGCCGCTGCTGGTGTTCGGCTTCCTCGCCGCGCTGGGCGGCATCCGCCGCTTCGCCGCGGTCTGCGCGCTGGTCATCGTCGCGGACGGCCTGGGCGTCTGGCTCATATCCCCGGCCCACACCAACACGGCGGGCGCCTCCGGCCTGATCTTCGGCCTCTTCGGCTTCCTGCTGGTCACCGGCTTCGTCGAGCGCCGCCCGCTGGGCATCGCGGTGGGCCTGCTGATCGGCGTGGTCTGGGGCACGTCGATCCTGTTCGGCCTCGCGCCCACGCAGTCGGGGGTGAGCTGGCAGGCCCACCTGATCGGACTGGCGGCGGGGGTGGGGGCGGCGTTCGCGTTCCGGCGCCCCGCCCAACAGAGGCCGGCGCTTCAGGCCTGAGGGCGGGCTCTCGGGTCGACCGGGAGGTGAGCGGTGCGGATCGTGAGCCTGCCCAGCGGGGAGTCGACGGCGACATCGGTTCCGTACGGGATGGTGTCGCGGCCGCGGTAGCCGTCAGGTCCCGGGTTCCACATCGTGACGCAGTGACCCTTGAGGGAGTCGAGGATCAAATAGTTGGCGATGCCCCGGGAGGCATACCAGCGGGGCTTGACCTCGTAGTCGCGGTGGATGCTGCCCTGAGACACCACCTCAACCACGAACTCGATGAGGTCCGGCGGATATGCCATGCGATTCTCGGCCTCCGCCGCGGCGGGAATGACCGCAAGGTCCGGGCAGAACTCATTGGCGTCGTCGAACGGAAAGGCCACATCGCTCACCAGGCCACGGTCCGACGGCAGCTGCCCCTCGACGGTGGCCCACAGCTGCTGAATCGTGCGCCCGTGGTGCGGTGTGTCCGGTGTCGCCACCACGCTGCCCTCGACGATCTCCGTCAGGAACCCGGGAAACGCGTCCTCGAAACGAGAGAGCTGCGCGTGCAGACGGTCCATGGGCCGCACGCTACTCACACGGTCAGACCCCGGACCAGCAGATCCAGCAGCGCACACACGAACAGTGCGATCCCGATGAACCCGTTGACGCTGAAGAACGCCCTGTTCAGCCGCGAAAGATCATGCGGCCGCACGATCGAGTGCTCGTAGACGAACGCGCCCGCGACGATCAGCAGGCCGAACCAGAAGAAGGCACCCGCGCCGGTCGCCGCGCCGTACCAGGCGAGGAGGGCCGTGGTGATGGCGTGGCAGACGCGCGCGCCCCAGATGGACGCCGGGATGCCGAAGCGCGCCGGCACCGACATCACACCGATCTCGCGGTCGGTCTCGATGTCCTGGCAGGCGTAGATCAGGTCGAAGCCGCCGATCCAGATGCCGACGGCCAGACCGAGGATCACCGCGTCCCAGGACCACTCGCCGGTGATCGCCAGCCAGCCGCCGACCGGGCCCATCGCCTGGGCGAGACCGAGGATGGCCTGCGGGAAGTTCGTGAACCGCTTGCCGTAGGGGTAGACCACCATCGGGATCACCGCGATGGGGGCCAGCGCCAGGCACAGCGGGTTGAGGAGCGCCGCCGAGCCCAGGAAGACGACCAGCGCGACGAGCGCGCCCGTCCACGCGTGCCTGACCGTCATCGCGCCGGTCACCAGCTCGCGGTGTGCGGTGCGCGGGTTACGGGCGTCGATCTCCCGGTCGATGATCCGGTTGACCGCCATCGCGAACGTGCGCAGCCCCACCATGCAGATGGTGACCAGCAGCAGCCGCCCCCAGTGGATGTTCCCGTCCAGCCGGAACATCGCGGTCAGTGCCGCGATGTAGGCGAAGGGCAGGGCGAAGACGGAGTGCTCGATCATGACGAGGCGCAGGAACGCCTTGGTGCGCCCCGGCTGCGGGATCGCGGCTGACGCGCTGCTCACAGGCCGTACTCCTTCCACCGGCGGTCGACCTTCGCCGCCGTCTCCGGGTCGGACAGCACCATCTCGGGCCAGCCGCCGTCCCGCGTGTAGCCCTCCTCGGGCCACTTCCTCGTCGCGTCGATCCCCGCCTTGCCACCCCAGAACTGCTGGTAGGAGGCATGGTCGAGATGATCGACGGGTCCTTCCACGACCGACAGGTCCCGGGCGTAGTCCGTGTTGCCCAGCGCCCGCCACGCGACCTCGTGCAGATCGTGGACGTCACAGTCGGCGTCGACGACCACGATCAGCTTGGTCAGGGACATCATGTGCGCACCCCAGACCGCGTGCATCACCTTCTGGGCGTGCTTCGGGTACTTCTTGTCGATGGAGACGATCGCGCAGTTGTGGAATCCGCCCGCTTCGGGCAGGTGGTAGTCCACGATGTCCGGCACGATGATCTTCAGGAGGGGGAGGAAGAAGCGCTCGGTCGCCCGTCCCAGCGGTCCGTCCTCCGTCGGAGGCCGCCCTACGACGATCGACTGAAGCAACGGCCGCTTCCGCATCGTCACGCAGTCGATGGTGAGGGCGGGGAACGGCTCCTGGGGCGTGTAGAACCCGGTGTGGTCGCCGAACGGCCCCTCCGGCAGCATCTCGCCGGGCTCCAGCCACCCCTCGATGACGACCTCGGCCTGCGCCGGCACCTGCAGCGGCACGGTCTTGCAGTCGACCATCTCGATCCGCTTTCCCGCGATGAACCCGGCGAAGAGGTACTCGTCGATGTCACCGGGAAGCGGCGCGGTGGAGGCGTAGGTCACGGCGGGCGGACACCCGAAGGCGATGGCGACCGGCAGCCGCTCCCCCCTCCGGGCCGCGACCTGGTAGTGGTTCCGGCTGTCCTTGTGGATCTGCCAGTGCATGCCGATGGTGCGCTTGTCGTGCCGCTGGAGCCGGTAGAGCCCGAGATTGCGGATCCCGCTCTCCGGGTCCTTGGTGTGCGTGAGCCCGAGATTGAAGAAGGACCCGCCGTCCTGCGGCCAGGTGAACAGCGCGGGCAGCGCGTCGAGATCGACGTCGTCCCCGTGCAGCACGACCTCCTGCACGGGCGCGTCCTTGACCTTCTTCGGCGGTACGTGCGTCATCGAGCCGAGCTTCCCGAAGGCGTCCCGCACGCCCACGAACCCCTGCGGCAGCTCGGGCCGCAGCAGCCCGCCGATCTTGTCGGAGATGTCGCCGTACGACTTCAGCCCCAGCGCCTTCAGCAGCCGCCGGTCGGTCCCGAAGACGTTCATGGCGAGGGGCATCGAGGACCCCTTCACCTTCTCGAAGAGAAGCGCGGGCCCACCGGCCTTCTGGACCCGGTCGACGATCTCCCCGACCTCCAGATACGGGTCCACCTCGGCCTTGATGCGCTTGAGGTCTCCCTCGCGCTCCAGTGCCCTGAGCAGGGAGCGAAGATCGTCGTAAGCCATGTGTCCAAGTATCTGCCACCCGCTAACCTGACCCCGTCACCGGGGCCGTCCCACCACTCAGGAGAATCTCGCCGCCATGCTCAGGTATCTGCCCTTCCTGCTGGTCCTGGCCCTGTGGATCTACGCCTTCGTGGACTGCCTGAACACGCCCGAGGAGGACGTGCGGGGCATGCCGAAGCTGGCGTGGGTGTTCGTCATCCTGCTCTTCGGAGAGGTCCTGGTCGGCCCGGTGGCCTGGCTGATCGCGGGCCGGGCGCGGCGGAACCCGGACGGGGCGACGGCCGCGGAGGGCCGGTGGATCGCGCCGGACGACAACCCCGAGTTCCTGAAGTCCCTGAACAAGGACGACCCCAAGCCGGACCCGAAGGCCGAGTAGACCGAGCAGTACGTGCAGGTTGTACGCAGGTGAGCGGCCCGGTACGGACAATGCGCCTCTGGGCCCGGACCGGCAGGAACCGGACACTTACCTCGCATGACGACTGCTCCCGCCGACTCAACCGGCACCCTCGCCCCCGAATACGGTGACAAGGTCATCGCCGTCGAGACGGCCGGTGCCGAGCCCATCCCCGACGCCGAACGCCACGGCAGCCCCCTCCAGCTCCTGTGGACCTGGGCATCCCCGAACATCGAGTTCGCGACCGTCTACATCGGCGTGATCTCGGTCCTCTTCTTCGGCCTGAGCTTCTGGCAGGCGACCGCCGCGATCGTCCTGGGCACCGGCCTCGGCGCGATCACCCAGGGCTTCCTCTCCCTGGACGGCCCGCGCTTCGGCGTCCCGCAGATGGTGATCGGCCGCTTCTCCTTCGGCTTCCGCGGCAACATCCTCCCGTCGGCGGCCAACGGCCTGGTCGCGGGCGTCGGTTGGTTCGCGGTGAACAGCGTGAGCGCGGCGTTCGCACTGAACACGCTGACGGGCCTGCGCCCCCTCCCGTCGCTGTTGCTCGTGGTGGTGGCCGAGATCCTGATCGGCTTCATCGGCCACAACTTCGTGCACACCTTCGAGAAGTACGCGTTCCCGGCGCTCGCGGTGATCTTCCTGCTGGCCGGAGTATGGACCTTCAAGGACGCACACCTCGGCGGGGGCGGCACGGGCGGCGGCGTGGGCGGCTTCCTTCTGGCCTTCAGCGCGGCCTGGGGCTACGCGGCGGGCTGGAACCCGTACGCCACGGACTACTCGCGCTACCTCCCGCGCACGGCGAACAGGTTCAGGACCATCCTCTACCCGGCGGTCGGCCTGTTCGTGTCCGTCACCTTCGTGGCGGTGATGGGCGCGGCCTCGGCGACGCTGCTGGCCCCCAAGGACGCGACGCCCACGGCCGCCTTCACCGGCCATCTCCCCGGCTGGCTGGGCGACTTGGTGCTGATCGCGATCATCCTCGGCGCGGTCTCGGCGAACGCGCTGAACGTCTACTCCGGCGCGATCTCCCTCACCGCGCTGGGCCTGAAGCTCCCCGCGTGGCTGAACCGCAGCGTCCTGGTGGTGGTCTCGGGCGTGGCCGGTACGGCGGCGGCGTGGGCGTCACTGTCCGACGCGGGCTCGGCGTACGAAGCGTTCCTGCTGGTCATCGCGTACTGGGTGGCGCCCTGGCTGGGCGTGGTCCTGGTGGAGCGCTGGTACCAGTCCCGCACCCCCACCGAGGAACTGGCCCCCCGCCTCACCGACCCCACCTTCACCAACTGGCCCGGCCTGGCAGCCCTGTTGATCGGCATCGCGGTCTCGGTCCCCCTCTTCTCCAACCAGGAGGACTACGTCGGCTACGTCCCGAAGCACTGGCCGTCGTTCGGCGACAGCACGCCGATCGTGGGGTTCGTGCTGAGCGCGGTGCTGTACGTGGTGCTGCGTTCGGTTCTCCGCCCGAAGGCGGGGATTCAGCCTCAGCCGAACAAGGTCGACGCCTGATTCACGTGCTCGACCTTGATGTACCGGCCGTTCTCAGCTCGGTCACGCCCTTCACGACGGCCCTGCGGACCTCGTCGTCGAAGGCGGCCGAGGGCACGCGCCACACGTCCACGCTCGTACGGTCCTCGTCGGGGGAGAGGCAGGTGTGGCCGGCGGCGTAGCGGTCGGCGTGGGCGAGCTTGTCGATGCGGGCGACGACGCGTTCGAGGGGTTCGAGGGGGGAGTTGTCGTCGTAGGCGTGGGGGGGTGTCGACGGGGCGGGTGCCGGCGCACGCGCGATCGACGCCGGTGGCTGCCCTGGGCATCCTGGGCATCACGGACGCGGAACGGTCAGCGCACCCAGCTACCGGTGAGGGCCTGGACGGCGGAGCCGTCGGGGTCGGCGAGGGTGGTGGCGACGAAGTCGCGGGCCCACTGCGAGGTCTGGACGCGGAAGGGCGGGTGGGCGGCGGTCAGGGCGTCGACGATCGGGGCGGCCGCCTCGGCCGGCGTCTGGGCGTTGCCGAACGACTGCTGGGTGCGGGCGATGTAGGCCTGAAGGGCCGGGGCATAGGGACCGGCGGCGGCGAGCAGGGCCGGGACGTCCAGGCCGAGGTTGGCGACGAACTCGCTGGCCACCGCGCCCGGTTCGACCACGGTGACGTCGACGCCGACGGTCGCGGCGACCGGCGCGAGCGACTGCATGAAGCCCTCGACGGCGAACTTGGCCGCGCAGTACGCCTCGTTGAAGGGCTGGCCGACGGCGCCGCCGACGCTGCTGACGGTGATCACCCGGCCCTTCGACGCGCGGAGGTGCGGCAGGGCGGCCCGGGTCATCGCCACCACGCCGAAGAAGTTGACCTCCATGGCCGCGCGGACGTCCTCGACGCTGCTCTGCTCGATGGTGCCGACCTGGGCGGCACCGGCGTTGTTGACCAGCGCGTCCAGGCGGCCGTGCTCGGCGACGACCTCGTCCAGGCAGGCGGTGAGACCGGCGGTGTCGGTCACGTCCAGCCGCCTGACCTGGACGTGGTTCGCGACGCCCGCCTCGGCGGCGGCCTTGAGCAGGGCGTCCGCCTTGCCGGTGTCGCGCATGGTGGCGACGGTCGTCCAGCCCGCCCGCGCGGTGCCGACGGCCGTGGCCAGGCCGATGCCGGAGGACGTGCCGGTGATCAGAACCGTCTTCGGAGAGGCCATGAGGGTCTTCCTTGCCTGGAGTACGACGGGCCCTTGTTCAGCACATGACCCGATACATGACCCGATTCATTCTGCACGCAGGACGAGTTCCAGCAGCCCCGGGAACCGGGCACCGAACTCTTCCCTCCGCAGCCGGTTGACCCGCTTGGGCCCCTCGTCCCGCTGTTCCACGATCCCCGCGCCCCGCAGCACGGCGAAGTGGTGGCTCAGCGCGGCCTTGCCCACGGGCACGTCGAAGCTGCCGCAGCTGCGGGACCAGTCCGCCGAACCGGCCAACTCCCTCACCAGGGTGATGCGTACGGGATCGGCGAGGGCAGCGAGGGCCGTCTGTACGGGGACGCCGTCGGGGTGGGTGTGCTCGGGGGCGGAGCGGTGACTGGTGCCGCCGCCGGTCCGTTGTGCCGCCATGTCCGCCTCCCGCTTGCCGAGTGTTCGATGAAAACCATACACTCGCGAGTGTTCGCTTTTCATTGAACAGTCGAGCGGGGAGTCCAGCATGCGCGCAGTCGAGTTCCAGGAGTACGGCGGTCCCGAGGTCCTGAAGGTCGTGGAGGCGGAGACACCGCGTCCCGGCCCGGGACAGGTGAGCGTCGACGTGGCGTACACCGGGGTGAACTTCGCCGACCTCAAGGCGCGCGGCGAGGGATACCGGGTGCCAAGTCTCCCCTTCGTACCGGGACTTGAGATCTCGGGCCGCATCCGGGAGGTCGGCGCCGGTGTCGAGGGCCTCACCGTGGGCCAGGAGGTGGCGGCCCTGACGGCGGGCGGCGCGTACGCGGAGGTGGCCGTGAGCGACGCGACGACGACTTTCCCTGTTCCCGAGGCCCTGGACCTCCGCACGGCCGCGACCCTCCCCACCGTCCTCCCGACCGCCTACGCCCTCGTCCACACCGTCGGCCGCCTCCGGCGCGGCGAGACACTGCTCGTGCAGGGCGCGGCGGGCGGAATCGGCACGGTGGTGGGGCAGTTGGCGCGGGCGGCGGGGGCCGGGGCGGTGTTCGGGGTCGTATCGAGCGCGGCGAAGGCGGAGTTCGCGCGGGGGTACGGCTACGACGACGTGTTCGTGGGCGAGTTCGAGACACCGGTGCGGGCGGTGACGTCCGGGCGCGGGGTCGACCTGGCTCTGGACCCGGTGGGCGGCGACACGCTCCGCGCCGCCCTGGCCTCCCTCGCGACCTACGGCCGCCTGGTCTCCTTCGGCAACGCGAGCTCGGCGCCGCCGTGGCAGGTGGGCCAGCCCGAGCTGTACCCCGGCGCCCTCTCCGTCTCCGGCTTCTCGATCCTCACCCTGGCCCAGACCGACCCCGCGGCCCTGCGAGCCCTGACCGAGCGGGCGTTCGCCACGGTGGCCGACGGCACGGTGTCCCTGCCGGTGACGGCGGAGTTCGGCTTGTCGGAGGCGGCGGAGGCGCACCGGCTGATGGGGGCACGGACGAGCACGGGGAAGCTGCTGCTCAAGGTTGGCTGAACCGGTCTCCGTGTGGCCCGACGGGCACCGTTCCAGCCGGCTCTCACCGGGCCCACGGCCGTCCGTATCCCCCGAAACGGACGGACGCGGGCCCGGCGACACCCCCAAGTCTGGATCGCCCCATGACCACACCGAAAGAGGGTTCCAGAAATCTGCTCTAGAAATTCACTCTAGAACCGGACTCCCAATACGCTGTCCCGCATGAGCCCCAAGCAACACCGCGGCGAGGTCACCGCAGACCTGCTCCTCGACGCCGCGCTGCGCGTCTTCGCGGAACAGGGTGAACAGGGCCTCACCGTCAACGCCGTGACCAAGGCCAGTGGTGTCAGCCTCGGCAGCCTCTATCACCACTTCGGCAGTCTCGACGGGCTCTACGACGCCCTCACGCAACGCTGGTTGAGCCGGCTGCTGGGCGAGTTGGTCACCGCGCTGCGGACGACCCGTACCGCCCGCACCGGCATCCGCGCGATCGTACGGACGTATCTGAGCTTCGTCCGCGAACACCGTGACGCCGCCCTGCTGTTGCACTCCGCCAGAACCGACCAGCGCAACATGACCCGGGCCAGGGAACTGCGCGACTCTCAGGAGGCCAGGCTGTCGGTGTTCGCGCGCTGGATGCAAGTCCACGTGGATTCAGGGGAGTTGGCGCCACTTCCCCCGGCTCTCATCGAGTCGCTCGTCCTGGGCCCGCTGATCGGCGTGATCCGCCGCTGGCTGTCCGACATCGATGTCGACGACGACGCACTCGACCTCGACCTGGCCGCGCGCGTCCTGCCGGATCGGATCTGGCGCTCCGTCGCCGCCGACCCCAGGTGAAGTGTCCCTGGGCTATGGACAATCCGGGGCGAATTTTGACACGGTGCCGTGTCATGGCCCTCGACTTCCGCACCTTCTACACCACCCAGAGCACCTACTCCGACCCCGGCGCCCTCGCCTCCCGCTACGTGGACCTCCCCCGCGACCCCACCCAACTCGCCCGTATCACCCGCGACTTGATCGTCCACCGCCTGGAAGCCGGCTTCTACGACCACGTCCACCCCACCGACCGTCTCCACAACGACGCCGAGACCCGCTACATCGACGACATCCTCCGTATCCTCGTCGACCGGAACGACGCCCCGCTCACTCAACGACGCGACGTGGGCGACCGGTTCGTCGGGACCTGCCGGGACTTCTCGCTGCTGCACTGCTCGTTCCTGCGCCATCTGGGCATCCCGGCCCGCATCCGCTCCGGCTTCGCCGACTACTTCAGCGAAAACGGCTCCGACCGCTTCCACAGCGATCACGTCGTCACCGAGTACTGGCACGACGACCGCGGCTGGCTCCTCGCCGACTCCCAGCTCACCGACCCCGTCGTCGCCGACCACTGGAACCTCGGCTTCGACCCGATGGACGTACCCCGCGACCGATTCCTCGTCGCGGGCGAGGCCTGGCAGGCCATCCGCGCAGGTGGCGCGGACCCGGCGACCTTCGGACTGCATCCGCCGGAGGAGGGGCCGTTCTGGGGCGAGCGGTTCGTCGCCGGCAACATCCGCCTCGACCTCGCCGCCCTGAACAAGGTCGAGACCCTGCTCTGGGACGTGTGGAGCGAGGACGAGGGCAAGCCCGGCGAGCCGTTGCCGGAGTCCTCACGCCTCTTCTACGACCGTGTCGCCCCGGTCGTCAGCGGCGAGGTCTCCTTCGACGCCGTACGGAAACTGTTCACCGAGGACGACATCCTGCGCACCCCGCCGACGGTGACCTGCTACGCCCCCTTCAACGGCCCCAGCCGAGTCACCCTGCGCCCCGCCATCGTCTAGGCCACGGTCCGCAGCCCCCGCACCTGAGCCGCCCCCATTCCCCGCACCACCCGATGCGCGCACACCGCCGCCAGCAACTCCCCCAGCAGATCCGGATCGTCGATCTCCAAGCCCAGCAGCGACTCGATCCGCTCCAACCGCTGGTAGAGCGACTGGCGGCCGATGTGCAGCAGGGCCGCCGTCCGGGTGGGCGAGCAGCCGTGTCGCAGGTGGACCTCCAGCGTGCGCACCAGGTCGCTCGGGTGTGCCGCCTCCCACGCCAGCAGCGGGCCCAGCGCGTGCTGGACGAGGCGGGCCAGGCGGTCGCGGTTCGCGTCGACGCCGCCCCGGGTGAGCTCCCGTTCCAGTGCCAGCGCCCGTGCCGAGGTCACCAACGGGCCTTCGGGTGCGGCGGGTTCGGCGGCCGGGACCGTCAGCGCGAGTTCCAGCGTCGTACGGGCCGCCCGCAGGGTGTCGCTCCAGCGCAGCCAGCCGCTGCCGGCGTCGACCACGTGCCCGACCGCGACCGTCAGCCCGGGATCCGCGGCCGTACGGAAGGCCTCCTGGACAGCGCGGATCGGGTCGCCCGAGACGGAGCCGGACAGGGCCAGCAGCGCCAGTACGTCCCCCGGAAACGCCGCCCGCAGCACGCTCGCCCCGCCCAGCAGCCGTACCGCCCGGTCGACGGAGGAGACCTCGCGCGTGCCGTGGACGGAGACGCCGATCAGGCGGGCACCCGGGCCGGGGTGGAAGCCCGCGAGCGCGGACCGCGCCTCGACCTCCGGCTGGTTCAGCGCGGCACGGTCCGCGAGGTCGGCCAGCAGGGCGGCGGTGTGGTCGTCGCCCCAGGGTCGTACGACGGAGCGGCCGGACAGGCCGCGGGCGACGATCGCCCGGTTGGCGGCCTCGGTGATCCGCACGAAGGGGACGACCCGGTGCAGGGCGAGCAGGGGAAGGCCCAGTCGGCGGGCCTCGTCCGTCACCTCCGGTGGCATCGTCGGGAGGGAGCGGCCGATCTCCACCGCCAGGCCGGACGCGCCCCGCGCGGCCAGCTCGCGGACGTAGCGGCGGCGGATCTCGGCGGCGGTGTCGGTGAGGCCGAAGCCGTTGGTGAGGAGGAGTTCGCCGCCGTCGAGGAAGTTCGCGCCCTCGTAGACCTCGCTGGAGTGGACCCAGCGCACGGGCCGGTCGAGGGCGGCCTCGCCGGCCAGGAGTTCGGGCTCGGAGGCGCGGACCGGGTCGAGGGCCAGGACCTCACGGAGGGTGAGTGCGGGCACGGGAACCTCCAGAGGCGCGGACAGTTCGTCCGGGTACGGGTTGCGGGGAGAGTACTTTCCGCACGTTGCCCTCGTGTTTCGGCGACTGGAGAGTGAGCACATGAAGCCTTTGGATCAGGCACGGGCGAGCGCCTGGCTCGCCACCGCCGTCGAGGAGGCCCGCGCCGGACTCGGCGAGGGCGGCATCCCGATCGGTGCCGCGCTCTACGGCGCCGACGGCACCCTGCTGGGACGCGGCCACAACCGGCGCGTCCAGGACGACGACCCCTCGATGCACGCGGAGACGGCCGCCTTCCGGGCGGCGGGCCGGCAGCGGTCGTACAGGGGTACGACGATGGTGACGACCCTCTCCCCCTGCTGGTACTGCAGCGGGCTCGTGCGGCAGTTCGGTATTTCGCGGGTCGTGGTCGGGGAGGCCGCGACCTTCCACGGCGGGCACGACTGGCTCGCCGAGCACGGTGTGGAGATCGTCCTGCTCGACGATGCCGAGTGCACCCGGCTGATGCGCGACTTCATCAAGAACAACCCGGCACTCTGGAACGAGGACATCGGTGACTGAGCCCCAGACCCCACCCCGTATTCCGACCATCGATCTGCGTCCCTGGATCGACGGGGACGAGGAGACCCGCAAGGACATCGCCCGTACCGTCGACAGTGCCCTGCAGACGGCCGGGTTCCTGCTCGTCACCGGGCACGGGGTCGATCCGGCGCTGCGGTCCCGGATCCGGGAGGCCGCGCGCGCCTTCTTCGCGCTGCCGGTCGATGTCAAGGAGCCGTACTCCGCGAAGGTGGGTGGTCGCGGGTGGCTCGGGCCCGGTGCCGAGGCCAACGGGTATTCGGAGGGGACCGAAACCCCGCCGGATCTGAAGGAGTCGCTGACCTTCGCGACGCACCGGCCGTTCGAGGACCCGGTGGTCAATGCCGAGTGGTACGCGCCGAACGTGTGGCCGACGGAGATCCCCGGGCTCCAGGAACTGTGCGAGGAGTACCTCGACCGGATGGGCGAGCTGGAGAAGCAGCTGCTGTCGCTGCTCGGGGAGGCGCTCGGGCTCGGACCCGACTTCTTCTCGCGGCACATGGACCATCCGACGTACGGGTTCAACATCAACTGGTACCCGGGGGTGGAGGTCGTCGGCGAGCCGGAGCCGGGGCAGTTCCGGATCGGGCCGCACACCGACTTCGGGACGGTGACGATCCTCGACCGGCAGGCCGGGAAGGGGGGACTTCAGGTCTTCACCGACGAGGGGGGTTGGGAGGACGCGCCGTTCGATCCCGACGCCTTCACCATCAACATCGGTGATCTGATGGCCCGTTGGACCGGTGACCGGTGGCGGTCGGGGCGGCACCGGGTGCTGCCGCCGCCCGCCGACGCGCCTGCCGAGGAGCTGATGTCGCTGGTCTACTTCGGCGAGTGCACCCCGGGCACGCTGGTGGAGTCGGTGCCCGCGCCGGTCGGGCGGGTGGCGTACGAGGCCGTCGACTCGCATGTCTATCTGCGGGAGAAGCTCGACTCGATCACCGTCGAATAGCCCCCTGTTCTGACATTTTCGTAACCCAACGGACACCACGTGACCTAGTCCGAACCAACTCCCCCTATTTACTCTGGTGTTGATAGACAGGTTCCGGTGTGCCGGGCGACCGCTCAGGGGGAGATGCGGTGGGTAGAGGGCTGCACGGCCGCGGGGCGCTGTTCGAGGCACAGCCTCCCGGTCTCGCCTCGCGGCTGACCGGGCTGCGCCCCTACCAGCTGCTCACCTCGCCGTACGAACACCCGGAACCGCCCTTCGTGGTGCTCGCGGGCGCACGCGGGCTCGGCAAGAGCACGGTGCTGGCCGAGTTGCGGACCGCCTACCGCGGGCACACGCCGGTCGCGCTGATCGACTGCGAGGCCGACCGGCTCGTACGGCTGCCGGACGGGCGGCCCGCCGCGACCTGGTCGCCGGTGTGGCAGGCGCTGACCACGGTCGCGGAGCAGTTGCGGGAGCCGGTGGTGCACGGCGCCGGCGCCATCGACTTCCCGCGTCTGGAGGCCGGGCTGCTCGCGGTGTGCGCCACCGGCTGGGACGCCCGCGACGAGGACAGCGCCCGGGAGGAGGCCCGGCGGATCCTGCTGCTGAGCGATCCGGCCCGGCGCTGGTCGGTG
The DNA here is from genome assembly GCF_053598575.1 of Streptomyces sp. NPDC001100. Classification (NCBI taxonomy): domain Bacteria; kingdom Bacillati; phylum Actinomycetota; class Actinomycetes; order Kitasatosporales; family Streptomycetaceae; genus Streptomyces; species Streptomyces sp. NPDC001100. The sequence goes on from NZ_JBSFKO010000019.1 coordinate 106,641, forward strand.
ATCGCGCAGGGCTGGGCCACCAGGGTCGCCTCCCGGCTGATCGCCAATGTGTCGGGTACCGGGCCGGTCGGCCAGGCCTTCATCGAGGCGACCCTCGACACCCTCTTCGACCTGGTGTGGACGCCGAACGGGCTGTTGAAGGCGGGCGCCGACTGGTACCGCGACTATCCGGGCGCGAGCGGTGACCCCAAGCGCGGGCTGATCGAGATCGCCCGGGACTTCCGCGCCGACGGCACCTCCCGCACGGACGCCGAACGCTGGCTGCTGCGCGCGCTGCTGGCCGACCTGGGCGACACCTACCGGCGCCGGTGGGAGCGGATGCGCCGGGTCGGGCGGCCGGTCGTGCTGATCGACAATGTGCAGTCGGGGCCGGGTCCCGGGCTGATGAAGGCCGTACTGAAGGAACGTTCGGACGGTGTCGGCGACCAGGTGGCCTTCTTCGCCGCGCTGCGCGGCGACCGGCATCCCGATCTGCCGGACGCGGTGCGGCATCCGCTGCCGGAGGTGGGGCGGGCCAGCGGCTGGGCGCCGGGGGCTTCGCCGTCCTCGCGGGCCCTGCTGGTGACGCTGCCGCCGCTGACTCCGGAGGAGACCCGCCGGGTCATCGCGGACGTCTGCGCGACCGAGCGGATCCGGGTCGAGGTGCCGCCCCAACTGCCGTACGCCATCCACCGGTTGACGGCCGGCAGTCCGCTGGGTGCGGCGCTGCTCGGGGAGGCGGTACGGCAGACCCGGCCGGTGGGGGCGGTGAGTCCCGGGGAGCTGCTGACCGCCGGGCTGAAGCCGGAGGGTGACGTGGCGAATGATCCGCGGCCCGTGTACCGGGAGTTGCTGGACCGGCTGGTGGCGCCCGGGATCGCGGAGGAGCTGGCCGTGCTGGCCACCGCGCACGACGGGGACTCGGCGCGGGCACTGGCCCAGGGGCGGCGGCTGCGGGACAGTTTCGGCGCCTCCGGGGTCAACCGGCTGCGCACACAGCTCACTTCGGAGGGTCTGCCGCCGGCGGCGGGCTATTTCGTGGGCGATCCGTTCCTGCGCACACTGCTTCTGCTGCGGCTGCATCTGGACGACGCGGACCACGGGCGCTGGCGGGCGGTGCACCGTTCGCTGCTCTCGCACTACGAGGGGCTGCCCGGCAGCCCGGACGCCCCGTCCCGCGCCCGTTTCCGGCTGCACCACGAACTCGCGCTCGGCGACACGGCGGACGCGGTGGAGTACCTGCGGGACAACTTCCGCCTGATCCCGCCGCGGGCCTGGCTGGAGACCCTGCTGTTCGTGACGGCGGCGCCCTACTACCACGCGCACGATCCGCACGGCCGGGACATCGGCGCGGCAGGCGATCACCGCAAGGCCGTCGCGCTCGCCCGCACGGACGCCGAGGAGCGGCCGCCGGACGGCGTGGACCCGGTCCTGCATCTGACGGTACGGCGGCTGCTGCACGCGGTGTGGCAGGTGACGGATCCGCTGGTGCTGCCGGACGGGGAGGTCGCGGACCGGATGCACTTCGATCTGGAGCAGCTGTCGACGGTCTGGCCGGCGGGCAGCGAACTGCTGTACCGGGCCGCGCAGCAGTGGCCGGAGGACGCGCTGGCCGGGCGTCCGCTGCGGGTGCCCGGCCGTGCGGGCGGCGACGACGACGGAAGCGGGGGCCTGCGGTGAGGCGACGGCTGCGCGAGCTGTTCGAGGAGATCCGGACCATCCCGGTCTACCGGTACACGGCCCTGGTGGTGGCGGCCGTCCTGGTCGCGGGCCTGGTGGTGCTGGTCCGTACGGCGCTGCACGAGGACCGGTCCTGCGCGGCCGGGGTGGCCCGGCCCGAGGGCAGCGACGAGTGCGTGGGGGTGTCGACGTCGGCGTTCGACTTCGGGCAGCGCCGGTTCGCCGACACGATCAGGGCGGTGGCCCGTGAGAACGGCCGCCTGAAGGCGGGGACGTATGTCTCGGTCGCGCTCTACGAGCCGTTCACCGCGACCGACACCGACACGATGAACGATGTGCTGCACGAGTTGCAGGGTGCCTATCTCGCGCAGTACGCGGCCAACCACGACGACAACGGCGAGACCCCGTACATCAGGCTGGTGCTCGCCAACCCCGGTGCCACGGGCACCCATTGGGAGCGGGCGGTCGACCGGATCGTGGCGATGACGAAGTCGGCGGACCGGCTGCGGGCGGTCACCGGGATAGGGACGAGCACCGACAACAACAAGAAGGCCGTGGCGGAACTGACCCGGCTCGGCGTCCCGGTGGTCGGCTCCTCCATCACCGCCGACGACCTCGCCAACGGGCAGCGGGGCAAGGACCCTTACCCCGGCCTCGCCCGGGTCTCCCCCACCAACACCGACGAGGCCCGCGCGCTGGCCTCCTTCGCCAAGGTGACGGCGGACCGGGCGCTGCTGGTCTACGACAAGCCGGGCGACCCGTACACGAAGACACTCCAGCAGGCCTTCACCACGCTGCTGAAGGGATCGCCGTACGGCTCCTGGCCGTTCACGCCGCCCGCGGACCGCAGCCAGGAGGGCAGTACGCCCAACACCTTCCGGCAGATCACCGACCTGGTCTGCGACACGGACGCCAAGCTGGACACCGTGTTCTTCGCCGGGCGCCACACCCAACTGCGCCAGTTCATCAACGCGTTGGGCCGCCGCGGCTGCCAGTCCCGGAAGTTCACCGTGCTCACCGGCGACGAGGGCTCGTACCTGACCGGCGACAGCCAACTCGACGCCGGTGCCCTCCAGCACGGTGTCTCGGTCCGCTACACCGCGCTCGCCCACCCGGACGCCTGGCTCAAGAACGCCCCGGCGACCGGGGGTTCGGCCCAGGACTCGCAGGAACTCGACAAGCTCCTCGCCGCCGCCAAGGCCGCACCGGTCGGCCCGATCGGCACGGTCGCCCTCGCCGACGGGCAGTCGATCATCGCCTACGACGCGATGCAACTCGCCGTCCACGGCGTCCGCGAGGCCACCCCGGCCCAGCGGAAGATCCCGCCGCTGTCCGACGTCGGCCTCCAATGGCCGCAGGTGAAGGGCTCGTTGCGGGTGAGCGGGGCGAGCGGCTGGATCTGCCTGGACGTCCACGGCAACCCGTACGACAAGGCCGTACCGATCGTGGAACTCACCCCGAAGGGCGCCGCCCGCTTCGTCAAACTCGCCTGGCCGGAGGGCAGGCCCCCGTCGAAGGAGTGCCTGCCTCCGGCCTGAACACCACTGTCTCCTACGGCCGTTGGCCCGCCTTGTCGACCACGGCCCGGCGCAGGACGGCGGTGTTGGCGGTGACCGTGCCCTTCTTCACGCCGGCGTTGTCCTTGGTGGCCACCTCGCGCTCGCCGAGGAACTCGTAGGTCTTCGCGTCGAAGATCCACTCGTCCCGGAGCGGGTTGTCGGGGTCGGTGCGGGCGATGCCGATCCCTGGCCGGCCGACGGCGTCCACCACGTGCTCGACCGTCGTGACGCCGGGAATCCTGGCCACCGCGCGGAAGAGTGCCGCGCTCTGCGCGGGCGGCACGATCGCGTCGCGGAGGAGATCGCCGACCAGCACGAACATCGCCTGGCTCTGCTCCTGACCGCCGTACTTCAGGGCGGACCTGGCGAGGTAGTCGTACATCGCGTCGGCGTCGGTCGGCAGTGTCCTGACGTGGTTGTAGAAGGAGGAGACGTCCCAGCCCGCCTTGCCCGGTTTCACGTCCGGCGGGACGGTGTACTCTCCCAGGCCCGCCTGCCGCACCAACCCGGTGTGCAGGCCGTCCACCGACATCCACACCTCCTGCCGGTGCAGCGGATCGACCTGGGTCTTCGCGCCCTCGCCGGAGTGCGGGTACGACACCTTGCTCTCCACATACACGAACTGGTCGTCGCGGACCGTGCCGTAGGACTTCTCGTGCTCGGCCGCCAGCGCGATGTCCTCCAGGAGGGCGACCGTCGAAGAGCTCACCGAAGGCGTCGTGGTCCCCCGCGCGGATGCGGTGCCTCAGATTCGTATCCACACCCTCTTGGCTGTCCGTACGGCGAAGGCCGGTTCCGGTGACCCCCGTCACACGGAACCGGCCTTCGCCGTAGGGGACTTCAGACGCCGGCGTAGGAGTGCTTGCCGCCGACGAAGATGTTGACGCCGTAGTAGTTGAAGATCCAGCAGCCGAAGGCGATCAGGGCCAGGTAGGCGGCCTTGCGGCCCTTCCAGCCGGCCGTGGCGCGGGCGTGCAGGTAGCAGGCGTAGGCGACCCAGGTGATGAACGCCCAGGTCTCCTTCGGGTCCCAGCCCCAGTAGCGGCCCCACGCGGACTCGGCCCAGATCGAGCCCGCGATGATCGTGAACGTCCACAGCGGGAAGACGGCCGCGTTGACGCGGTAGGAGAACTTGTCGAGGTTCGCCGAGGCGGGCAGCCGCTCCATCACGGAGGTGGCGAAGGCGCCGGGCTTGCCGCCGCTCGCGAGCTTGCTCTCGTACGAGTCCTTGAAGAGGTAGAGCAGCGTGCCGACGGCGCCCACGTAGAAGACCGCGCCGCAGATGATCGCCGTCGACACGTGGATGTACAGCCAGTACGAGTGGAGAGCGGGAACCAACTGGTCGCTGGCGGTGTACAAGACAGTGACGGCGATACCGAGATCGAGGAGGACCGTCGTGACCAGGAACAGGCCGAGCCAGCGCACGTTCTTCTTGAGCAGCAGCAGCGTGAGGTACACGCCGACGGCGACCGTGGAGAAGGTGATGTTGAACTCGTACATGTTGCCCCAGGGCGCCCGCTCCACCGAGGCCGCGCGGGCGATGACGCCGCTCAGCTCGATGAGGAAGGCGAGCACCGTGAGGGACACGGCGATACGCCCGTAGAGGTCGCCCTGCTCGTCCCCGCCGTGCGCGCCGGGACCGTCCGGCACGTCGCGCGAGCCGGACGCGGCCCGGACGACGACCTTCGGCCGCTCCAGGACGGCGGTGCCGCCCGCGTTCTGCACGGTGACGGCGGGTGCGGCCGCCTTCTTCGCGGCGGCACCGGTCAGCGCGGCGGCCGTACGGCCGATCTTGCTGCGGCTGCCGAAGGTCCACTCGGCGATGTACGCCAGGAAGGCCAGGGTGTAGACGGCCATCGAGGAGTAGATCAGCGTGTTGCTGATGTTGGCCAGGTGCTCGTTGGTGGCGGCGGCGATGTTCACTGCTGCTCAGCCCCTTCGGGGGGTACGGAGGGTTCGTCGTCGGTCTTCGTCGGGGCCCGGTCGTGCACGAGTGCCGCCAGGTCGCCGAGTTCCTCGGGGAGTTTCGCGGACTCGCTGCGGCCGAGCCCGGCCATCTCGACGACGGTGCTGCCGTCGTCGCCGGTGGTGGCGCGCACCCAGACGCGGCGGCGCTGGATGAACAGGGAGCCGGCCAGACCGAAGATCGCGGTGAGCGCGCCGGCCAGCGCCCAGTCGGTGCCTGGCTGCTGGACGACCTGGAAGCCCGCCCATTCCTTGATCTGCTTGTCGAAGGTGATCGACCCGGCGCCGTTGGGCAGGGTCATCGTCTCGCCGGGCAGCAGCTGCTGCTTGAGGATGTTGCCCTTGGAGTCCTTGAACTGCTTCAGGTTCTTGGTCTCCAGCTGGTACACGTTCTGCGGGATGCCCGAGTTGACGCCCAGGTCGCCGTGGTAGCCGGTGACGTTGAGCACCGGGTAGTCGAGCCCGGGGTACTGGGAGAACATCGTGCCGCTGCTCTTGGCGTACGTCGGCACGAACACGGCGGCGAAGCCGAGCTGTTCGGAGACGCCCTGGGCGTTCTTGTAGCCGTCGAGGACCTTGATGGCGCCCTGCGAGGTGACGTTGGAGTCGATCGGCAGCATCGGCACGGCCTGGTGGAAGACCACGTTGCCCTTGCCGTCCCGGACGGTGACGACGGGGGCGTAGCCGTGGCTGACCAGGTAGACCTTCGAGTCGCCGATCTCCAGCGGCTCGTTGACCTTGATGGTGTGCTTCTCGGCCTTGCCGTAGGCGCCGACGCTGTAGGTGATGTCGGCCTGGAAGGTGCGCGGGGTGCCCCGGTTGGGGCCGGTGCGCTCGTAGGTGCCGACGAAGTTCTTCAGGTTGAAGCTGAAGGGGACGAGGTCGTCGTCGCTGAAGAGGTTGCCGGACTTGAAGTCGTCGTACTGGGTGAGGGTGTTGGAGAAGCCGTCGCCCTCGACGATCAGTTTGTCGCCCTCGGACTTGAAGAGCTGGCCCCAGGCGAAGGCGATCAGCATCACGATCAGCGCGAGGTGGAAGAGCAGGTTGCCGGTCTCCCGCAGATAGCCCTTCTCGGCGGCCACGGCGTCCCCGGCGACGTGGGCGCGGAAGCGGCGCTTCTTCAACACGGCGAGGGCGACTTCGCGGACCTGGTCCGGTTCGGCGGCGGTGCGCCAGGTGGTGTAGGCGGGAAGGCGGTTGAGGCGTTTGGGGGCGCCCGGCGGACGGCCGCGGAGCTGGCCGACGAACTGCCAGGTGCGCGGGATGATGCAGCCGATGAGGGAGACGAACAGGAGGATGTAGATCGCGCCGAACCAGGCGGAGCCGTAGACGTGGAAGAGGCCGAGTTTCTGGTAGATCGGGCCGAGCGTCTTGTGCGCGGCCTGGAACTCGGACACCTTCAGCGCGTCGGTGCCGGACTGCGGGATCAGCGAGCCGGGGACCGCGCCGAGCGACAGCAGGAACAGCAGCATCAGCGCGACCCGCATCGAGGTCAGCTGCCGCCACATCCAGCGGGCCCAGCCGAGCGCCTCACGGCCGGTCCAGGCGAGCCAGCCGGTCAGGCCGGGCTTCCGGTTGCCGCCGAAGGAACCGGGCATGGCGGTCTCGACGGGGGCGGTGGAGAGCTGGGAGCCGGCGGCGCCGAGGTCCTGCTCCTCGGCGGCGGACGAGTCGGTGGTCGTCTTGCTCATCGATCAGATCCCTACAGTGAAGCCGTCGGACCAGCTCTGCATGTCCTGCACCAGCACGTCCCACGCGCCGGTGAGCAGCAGCACGCCGGTCACGATCATCATGGTGCCGCCGACGCGCATCACCCAGACGTAGTGGCGCTTGACCCAGCCGAAGGCACCGAGGGCCTTGCGGAACGCGACCGCGGTGAGGACGAAGGGGACACCCAGGCCGAGACAGTACGCGACGGTCAGTATGGCGCCGCGACCGGCACTCGACTGGTCCATCGAGAGGGCCTGCACGGACGCCAGGGTCGGTCCGATGCACGGGGTCCAGCCGATGCCGAACAGGGCTCCCAGCAGCGGAGCCCCTATCAACCCGGTCGTCGGCCGCTTGTGGAAGCGGAACTCGCGCTGGGTGAGCCAGGGCATCATCCCCATGAAGAACACGCCCATGAGGATCATGAGCACGCCGAGGATCTTGCTGAGGACGTCCTTGTTCTCCTGGAGCGTCTGCCCGAAGAAGCCGAACAGGGCCCCGCCGGACACGAACACGACGGTGAAGCCGAGGACGAAGAGAGAGGCACCCGCGACCATCCGCCCGCGCCGGGCGTCACCGAGGTCGGTGCCGGTGACTCCCGTGACGTAGGAGAGGTAGCCGGGGACGAGCGGCAGGACGCACGGCGAGAAGAAGGAGACGAGTCCGCCGAGGACGGCGATCGGCAGCGCGAGCAGCAAGGCCCCGTGGCTGACCGTGGTGTTGGGCTCGGTAACGGCGGCGAGCAGCACGTCGGCTCACTTCTCCGCGATGACCGGGTCGAGCATCTCGCGCAGCTTCTCCTCGCTGAGCGCCTGGAGTGCGCGCGCCGCGATCTTCCCGTCCCGGTCGATGACGATCGTGGAGGGGATGGCCTGCGGGTTGAGGGTGCCCTTCTTGAACCGGAGCATCAGCTTGCCCGTCGGGTCGTACAGGCTGGGGTAGGGGACCGCGTACTTCTTCTCGAAGGCCACGGCCGGTTCGGTGCTGGTGTCGCGGGTGTTGAGGCCGACGAACTGGACGCCCTTGCCCGCGGTGGCCTTGGCGACCTGGACGAGGTTGTCCGCCTCGGCGCGGCACGGGGAGCACCAGGAGCCCCACACGTTGACGACGACGACCTTGCCCTTGTAGGCGGCGGTGTCGAGCGTCTTGCCGTCGATGGTCTTGCCGGACAGGTCGGGGGCGGCCTGGCGGTCGCCCTTCTTGACGGTCGCGATGCCGTCGGAGCCGGTGATGAAGTTGGTGTTGCCGGAGCCTCCGGAGGTTCCTCCGGAGCTGCACGCGGAAAGCACCAACGCGGCGACGGCTACGCCGGCGGTCGACAGGACGGCGCGGCTACGGGCGCGACTGGCGGCACTCATGTGAAAAGTTTCGCATGCCCGTTCTGGGGATCTTGCGCGCCCCCCTCAAGGGCGCCCGGCGGGCGGAAAACCGCATTTCAGGCGGCGTCTCCGGTGGCCGTGGAAGAGGCGGTGGGGCTCGCCGCCAGGTAGGACTTCCAGCCGCCGGCCGGTGCCTGGCCGACGTCGAGGCCGCGCAGCTTGGCGAGCACCTCGGGCTTCTGCACGTCGATCCAGTCGGTGAACTGCTTGAAGGAGACCATGCGGACGTCGGCGCCCTTCTCCTTCTCCGCGGCGATGTGCTTGAAGGCCTGCTCGACGGCGTCCATGTAGATGCCGCCGTTCCAGTGCTCGAAGTGGTTGCCGATGAAGAAGGGGGCGCGGTTGGTCTCGTAGGCGCGCTGGAAGCCGGAGATGTAGGCCTGTGCGGCCTGGGTACGCCAGCCCGGGTAGTTGTAGGCGGGCGCCTTGGTGGTGTTGACCGACTGGTTGGCCAGCATGTTGTAGTCCATCGAGAGGACCTCGAAGCTGTGCCCGGGGAAGGGGACGGCCTGGAGGGGGTAGTCCCACACGCCGTTCTTCTTGTCGGGCCAGACCTGCCGGCCGCCGGGCGAGGAGGCGTCGTAGCGCCAGCCGAGCGAACGGGCGGTGGGCAGCAGCTGGTTCTGGCCCAGGAGACAGGGCGTACGGCCGCCGACGAGCTCCTTGTCGTAGTCGAAGGGCAGCGACGGCAGGTCGTGCCAGCCGGTGTTGGTGCGCCACTCCTTGACGAAGGACTTGGCCTGGTCGATCTCGCTGCGCCACTGCTGGGGCGTCCAGTTGGCGACGGTGCCGTAGCCGGAGCAGAAGTGGCCGTTGAAGTGGGTGCCTATCTCGTGGCCTTCGAGCCACGCGCGCCGGACGTTGGTGAGGGTCGCCTTGACGTGTTCGTCGGTGAGGTAGCCGATGTCGGAGGCGCCGCGCGGGTTGTTCGGCGGGTTGTACAGGCGCTTCTTCGACTCGGGCAGCAGATAGAGGCCGGAGAGGAAGAAGGTCATGCTCGCGCCGTGCTGCTTGGCGAGGTCGAGGAAGCGCGGGAACAGTCCGTTGCCGACCTCGCCCGCGCCGTCCCAGGAGAAGATCACGAACTGCGGCGGGGTCTGCCCTGCCTCCAGCGGGACGGGCTTCGCGGGCTGCTTGGGCTGGGTGCCGGTGAAGGACGTGGAGCCGTCACCGATGGGCTTCGCGCGGGGCTCCATGGACTTGGTGGGGCCGCCGGAGTGGCCGCCCTTCCCGGAGTTGCCGGAGGAGCCGGACCCGCCGCCCGAGCCGAGCGTGCCGCACCCCGCGAGCCCTACCGCTGCTGCGGCGCCGGCACCGGCTCCGAGCACTCCTCGTCGCGTGAGACTCCGCATTGCTTCCCCATCCGTCGCATCCTCTGTGGTCTACCTGTGAGAGGACGCGACGGACGGGAAAGTTCGCCGGGAACCATGTGGGTTCCGAAACAAATGTCACAGGCCTGTCTCGACAACTGGCCCTGACGGGTGACCGGATCGCGATATCCGCGACATCCGCGCCACTCAGGCGCCGAACGCCTTGGACTTCCCCTTCACCGGCTTCGCGCCCGCGAGGAGATGCGCCGGGACGAGATCACGGGCCGGCTCGGTGTAGCCGACGGACACGATCTTGTCGCCGCGGTAGGTGAAGCTCGTCAGGGACGCGAGCGTGCACTGCCGCTTGCGCGGGTCGTGCCACAGCCGCCGCCGCTCGACGTAGGACCGCACGATCCAGATCGGCAGCTGATGGCTGACCAGCACGGCTTCGTGCCCGCGCGCCACGTCCTTGGCGGCGTCCAGCGCGGCCACCATCCGTACCACCTGGTCGACGTAGGGCTCGCCCCAGGACGGCTTGAACGGATTGACGAGGTACTTCCAGTTCCCCGGCTTCTTCAGCGCGCCGTCGCCGACCCCGAAGGTCTTGCCCTGGAAGACGTTGTCGGCCTCGATGAGCCGCCCGTCGGTCGCGAGGTCGAGCCCGTGCGCCTTGGCGATCGGCGTGGCGGTCTCCTGCGCCCGCTCCAGCGGGGAGGCGACGACATGCGTGACATCGCGGGAGGAGAGGTGTTCGGCGACCCGGTCGGCCATCTGCCGCCCCAGCTCGGAGAGGTGGTAGCCGGGCAGCCGCCCGTACAACACCCCGTCGGGATTGGCGACTTCGCCGTGCCGCATCACATGCACGACGGTGATGTCACCGGTGTTGTCAGTGGGGTTGTCGCTCATGCTGCTGTGGCCTCCGCCGCCGCTCTGGCCGCCGCCGGAAGGGCGTCGGCGATCCGCTGGATGGCCCGTTCGTCGTGGGCCGTGGACACGAACCAGGACTCGAAGGACGAGGGCGGCAGATAGACACCCTGCGCCAGCATCGAGTGGAAGAAGGCGGTGAAGCGGTACGACTCCTGCGCCTTGGCGTCCTCGTAGTTGCGCACGCTCCGGTCGGTGAAGAACACGGAGAACATGTTGGAGGCGTTCTGCAGCCGGTGCGCGACACCCTCCTTGCTGAGCGCCTCGGTGACGAGCGCCTGGATCTGCGCGGACACGGCGTCGACCGTCTCGTAGGCCGCGTCGTCGAGGAGTCGCAGCTGGGCGAGGCCGGCGGCGGTGGCGACGGGGTTACCGGAGAGGGTGCCGGCCTGGTAGACGGGCCCGGCGGGAGCGAGGTGCCCCATGATGTCGGCGCGCCCGCCGAACGCGGCGGCGGGGAAACCGCCGCCCATCACCTTCCCGAAGGTCATGAGGTCGGGCGTGACGCCATCGATCCCGAACCACCCGGCCCGGCTGGTCCGGAACCCGGTCATGACCTCGTCGGAGATGAAGAGGGCACCGTTCTTCGAGCAGGCGTCCTTGAGCCCCTGGTTGAACCCGGGGGCGGGCGGCACGACGCCCATGTTCCCCGGCGAGGCCTCCGTAATGACGCACGCGATCTCACCGGGGTGCCGGTGGAAGGCCTCGTTCACGGCTTCGAGGTCGTTGTACGGCAGGACGATCGTGTCGCCGGCCTGGGCGCCGGTGACACCGGGGGTGTCGGGCAGCGCGAAGGTGGCGACGCCACTGCCCGCGGCGGCGAGGAGCGCGTCGACGTGACCGTGGTAACACCCGGCGAACTTGATGACCTTGGGCCGCCCGGTGAACCCGCGGGCGAGCCGGATCGCGGACATGGTCGCCTCGGTCCCGCTGCTGACGAGCCGCACCTGCTGCACGGGGCCGACCCGGGCGACGATCTCCTCGGCGAGCGCGACCTCGCCCTCACCGGGGGTCCCGAAGGAGGTCCCGCGCGAGACGGCGTCCTGGACGGCGGCGATCACGTCGGGCTGGGAGTGCCCGAGGATCATCGGCCCCCAGGAACAGACGAGGTCGACGTACTCGCGCCCGTCCGCGTCCGTCAGATAGGGACCGTTGCCGGACACCATGAACCGGGGCGTGCCGCCGACCGCGCGGAAGGCGCGCACCGGGGAGTTCACGCCGCCCGGTGTGACGACCGACGCACGGTCGAAAAGAGCCTGCGAGACGGGTGCTTCGTAGGGATAGGGCAGTGCGCCGGGCAGTACACCTGCCGGTTCGCTTGCCGGTTCGCTGGGCGTTTCGCTTGGCGTTTGGCTCATGACCTGCGACTTCTCCGACTTCTCGGACTCCGGGACCTCAGTTACCTCCTCAGGGTAGGCGGCGGGAGCGCGGGCACGGGCCCCCACCCATCTGCGAGACTGGGAGGTGATACACACAGATACACACAGCTCATGCGGGCGCCGGTGTACAGGGCTTGCGCAGATCCTGCGGACAGGTGTTTCAGCGCACGTTTCGGCGGGCGGCCGTGGGGGAGGTCACTGACACGATGATCGGGTTGCGCGGCTGGGGCCACGCGTCCTAGAAAAGCAGTCGGGTGGAGATATGCATCGCGGTGGCGGACTGGGCGAGGGGACTGACGATCTGGGTCCTCGGCGTGCCCGGCGGGGGAAGCACCGACGCGACGCGGAGGAGGCCGCCGAGGCGGCACGGCAGAGCGGTCCCGGATCCAGCGGATCCGCTGGATCCGGTGTGGGTTCGAATGAGTCGGATCGCGACGAACGACGTATCGAACGTCGGATCGATCAGTTGCGGGCGGGGAGCAGGAATGGTGGTCGGGTGGGGGTGACGTACAAATACTTCGGCGCGCCCGACGGCGCGACCGCGGCCCGCGTCCCGATCTCGATGCGCCCCGAGGAACTCGGCGGCGACGAGCTCGGGATGAACGGCATGTTCACCAAGATCAAGCCGGAGACGATGGCCGCGATGGTCCTCACCGGCATCGAGGGCGTCCCCCTCAACAAGGTGCCCCCGCTGGAACTGGTCGTCCTCCACCCCGACTACGCCGTCGTCAAACTCCCGATGACGGTCGTCGACCCGCTCCGCGGAATCGGCGAGGAGGCGGTGGGCGCGGCAGCGTTCATCTGGTCGACGGTCCCGGACCGGGGCGGACCTCGGGACGCGTTCAATGTGTACCAACTCCTGCACGAATGGCAGGACTTCAGCCACCGGTTGCACGAGGCGGGGCATCAGCCCTATTGCCTTGTCTGGCCTTGAGTGGACTGAGGGTTCGTGGGTGAGGGGCGGGGTCTTCGGACCTCGCCTTTTGCTTGTTGATGAGACGGCTGTCGAAACCGGCGCCCAGGAGGCGCCGGTAGGCGCCGTCCTGCGCTGGGCGACCAGTTCTGTGTCACTGCGAGCCGGTGGCCACCAGGGTCGCGGTGATGGGTTCGAGCTCGGTGATCAGTTCGTCGAGCTCGGCGGGGGACAGGGCGTCGTAGGGCGGAGCGGCGAGTTCGTCGGTGAGGGTTTCGATGTGTTGTTTCGTCGCGCGGCCGGTGTCGGTGAAGTGGCCGTCGGCGTCGACGAGTCCGCGTTCGCGCAGACCGTCCATGATCGCGGCGAGGTGCTCCTTGGGCAGGTGATGGATGCGTCCGAAGGACTCCGGAGGGTGGATGCCCATGTCCAGCGCGCTGAGCACGTGGGCTTCCGTGCCGCCGATGCGCGCTCCGACGAGCGCGGCGATGTGACCGTCGCCGCGGTGCTCGCGCAGCATGGTCGCGGAATGCCACAGTCGGGCGACGGGGTCGCCGGGTACCTCAAGGGTGCGCATGCCGGCGTACATCACCCGGCCTTCGGTGGGGGCGCTCGTCGCGGCCTTGGTGGTCAGGTCCGCGGCGCGCACCAGGCCCGGGGAGTCGGCCAGTTCGTCGCCGAGGATGCGCCGCAGGGAGGCCGCACTGCCCCGCTCCCGCGCGGCGACGGAGGCCTCGGGCGGGATCGTCTCCCAGGCACTGGGGATGTGCCGTGCGGCTTCCCCGTCGGCGAAGTTGTAGAAGGCCGCGTGCACGACGTGAGCCGGCACCCGTCCCAGTGGCGCGGCGCGGCTGGCGAAGTAGCCGTCCCAGTAGGTGCGGTGGCCGAGTGCGGCGAGTTCCTCGTTGCACTCGTCGGCGAAGAAGGTGACCAGGCAGATCGGCTCCAGGAGCTCGAACATGCGGCGGGCGAGGTGAGTTGTCGGCTGCGAGCGCGTCGTGTCCATCGGGTTCTCCCTTGTGTCAGGTGTGCAGACTTTGACCGCTCGGCCCACCGAAACTCATCGGCGGCCAGGAGGAAGCAGTGGAGACTCAAACGTCTCGCACACCTGCCGCATGGCCCGCTCCAGCCGGGAGAAAGCCTGCTCGTCCCAGCGCTGGTCACGGATCACGATCGTGAGAAACGCGTCGTCGTCCTCCGAGAACTCACGACGCAGCGAAGCGAGATCATCCACCGCTTCATCATCGCGGTTCCCACTGACAATCACTCGGCCAACCACTCGGCGTTCACGGATGACATCAGCCGTCGGCCTCAGAAGTAGTCGTCCGGTTCAAGGGCGTTGAGCGCGACCCACCGCTGCGGTGTCGCGGCGGCGGCCGTGTCCGCGTCCGCCCCGTGCGACGACGCGCGGAAGTAGTCCTGCGCGTCGAGGGCGACCCGCGGATCGTCGTCGACGCGGCGGGCCATCTCGTAGTAGACGGCCAGGACGTGGACGCATCGGAGAGAGTCGGCCGGGCAGGTGCAGGCGATGGCGGCGACGTGCGGTGCGGGCCGGTGGCCGTCGGCGGTCAGGGTGCGGTACAGGTCGTCGGTGAGGACGGGGCGGGCGCCGGACAGGCGGCGGGAGACGGCGGCCAGCACCTCCGGGGGCATCGCCGCGAGCTCGATGGTCACCGCGTGGGAGTCGCGGCCGTGATGGACGACGGCCCGTACGGTCCGGCCGTCGATCGTGATCTCGACCTTGCCGTCGCGGGCGAGTCTGCGGGCGCGCGGGAGTTGTGGGTCGGGGCGGGTCTGGCGCAGTGGCTCGGCGAGGCGGACCCAGTCCTTGCCCCACGCCGTGTAGCCGAAATCGCTGTCGGGCATGGTCAGTTGGCCCGCTTCCGGCGCAGGACCTCGATGAGGCGGGCGTCGTCAAGGAGCGCCAGTTGCGCGACGCCGGACATGTCGGCGGTGTCGGCAGTGTTGGTTATGCCGGTCAGTGTGGACTTACGTGCGTGCATGGCCGCGATGTGCTCCTCGACCGTCGTCCCGGTGGTGAGTGTGGTGATCGTGACGGTGCGGGTCTGCCCGATCCGGTGGACCCGGTCGGAGGCCTGTGCCTCGACGGCCGGGTTCCACCAGCGGTCGAAGTGGATGACGTCGGCCGCGCGAGTGAGCGTGAGCCCGGTGCCGCCGGCCTTCAGGCTGAGCACCATCACCTGCGGGCCGTCGGGGGACTGGAAGCGGCGGACGAGGTCGGAGCGCTGGTCCTGTCGCAAACCGCCGTGGAACAACGGCACTTCGATCCCGAACTGTTCCGCGCAGTGCCGTACCAGCAGTTCACCGGTCCGCACGTACTGCGTGAAGATCAGGGTGGGCGAGCCGGTTTCGAGGTTGTTGGCCACGATGTCGGTGCAGAGGTCGAGCTTTCCCGACCTGCCCGCCAGTTCGCCCCGACCGACCCGACCGTCCAAGCCGTCCAAGCCGTCCAAGCCGTCCAAGCCGTCGGTGAGCAACGCCGGATGGTTGCAGACCTGTTTGAGCGCGGTGAGGGCCGCCAGCACCTTGGTGCGGCGCCCCGGCCCGCTGCCGAAGCCGTCGTCGACGGCCTGGTCCAGGACGCGGTCGTACGACCGCTGCTGTTCCTCGGTGAGGTCGCAGATCAGGTCGGCGTGGATCTTGGCCGGGAGCGAGCCGGCGACCTGGGTCTTCTTCCGTGCCAGGACGACCGGTTCGGTCACCCCGCGCAGCCGGGCCGCGGCGGCGACGGAGCCTTCCGCGATCGGCCGGACGAAACGGCGGCGGAATTGCGTCCTGTTCCCGAACTGGTGCGGTGCGACCAGGTTGAGCAGTGCCCAGAGTTCTTCGAGGTGGTTTTCCACGGGTGTTCCGGTCAGGGCGATCCGGGTGTCGGCGGCAAGGGTCCGCGCGGCTTTCGACACCTGCGTGCGGGGGTTCTTCAGGACCTGCGCCTCGTCGAATACGGCGGTGATCCACCGCTGTTCCGCCAGGGCGGGGCCGTGGAGGCGGAGGGTCGGATAGCCGGTGAGGACGACCGTGCCGGCGTCCACCGTCTCCAGCGGGCCGCCGCGCCAGGTCGTCGTCCGGAGGGCGGGGGCGAACCGCTCGATCTCGTGGGCCCAGTTCCCTACCAACGACGTGGGACACACGACCAGTTGGGGGCCTTCCGCGGCCCGTCCGGTGAGGTAGCCGATCGCCTGCAGCGTCTTGCCGAGCCCCATCTCGTCGGCGAGGACCGCGCCGCCGTGCGCGTCGGCGGTCTCCCGCAGCCAGCTCACCCCGCGCACCTGGTACGGCCGCAGCGCGGCGGTGAGCGCGGCGCGCAGTTCGCTGGCGACTGCGCGGGTGTGGCGGAAGACGGCCACGGCGTGGGCCGCGGACGTGACGGCGACACCGGTGGCGTCGGGGACTGCGTGTGCCGCGATCGGGAGGGCCGCGTCGCCGCCCGCGAGCAGATGCCGCCAGGCGGCCACCGAACGGCCGGGGGCGTCGAGGGGCACGTCGGCGAGCCGGTCCGGTTCGATGAGCGCGCAGTCGACGTCGGCGACCTCGAACCCGCCGAGATCCGAGGTCGGGACGACCAGGGCGATGGCCTCGACGGCATCGGCGGGCGGGGCGGCGGACGCGGTCCGCCCCGGCCAGTTCCACAGGGCGAACATGTGCCGGTCGGGCAGATAAGTGGCCTGCACGAAGAAACAACCTCGGGTGCGCTCGAATATAGAACTGACGCCTGGAAGGTAGGGAACGAAAAGCCCCCTGTCAATTCCCTCTCCTCTCCATGAACCAGCGCATTCTCAGAAGGAGTTGCCGGAGTTCCCTGGGACACATCAATCCCTCCCCTGTCAACTGATTCAAGAGAAATAACAGCCGGTTCCAGAAATGCACCGAGGACATGTCCCAAGCCGTTTTGTCAATTCCCGATCCGGTGGAGTCGTCTCCCGGACGACAGCGGGCGTGTCAGGATGATGATCTGACAGCCACTCACCAAGACGGAGCCTGGCCTCATGACCTCTCCCAGCGGGGACGGCAGTGGCGCCCAGCCACTGATCATCGACACAAGCAAGCCCCACCCGGCGCGGATGTACGACTACTTCCTCGGGGGGAAGGACAACTACCCGGTCGACCGGGACGCCGCCGAGCAGTTCATCAAGGCCGCGCCCGAGGTGCGGGAGGGCGTGCGGGCCAACCGGCGCTTCATGCACCGGGCCGTCCGGCATGTGGTGGAGGAAGGCGGGGTGCGGCAGATCCTCGACATCGGGACCGGGCTGCCGACCGAACCCAACGTGCATCAGATCGCGCACGCCATCGCCCCGGAGACCCGGATCGTCTACGTCGACAACGACCCGATCGTCAGCACCCACTCGATGGCCCTGATGGAGGGCACCGACACCTCCGCCATCCTGGCCGACCTGCGCGATCCCCGTGCCGTCCTCGACCACCCCGAGGTCCGCAAGGCGATCGACTTCGACCAGCCGGTGGCCGTACTGCTGGTGGCGGTCGTGCACTTCCTCGCCGACGACGGGGACCCGTACGACATCGTCGCGACCCTGCGCGACGCGCTGCCGGCCGGTTCCTATCTCGTCCTCTCCCACGCGACCGGTGACGTACACAAGGACCAGCGCGAGGAGGCGGCGTCCGTCTACAACCGCGCCACCGCCACCCTGAACCTCCGCACCCACGCCCAAGTCCTGGACTTCTTCGGCGACTTCACCCTCGTGGACCCGGGCCTGGTCCGCGTCACCCACTGGCGCCCGGAGCAGACACCGGACCCGGACGCGCCGCCGATCGGCATCTACGGCGGGGTGGCCCGCAAGGACGGTTAGTCGCCGACCGTGATCGTCCGGCCCTCCCGGGCCGGCAGTGAGAAGCCCAGCACGGTGCTCGTGTCGCGCAGGGTTTCCGGGAGGGCTCCGGCCGCGCCGGTGCCCCGGGCGCGTTCGAGACGTTGGGGTCGGGTCATGGTGAGGCCGAAGTCCTTCGTCAGGTCGGCGCCGTCCAGCAAGTCGCAGAGGAACAGCATGTGTTCGTCCAGCGGCACCTGCTCGGCGCGGACGGCGCGGACGCCGTCGATCAGGGCGGTACGGAGGACCGTGTCCGGGTGGTGGCGTGTTCTGGTGAGGAGGGTGCCGGGCCGGTGGCGTAGTACGCCTCGCTCGACGAGTGCGCTCGTGTGCAGCGCGAGTGCCTCCCGGCCGCGTTCCCTGAGCCAACGGCTCACCGTGAGGGGGCGAGGGGTGAGGGCGGTGGTACGGGCCCACAGGGCGGACAGCAGGTCGTCCGCCCACGTCAGGCCCGTGTGGGGCGTGTTGGGGGACAGTTCGATCTCGCCGCGGAGTCGGTAGATCTCGACGCCCAGTTTCCTGGTCTTCCTCGGCCTGACCAGCAGCCTTCTCCGCAGGGCCAGTTCACCGAGTTCCGCCGCCGCGCAACCGGCCGCGGTCTGACGGGAGTTGGGCACCCTGCCGTTCTCCCCGTACGACAGCAGGGCGAACTCCTCGGGCAGAGACAGGCGTTGGAGCGGCGCGGGTCCGAACATGCGGTGCATTCTGCACGGCGAGGCGTCCGTGCGCGTGGTCCTTCTCCTCTCCCGCGGGCGTGACGGTGGAGCCACCTCCAGTGCACCCGGCGTTCACGTCCCCCGCGAAACATGCGGCTCATGAGACGTGTCACCCTCGCCGCGGTGCTCGGCACGGCCGCGCTGCTGGCCACCCCGTTCGCCGCTCAGGCCGCTCCCGGCGGCAGCTCCCACACCGACAGTTACGGCACGAAGGCCGTGTACGCGCCGGAGCAGAACTCCCGCTCGTACCAGAAGGCCCCGGCCGGCTTCACCCCCGTCTTCACCGAGAACGTGTCCCGGCACGGCTCGCGCTCCGCGACCGACAGCTCGGACGGCGATCTGATCCTCGCGCTCTGGAACAAGGCCGAGGCGGAGGGACAACTCACCGCGAAGGGGCGGGAGTTCGGGCCGAAGACGCAGGCTCTCGAAGCCGCGATGAGCTCGATCGGCTACGGCAACCTCAGCGCGCGCGGCAAGGCGGAGATCCAGGCCACCGCGACCCGCATGGCAAAGCGGCTGCCGACCCTCTTCGCCTCGATCGCGAAGAACAAGGAGCCCATCGACGTCGTCAGTTCGGGCCAGGGGCGCGCCGTCGACAGCGCCAACCTCTACGGCGCCGCCCTCGCCCAGACCGACCCCGGCCTCATCTCCCTCATCGGCGCGACCCGTACCGACAAGGACCTCCTCTACTTCCACAAGGCCGCGGGCGGTGCCGCCTACCGCGACTACATCGCCAACGACCAGCGGCTGGCCACCACCCTGACCGCCGTCACGGACCAGCCGAAGACCCACCGTGCCGCCCGTGGCGTACTGAGGAAGCTGTTCAAGCCCGCGTTCGTGGACCGGATCACGGCGGGCGAGTTCGCGTCGATCGGCACGGACGTCGAGGCGGCCACCGCCGTCTACAACCTCTACGCCATCGCCCCCGCGATGAGCGGGGAGAGCCCGGGCGGCAAGGGCTGGGGCATGGACCGGTACATCTCGGCGCGCGACGCCGACTGGTTCGGGTACCTCTCCGACGCCGAGGACTTCTACGAGAAGGGGCCGGGCTTCGCGGACAGCGACATCACGTACAAGATGGCCGGCGTCCTGCTCGACGACTTCTTCGAGAAGGCCGAGGCCAAGCGCGACGGCACGAGCGTCCTGGGCGCCGAGCTCCGGTTCACCCACGCCGAGGAGATCATCCCGCTGGCCGCGCTGATGGGCCTGCCGGGGAGTACGAAGGCCGTCACGGTCGAGCAGCCGTACACCTATGCCGGCAACCCCTGGCGGGGCGCCGCCGTGGCATCCCTCGGCTCGAACATCCAGTGGGACGTCTACCGCAAGGGCAGCACCTACCTCGTGCGCATGCTCTACAACGAGAAGGAGACCGCGTTCAGGGCGGGCTGCCGTCCCGTCTCGAAGGGCAGCAAGTTCTACGACCTGAACGAGCTGGAGCGCTGCTTCGGGCGTACGAACTCGGCGGGCTGAGCTGCCGTACGCGGCACGGACGGATGCCCCTTCGCCGGCCCCGGCCCCGGGACCCTCTCGCCGCCGTGAGCCCGTCAGCCCCGGCCGCGTGGCCCGGTTCCGGGAACGGTTACCCCGCCCACCGTGAAGCCGATCACCGACCCGCCGCCCTCCCGCCGTAGCGCGAACGGCGCTCCCCCGTGCGCCAGGGCCACCTCGCGGACGATGGAGAGGCCGAGGCCGGAGCCGGGGAGGGAGCGGGCGTCGGCGGCGCGGTAGAAGCGGTCGAAGATGCGGAAGAGGTCGGTTTCGGAGACTCCGGGGCCTCGGTCGAGGACTTCGACGCGGACCGTGCCCGGGCGGGCGGGGCCGGAGACCGCGATCTCGATCGGGGTCCGGCCCGCGCGGTCGAACTTGGCCGCGTTCTCGACCAGGTTGGAGATCGCGCGCTGGAGCATGCCGGGGCGGCCGTCGGTCGTCGTGTCGCCGCTCGCGCGGACGGTGATGTCGCGGCCGGTGCGGCGGCGGGCCAGGACCGCGACGTCCTCGGCGATGTCGGCGAGGTCGACCTGCTGGGGCGGTTCGGTGTCGGACTGGCCGGCCGCGAGGTCCACCAACTCGTTGACCAGGTCGGTGAGTTCGCGGGCCTCCTGGGAGAGGTCCGCGACCAGTTCCTCGCGGGTGTCGGGCGGCAGTTCGTCCATGCGGCGGAGCAGGGAGATGTTCGTGCGCAGGGACGTGAGGGGGGTGCGGAGTTCGTGGCCCGCGTCCTGGATCAGGCGGCGCTGGTCCTCCTCCGACTGCGCGAGCCGGCCGAGCATCCGGTCGAAGGCGCGGCCGAGGCGGCCGACCTCGTCGTAGCCGGTGACGGGGACCTGCACGCCGAGGCGGCGGGTGCGGGCCACGTCCTCGGCCGCCGCGGTCAGGATGATCAGCCGCCGGGTGATGCGCCGGGCCAGCCACCAGCCGCACAGCCCGGCCAGCACCACGACCACCGCCATCAGCACGAACGTCCGCTGCTGCAACGCCCGCAGCAGATCCTCGGTGTCGCTGAACTCCTGCGCCACCTGCACCGCGCCCTGCCCGCGGCCGAGCGAGACGGTCGCGATGCGGTACACGTCCTCGGCGACGGCGACGTCCTTGTGCTCGACCGTCTTCCCGGCCACCTTCTCGCCCGCGACCTCCCGGTCGTCACCGGTGACGGGCAGCGCCGGGCTGCCGCTGTCGAGGACGCCGCCGGCCGGCCCCAGCACCTGCACATCCGTACGGGCCGGGCGCACGATGTCGTGGCCGGGCGCGGAGGAGGAGAAGTCGTCTGGCGTCATCTGGTGCGTGCGCACCTCGTCCTGCAGATCCTGGACGACCTGGTCGAACACGGACTCCTGGTCGACCCGGACCAGCCGGGCCGCCGCGCTGTAGGAGAGCACGCCGACGAGGAGGGTGACGGCGGCGGTCACCGCCGCGAAGGACAGCACGAAGGTCGTACGGAGCGAGACAAGTCTCGGCCGCCGGGCAGCGACCAGCCGCCGCAGGCGGCCCACTCAGTCCTCCCGCAGCACGTAACCCACGCCACGCACCGTGTGGATCAGCTGCGGTGCGCCGGGCTCGTCGAGCTTGCGGCGCAGATAGCCGACGTAGACGGCGAGGTTCTTGGAGCCGGGGCCGAAGTCGTAGCCCCAGATGCGGTCGTAGATGGTGGAGTGGTCGAGGACGATGCCCGCGTTGCGGACCAGCAGTTCGAGGAGTTCGAACTCGGTCCGGGTCAGCTCCAGTTCGCGGGTTCCGCGCCAGACGCGGCGGGCCTGGAGGTCCATGCGCAGACCGGCCGCCGAGATCTGCTTGTCGGAGGAGGAGGCGGAGGAGTACGGCGACGACTGCGACTGCGGCTCGTCCCGCAGTGCGTCGGCGGAGGTGCCGGGGACACCGTTCGCCGGAACGGGGCTGGTGCGGCGGAGCAGGGCGCGCAGCCTGGCGAAGACCTCCTCGACGTCGAAGGGCTTCACCACGTAGTCGTCGGCGCCCGCGTCCAGGCCCGCGATGCGGTCGGCGGTCTCCACGAGGGCGGTCAGCATGAGGATCGGGGTGCGGTCGCCCTCGGCGCGCAGCACCCGGCAGACCTGGAGCCCGTCGATGCCGGGCATCATCACGTCGAGAAGCAGCACGTCCGGTGGCGTGCGGTGGGCCTGCGCGAGCGCCTCGACACCGTCGGCGACCGCGGTCACCTGGTAGCCCTCCAGGGTCAGGGCCCGCTCCAGGGCATGACGGATGGCGCGGTCGTCTTCGGCGAGCAGCACAGTCTGGGGCACGTCCCCCAGTGTGCCAAGGCCTCCGGCGGTAGGGCGGTGGGGGCAGGTCTACGATCACCCTTTTTACCTGCCTCTCACCGTGGTGGACGCAACCCGGGCCGACCTCCTACCGTCTTCTCACGGTCGGCTGGACCTGACCGCCGTCCCTGGGCTCTGTCCCTGGGGGCTGCGCCCCCAGACCCCCGTCGGCCCTGAAGGGGCCTCGTCCTCAGACGCCGGACGGGCTGGATCTTGCTGGCCGG
The DNA here is from genome assembly GCF_053598575.1 of Streptomyces sp. NPDC001100. Lineage (NCBI taxonomy): Bacteria > Bacillati > Actinomycetota > Actinomycetes > Kitasatosporales > Streptomycetaceae > Streptomyces > Streptomyces sp. NPDC001100. The sequence continues at coordinate 128,993 of NZ_JBSFKO010000019.1, forward strand.
AGTTGAGAAGCGCGCCCCCACCGGGTGAGTGGGGGTTCGGGACGGTGGAGTCTCGGCCTCACGCGCCCGGCGAGACCGACAGCGCCGCCAGCTGTTCCGCGAACGGTACGACCGTCGGCTTCTTCTCCGGGCGGGTTGTCGACAGGCCCGTCATCAGGGCGCCCAGCTCCCCCGCCGCCCGGTCGATCCGCTCCGGCAGGCCCTCCGCGCCCCAGTCCTCGGAGGCGGCGTAGACACCGGTCGGGACGACCACGGCCCGGAGGTGGGCGAAGAGCGGGCGGAGGGCGTGTTCCAGCACGAGCGAGTGGCGCGCGCTGCCGCCCGTCGCCGCGATCAGCACCGGCTTTCCGGTCAGCGCGTCCTTGTCCAGGACGTCGAAGAAGGACTTGAACAGTCCGCTGTACGACGCCGAGAACACCGGGGTGACGACGATCAGCCCGTCCGCCTCCGTCACCGCGTCCAGCGCGGCGGAGAGGGAACGGCCGGGGAAGCCGTTGGTGAAGTTGTGCGCTATCTCCACGGCGAGGTCGCGCAGCTCCACGACCTGGATGTCGACGGGGGTACGGCGGTCCACCGCCGCTGCCAGCCGGTCGGCCAGCAGACGGGTGGACGAGGGCACGCTCAGCCCCGCCGAGACGACTACGAGCTTCATGCGACGGTCACCCCTTCCGATGCGGCGGCCTTGGCGGACTTCAGGGACTCGTGGGTCGGTGCCTCCGGCACGTCCGCCGGGCGGTTCGCCGCGAACTCCTTGCGCAGGACGGGAACGACCTCCTCGCCCAGCAGGTCGAGCTGCTCCAGGACGGTCTTCAGCGGCAGGCCCGCGTGGTCGAGCAGGAACAGCTGGCGCTGGTAGTCACCGGCGTAGTCGCGGAAGGCGAGGGTCTTCTCGATGACCTCCTGCGGGGAGCCGACGGTCAGCGGGGTCTGGTCGGTGAAGTCCTCCAGGGAGGGGCCGTGGCCGTAGACCGGGGCGTTGTCGAAGTACGGGCGGAACTCGTTCACCGCGTCCTGCGAGTTCTTCCGCATGAAGACCTGGCCGCCGAGGCCGACGATCGCCTGCTCGGGCGTGCCGTGGCCGTAGTGCGCGTACCGCTCCCGGTACAGCTCGACCATCCGCTTGGTGTGGTCGGCGGGCCAGAAGATGTTGTTGTGGAAGAAGCCGTCGCCGTAGAAGGCGGCCTGCTCGGCGATCTCGGGGCTGCGGATCGAGCCGTGCCAGACGAACGGCGGTACGTCGTCCAGCGGGCGGGGCGTGGAGGTGAAGCCCTGGAGCGGGGAGCGGAACTTGCCCTCCCAGTTCACGACGTCCTCGCGCCACAGGCGGCGCAGCAGCGCGTAGTTCTCGATGGCGAGGTTGATGCCCTGCCGGATGTCCTGCCCGAACCAGGGGTAGACCGGGCCGGTGTTGCCGCGGCCCATCATCAGGTCGACCCGGCCGTCGGCCAGGTGCTGGAGCATCGCGAAGTCCTCCGCGATCTTCACCGGGTCGTTGGTGGTGATGAGGGTGGTGGAGGTGGAGAGGATCAGCTTCTCGGTCTGCGCGGCGATGAAACCGAGCATCGTCGTCGGGGACGAGGGCACGAACGGCGGGTTGTGGTGCTCGCCGGTCGCGAAGACGTCGAGCCCGACCTCCTCGGCCTTCAGCGCGATGGCGACCATGGCCTTGATGCGCTCACGCTCGGTCGGCGTCCGTCCGGTGGTCGGGTCCGGTGTGACGTCGCCGACGCTGAAGATCCCGAACTGCATGGTCGTTCACCCTCCAGGTTGTTGATTATTCAACTATACCCCCCAACGGTCACCCCGCCGCACATATTCCGGCCACTGTCAGTGCCTCGTCCTACGATCCCGACATGGCCGCCGCACGCCGTGACACCCGAGGAATCGTCGACCCCGCCGAACTCCTCGCCCGCGTCCACTTCCGCCGCCCCGAACCGGCCCCGCCCCTGCGCCCGTACATCGAGCACTACTGGCTGATCGACTGGGACCTCACCGAGCCCTACGTCTCCCATGTCGTCCCGCACCCGGCCGTGCACATCGTCTTCCAGCGGCTGGCCGGCGAGGACGCCTTCGTCGAGGTCGCGGGCATCCCGCACGGCCTCTTCGCCCAGAAACTGGAGGGGCGGGGGCGGGTGTGCGGGATCAAGTTCCGGCCGGGTGCCTTCCGGACCGTCGCCCCGGACCGCCCGGTGTCCGAGTGGACGGCAGCGCGGGTGCGGCAGCCCGAGGTGTTCCCGGACACCGACCCGGCCGTCGTCCTCGACCCGGCCGACGAGAACGACCGCGTCGCCGCCCTCGACGCCTTCCTGCTGGCCCTCGACCCGCGCCCGGACCCACAGGCCGAACTCGCCACCGCCCTCGTCGACCGCATCCGCACCGACCGCACGATCCGCCGCGTCACCGACTTCGCCCACGCCGAAGGCCTGTCCGTACGACTGCTGCAGCGCCTCTTCGCCGCGTACGTCGGCGTCGGCCCCAAGTGGGTCATCCTCCGCTACCGCATCCACGAGGCCCTGGAGCGCGCCGGCGCCGGCGAACCCGTGGACTGGGCGGGCCTCGCCGCCGACCTGGGCTACGCCGACCAGGCCCATCTGGTCCGGGACTTCACGACCACGGTCGGGGTCTCCCCCACGGCGTACACGCAGAGCGCACAGGCTGCGCCGGGCGGGCGCTGACCGACACCTGCGGGACCGGGTCCACCGCACGCTGATAGTTTTCGCAGCGGTCGGACAACAGCGGGGAGGGAGACCTGATGAACCGAGCTCAGGCCCTGGTCCGCTGGTCCACCGTGGACAACAACCCCATCCAGATCTTCGGCACCGCGGTCGCCGTCGCCATCGGCGCGGTCACCGTACGCCCGACCGGGACGTCCGGTACCGGGCTCGCCGTGCTGTGTCTGCTCGTCCTGGTGTCGCTGCTGCTGTGCACCCGGCTCGTCCCCGAAGACCACTTCTCGCCGGGTGGGCAGCTCGCGGTGCTGTGCGCCTGGTCGGCGGGGGCCGCCGCGCTGATGAGCCTGGACCGCTCCGGGGCCTCGGCCCTCTTCGCGTACTTCGCCACCGGCCACGCCGGATACCGCCTCGACAGCCGCCGCTCACTGCCCTTCGCGGCGGCCACCAGCGCCCTGTGCGCGGGTGCGCTGCTGGCGCCGTGGGGCGGCCACGGCGCCTCGTGGATCGTGGGCGCCTTCACCGGTGTCAGTGTGCTGGTCGGTATCTCCAACCGGGCCCACACCGCCGCGCTGCGCTCCGCGCGGGCCGCCGCCGAGCAGGCCGAGCTGGCCGCGCGGGCCGTGGCGCGAGCGGAGGCGCTGGCCGAGCGGGCCCGGATCGCCCGGGACGTGCACGACGTACTGGCCCACTCGCTGGCCGGGGTGAACATGCAACTGGAGGTCACGGACGCCCTGTTGGAGTCCGGTGACATCGACCGGGCCCGGCAGGCGGCCCAGCGGGCGCAGAGCCTGGTGCGCTCGGGGCTGACCGAGGTGCAGCGCACGGTCGGGGACCTGCGGGAGGACGCGCTGCCGCTGGTGGAGACGCTGCGCTCGCTGCTCGCGTCCGCCTCCGACGCCGGTACGCTGACCGTCGACGGGCCGCAGCGTGAACTGCCCGTCCGCCTCGCCCAGGTGATCGTGCGCTGCGCCCAGGAGGCGCTGACCAACGCGCACAAGTACGCGCCCGGCGCCCCGGTCCGCATGCGCCTGGAGTACGCGGGACAGCCGGCCGAGGCGACCGTCTTCGAGGTGGTGAACTCCGCGCCGCCGGAGGGCTCGCGGCCGTTGGCCGGTGCGGGGAGCGGGATGGGTCTTGTCGGGATGCGTGAGCGGCTCGACCTGGTGGGCGGCACGGTCACGGCCGGGCCGATCGTGGACGGCGACGACGCAGGAGGCTGGCAGGTGCGCGTGGTGATCCCGGGATGAGCGACGAGCGGCAGGGGCCGGGCGAACATCCGCCTGTTGTCAGGGTGGTTGTGGCCGACGACCAGACCGCGGTGCGCGAGGCGCTGGCGACCGTACTGGATCTGCAGTCCGGTGTGGAGGTCGTGGCGACCGCGAAGGACGGCGGGGAGGCCGTGCGGGCGGCGGAGGAGCACGCGCCCGATGTGATCCTGATGGATCTCAACATGCCCCGGGTGGACGGGGTGGAGGCCACCCGGCTGATCGGCGAACGCTTCCCCGGGGTCGCCGTCGTGGTGCTCACCACCTTCGCCGACGAGGAGTACATCCTCGCCGCGCTCGGCGCCGGCGCCCGCGGCTACCTGACCAAGGAGTCCGGCCGGGAGGACATCACCCGCGCGGTGCGGGCAGCGGCTGCCGGCCAGTCCGTGCTCGACCCCGCCGTACGGGACCGGCTCGTCGCCGCCGCCGCGCGGGGCGGCGCCCCCGTCCAGCGGCCGGGCACCGGACTCGCCCCGGACCTCACCCCGCGGGAGGTGGAGGTGCTCACGCTGATCGGCGAGGGGCTCACCAACCGGGGCATCGCCGAGCGGCTGGTGGTGAGCGAGGCCACGGTGAAGACCCATATCAACAACCTCTTCTCCAAGGCCCATCTGCGGGACCGGGCGCATGCCGTGCAGTACGCGTTCATCCACGGACTGGTGAAGACTCCCGGGTGAGGGCCTGCCCCTGGACCCCGGCCGGCGCCAGGAGGCGCACGCGGGCCAGCAGCAGGAACACCCTGGTGAGGACCATGGCCAGCGCCATGATGACGAAGAACGGTGCGATGGCGTCCTCGACTATGTGGTGCTGCGCCATGAACGTGCCGAGGTGGTCGCGGAACCAGGTGTTGTGCTCGGCGAGGTAGATGAACGCGATGCGCAGCCCGACCACCGCCGTCCAGATCGCCACGAAGCCGGCGCCGCAGCGGGTGTGGACCTTGCCCGAGGCCGGGTCGCGCTCCAACCCGGTGGTGAGGGTGGCGACGACACCGCAGGCCAGCCCGATCGCGGCGCCCACCAGATAGACCACGATGTCGACGGTCTGGGTGGGCGTCCCCTTCAAGTAGAAGTAGGCCACCGCGGACACCGTGCCGATCGGCATCAGCACCTTGTGCAGGTCGTACTTCCGGCGTCCGTACTGCGTCAGCATCATCACCGCGAAGATGCCGCCGCTGATCGTCAGCGCCTGCTCCATGTCCGTCATGACGTCCCACTCCTCGGTCTCCGGCGGTCGTCCCGCCACGCGTTTTCCTGAGATCGACTCTCCCGCCGATACCGGAAAAGCTCCCGGACCCACGGGTGGAAATCCGGGTGGAGACGCAGGGTGGAGCCCTCCCCCAGGGGCGGCTCGGGGGTGGGTGCGGAGGGGGCTGGGTGCGGAGGGGAGCGAATGCTCAGGCGACCGCGGGGCCGGGGCAAGGGGACCGAATCCCCTACGGCACCAGCACCAGTCGCCCCCGCACCCCGCCCTCCGCGAGTCGCGCGTGCGCTGCGGTCGCGTCCGCCAGGGGGTACGTGTCCGCCACCCGCAGCGTCAGTACGCCCTTCTCCACCAGGGCGACCAGTTCGGCGAGCCGGGCGCCGTCCGGGCTCACCTCCACCGCCCCGGTCCGCACCCCGCGCTCCGGGGCCGGCGCGGCCTGTGGAATCACCCCGGTGAACGCGCCCCCGTCCCGCACCCACGCCAGCGCCCGCTCCCCGAGGACCGCCGCGTCCAGCACCGCGTCGACGCTCCCCGCCGGCACCCCCTCGCTCGTGAACTCGGCGGCGCCCAGGGCCCGTACGAACTCCTCGTCGCCGGCGCGGGCGAGCCCGGTCACCAACACTCCGTGCTGCGCGGCGAGTTGGACGGCGAAGCCGCCTACGGCCCCTGCCGCGCCCGTCACCAACAGCGTCTGACCCGACGTCAACTCCAGGAGATCCAGGGCCTGTACGGCGGTCAGCGCGTTCAGCGGCAGGGTGCCGGCGTCCACCGCGTCCACGCCCTCCGGTGCCTTCGCGACCGCGTCCGCGTCGACGACGACGTACTCGGCGTGCGTGCCCAGCGGCTTGACCGCGCCGTAGTGCAGGGCGACCACCTCGTCGCCGACCTGCCACGCCGTCGCGACGCCGGTCGCGTCCACCGTCCCGGCTACGTCCCAGCCGAGGCCGAGCCGCTTGCCCGCGCCCCCGAACGCTCCCGCGCGCACTCCGGCGTCCACCGGGTTCAGCGAGGCCGCCGCGACCTTGATCCGCACCTGCCGGGCGCCCGGCTCGGGAATTTCCGTCTCCACGACCCGAACCGCCTCGGGCCCGCCGAACGTCGTCACCACTGCAGCACGCATGCCGGACAGCTCCTCGTATGGGGTGTTCGCTTCGGTATCTCCTCAGCTGTCGGCAACCCTAGGAAGAGCTACTATCCATCGGGAAGTAGTTACCCGAAGGTGCGTACCTACCCCGCAAGTGAGTGGAAGTGAACGGAGGCCACGGCCCATGGCGACCATGACAGCGGCCCAGAAGCGCGAACAGGCACGTGTCGAGTACGACGCGTTCATCCGCGAGTGCCCCACCAACCAGCTCCTCGACCGCATCAGCGACAAGTGGGTCAGCCTCGTCGTCGCCGCCCTGTCCCGCGGCCCGATGCGCTACAGCGACCTCGCCCGCAAGATCGCCGGCGTCAGCCCCAAGATGCTGACGCAGACGCTCCGTTCACTGGAACGCGACGGCATCCTCTCCCGCACGGTCACCCCGTCCGTCCCGGTCCGCGTCGACTACGAACTCACCCCGCTCGGCGCCAGTCTGAGCATGCTGCTGCTCGCCGTGAAGGACTGGGCGGAGACCCACATCGAGGAAGTCCACGAGGCACGGGGGCGCTACGACGGGGACGACGGGACGCCCTCCTAGCCGTCCCCTGGGCCCCCGCTCAGACCTCCCCCGCCCGCAACCGCGCGATCTGCCGCCCGCTGAACTCCACCGTCCGCCTCATGTGCCCGACGATCACGGCGAGTTCGGCGTCGGCGAGGTCGTCGAAGAGGGTGAACCAGCCGCCGCCCAGCCGGTTCCACATCCGGCCGAACTCGGTGATCTTCTCCGGGACCGTCGCCACCAGCACCCGCCGCCGGTCCTCCGCGTCCCGCTCCCGGACGACGTACCCCGCCCGCTCCAGCCGGTCCACGAGCCGTGTCGCCGACCCGGTCGTCAGCCCGGTCAGCTCGGCGATCCGGCCCGTGGTCACCGGCCCCGCCTCCGGCGTGAGCAGGTTCAGGCACTGCAGATCGGTGGGGTGCAGCCCGAGGCGGTCGGCGACGGCCTGGTTGAACAGGGCGTACGACGCCATGTACCGGCGCGAGACGGTGGACAACTCGTCCAGCAGCCGCGCCCGCGCGTTCCCGGACATGTCGTACCCCTCGTCGCCTGTGCCGTGCGGAGATCGAGATCGTACGACGTGGTCGGCGGCGTGGCTCAGGGGTACTACGGGCGTGGCTCAGAAGTAGTAGGTGTCACCGGTGTCGAGGACGAGCACCCGCTGCTGGTCGTTGGCCCGGTTCCCGTCCACCGCGCCGCCGCCCCACACCGTGTCGAGCTCCAGCAGCACCTCGGAGGACGCGTCCCGCAGCCGTACCCGCAGCTCGATCCGCTCGCCCACCTCGTCCGCCGCGAGCGCCCCCGTCCGGCACACCACCGCCCGCTCCCCCGACCGGGCACACCCCTCGGGCAGCGTCTGCCGGTCCGCGAGCGGCTTCGACCAGCGCAGCCGTACGGTCGCGTCGGGGACGGCGGAGGGGCCGTGGTTGCGCGGGGTGAACCGCACGTCGATCCGGCCCTCGGTCATGGCGACGGAGCCGTGATAGGAGAGGTCCGCCTCAGGAGCCGGCACACCGGGGGCCGCTCCCATCACCGCGAACGCGGCACCCACTACGGCACCGACCCGCAGTACCCGCAGCACTCGTACGACTTCCCGCATGCCATCCACTCCTCAGTACGTCCGCACATCCGCAGGCCATCGTGGTCGTACGGATGTATCCCACGCGGAGCGCCCGACAGGCGCCGTCCATCAGGTGACACCCGGGTGATCGGGTGACACCCGTGTGATGGGGTGGCGGTCATGCTCGTACTTCGTTCCGCGGCCCTTTTCGTCCTCGCCGCCGTCTTCGAGATCGGCGGCGCCTGGCTGGTCTGGCAGGGGGTGCGCGAACACCGCGGCTGGCTCTGGATCGGCGGCGGGGTGATGGCCCTCGGCGTGTACGGCTTCGTCGCCACCTTCCAGCCCGACGCCCACTTCGGCCGCATCCTCGCGGCGTACGGCGGGATCTTCGTCGCCGGTTCGCTGGCCTGGGGCGCGGTCGCGGACGGCTACCGGCCCGACCGCTGGGACCTCACCGGCGCCCTGATCTGCCTGGCCGGAATGGCCGTGATCATGTGGGCGCCGCGCGGAAACTGAGCCGCCGCCGGGCCCGCCTATCCTGGACGCAGTCGTACGCACGAACCAGTGGATCCCTCCCGAGGAGCAGCCCATGGCCACCGCCGCACCGTCCGCCGCCTCCCGTATCGCGGTCGTCACCGGGGCGAGCGGCGGAATCGGCGCCGCCACGGCCCGCCGGCTCGCCGCGGCCGGCTACCGCGTCGTCCTCACCGCCCGCCGCAAGGACCGCATCGAGGCGCTGGCCGAGGAGATCAACAAGGCGGGCCACAAGGCGACGGCGTACGAGCTCGACGTCACCGACCGGGCCGCGGTCGACGAGTTCGCGACCGCCTTCAAGACGATCGGCGTGCTGATCAACAACGCGGGCGGCGCGCTCGGCGCCGACCCGGTCGCGACCGGCGACCCCGCCGACTGGCGCACGATGTACGAGACCAACGTCCTCGGCACGCTGAACGTCACCCAGGCCCTGCTGCCCGCCCTCACCGCGAGCGGCGACGGCACGGTCGTGGTCGTCTCCTCCACTGCGGGCCACGGCACGTACGAGGGCGGCGCGGGCTATGTCGCCGCCAAGCACGGCGCCCATGTCCTCGCCGAGACGCTGCGGCTGGAGATCGTCGGCACCCCGGTCCGGGTCATCGAGATCGCGCCCGGCATGGTCAAGACGGACGAGTTCGCGCTGACCCGGTTCGGCGGGGACACGGAGAAGGCGGCGAAGGTCTACGCGGGCGTCGCCGAGCCGCTCACGGCGGACGACGTGGCCGACACGATCTCCTGGGCGGTCACCCGCCCCAGCCACGTCAACATCGACCTCCTCGTCGTCCGCCCGCGCGCCCAGGCCTCGAACACCAAGGTCCACCGGGAGCTGTGATGCCGGACGAGGAGGGACGCCCCGACAACTCCCAAGAGGCCATGGACAAGCGCCGACTGGCCGAGGAGACCAGGAACGAGCGCAAGGTCTGGTACTTCCTCGCCTATTTCCTCTTCGGCATCCACATCGTCGCCTTCGTGATGATCTACGCGGTGACGCACGCGCCGAACAAGTGAGGAAGCGGCGAGCGACGGTCAGGCCTGATCGCCGTTCAGGATATCGCTCGCCGAGCGGTGGACCTTCCTCAAGGCGCTGAGCAGAGCCGCGCGTTCGGCCTCGGTGAGGTCCGCGGTGACCCGCTCCTCGATCAACCGCCGTTCCGCCTCGACCGGTTCGCGCAGCGCGCGCCCCGCGTCGGTGAGCCAGAGCCGGACGAGCCGGTTGTCCCGGTCGTCGCGGCGCCGGGTGAGCAGCCCGGACGCGGTCATCCGGTCGGCCATCTTGACGACGGTGGGCGTAGTGACGTGCAGCGCGGCGGCGACCTCGCCGGGTGTGGCGCCGTCGTGTTCCCAGAGCACGGCGAGCAGGTGGTTCTGGCCGACGTGCAGCCCGTGGCGCCGCATGGCCGCGTCGGCCAGGGAGCGGAGCACCTTCGACGTCCTGCCGTGCAGGTCCAGGAACTCGGACATGGCGGCCTTTCGAGCAAGTCGATTGACGGCTAATCATTCACCGGCTAGCGTTCTCGCGAACTCATTAGACGGCAAACGACTTTGGGAGCCGCAATGATACTGGTCACCGGCGCCACCGGAAACATCGGCCGGGCCCTCGCCCGCGAACTCGACGACAGGGGCGAGAAGTCACGGCTCCTCGTCCGCGACCCCGCCCGAGCCCGAGCCACCGGACTGCCCCCGTCCGACCACGCCGAACTCGTCGTAGGAGACCTCGGAGACCCGGACACACTCGCCCCCGCCCTCACCGGCGTGGACAGACTGTTCCTGCTCACCCAGGGCATCGGCACAGACCACACCACCACGGCGGTGGCCGCCGCCCGCGCGGCCGGAGTGCGCCACCTCGTGCACCTGTCCTCCGCCCACGTCCTGCTCGACCCGGTCCCCGCCATGGGTCGCTGGCACCACGAGCGCGAGCGGATCATCCGCGCCTCCGGCATCCCCGCCACCTTCCTCCGGCCCGGCGGCTTCATGACCAACGCCCTCGACTGGCTGCCCACCATCCACGACGGCGGCTACGTCCTCGACCCGGTCGGCCCCGGCCGCTACGCGCCGATCGACCCCGCCGACATCGCCGCGGTCGCCGCCCACGTCCTGACCGGCCACGAGGAGGAGGGCGAGGAGTACGCCCTCACCGGCGACGAGACGTTCACCGTCGCCGAGCAGGTCCGGATCATCTCCGAGACCGTCGGCCGCACCATCGAGGTCAGGGCCACCACCACACCGGACGAGATCGTACGGTTCCGCTTCCCCCACGGCGCGCCCCCGGCGCTCGCCGCCGCCGTCACCGAGGGCTTCGCACTCATGCGCGCCGACACCGTCGGCTTCCGGACGGACACCGTGGAGCGCCTGCTCGGCCGCAGGCCTCGCACGTTCGCCGACTGGTGCGCCCGCCATGCCGACGCGTTCCGCCGACCGGCCACCGTATGAAGTCCCGGCCACCGCATAAAGTCACCGCCCGTGGACAGACACCTCCCCTTCGACGATCTCCCCAACTTCCGTGACCTGGGCGGCTACCCGACCCCGGACGGCCGCCGCGTCCGCCCCGGACTCCTCTACCGGGCCGACTCCCTGGGCAAGTTGAGGGAGAACACGGACGACTGGACCCGCTTCCTCGGCCTCGGCATCGGTACGGTGATCGACCTCCGCTACCCCTGGGAGATCGAGCGCAGGGGCCGTGTCCCGGAGCACGCGTCGTTCACCTACCACAACCTCAGTATCGAGCACCGCCCTTACGACCAGGCGGTGTTGACCCCCGACACCGACCCGGGACCGTACCTGGCGGAGCGGTACGCGGAGGTCGCCGAGGACGGCACCGAGGAGATCGGGCAGGCGCTGGAACTGATCGCGGCGGCGGCCGGGACGGGCACCCCCCTCGTCTTCCACTGCGCCTCCGGCAAGGACCGCACCGGCCTGCTCGCGGCACTGGTCCTCGGCCTGCTCGGCGTCCCCGAGGAGACGGTCGTCGAGGACTTCACCCTCACCGAACTGGCCACCCCCGCCCTCCTGTCGGCCTGGCAGGCCCGCAACGGCGGCCGCGCCCCGGCCTGGCCGGCCTGGGGCCACGCCCCGGCAGCGGTCATGCGCCTGTTCCTTGCCGGACTGACCAGCCGCTACGGCTCGGTCGAGGGCTATGTGACCAAGGCCCTGTCCCTGGACGCGACGGCTCTCTCAACCACCCTGCGCGACAGGCTGCTTGAGGAACAGCCCACCGCCTGGCCCGAGTTGACCTACCGCAGAGCCGCCGAAGCGGACGCCGTCGTACTCGTCCGCCTCCGGGACAGCGCGGCCCTGTGGCAACTCGCCCGGGGCATCGACCAGTGGAAGCCGGGCGAGAAGGACGAGGACCACTTCCTGCGGCGCGTGCGGGAGGGCGAGGTGTGGCTGGCGTACGACGGCCAGAGCCTGGCCGGCGCCTGCGAACTCTGGTGGGACGACCCGGCGGCCTGGGGACCGCGCCCGCCCGACGCGGGCTACGTCCACCGCCTGATGACGACCCCGCACACCGCCCCGCCGGGCACGGGACGCCGGCTGCTCGCGCAGGCGGAATCCCGTATCACCGCGACCGGCCGCCCGTACGCCCGCCTGGACTGCCTCTCCGCCAACCCCCGCCTGCGCGCCTACTACGAGTCGGCGGGCTACACGGTCGTAGGCGAACAGCGGGCGAAGGACGGCGGGTTGGGGAGCCCGTACGCGGTGACGCTGATGGAGAAGCGCCTCGGCGGCTGAGCCGAAACCCGGCCGATGGGGCCTACTTCCGCTGCTGGAAGATCCACTCCCGGATGCCTTCGATGGTGTAGGCGATCGGCCAGGTGGAGTTGTGCTCGACGCCGTGCGCGTCGGCCAGGCCTCCAGCCAGGGTCGAACCCTTCTTGAACGTCGCGCAGTTGACCGTGGTGCCCTTGGCCGTCATGGCCTTGACGTCCGCGGCGGACTCCGCCGCCGTGGACTGGCCGTCCCAGACCGCACGGCCGGCCTTCGTCCCGGCCTTCTCGACGACGGCCATGATGGCGTTCTCCCCGGGACAGGCCTTGGTGTCGCCCTGCGAGACCGTGACCCAGAGGTTCTTCTTCGCCAGCGGTGCGGCCCGGGCGGCGGGCCACTGGCCGGCGACGACCCACGACGCCGCGAACAGGTCGGGGTACTTGATGTTCAGGCCGAGGGTCATCATCGCCCCCATGGACTGGCAGGTGGAGTACAGCCGGTCGGTGTCGATGCTGTACGTGCCGGTCAGCTCCCGGGCCAGGTCGGCGGTGGTGTCGAAGAGCGACGTCGGCTTGTAGTCGTCGCCGACGACCACCTCCGGGTACTGCGGCGCCAGCACGAACGCCGGCCGCTTGTCCTGCTTCTCGGGAGCGGCCCAGCACACCGCGCCCAACCCCTGCACCAGCGTCGCCCGCACGGTCGTGGTGATCAGGCTCGCGTCGTGCATGAAGAGGACCAGCGGATAGGACTTGGTCTTGTCGCAGCCCTTCGGGACGTAGAGGTTGTACGGCAGTGACCTGCCCGTCTTCGGGTCCTTGTACGTGAACTGCCGGCCGTCGCACCGGCCGCGGTGCCGGTGGCGGCCCGGGCGGAGGTGGCACCGCCGACCACGGTCGCCGCGAGCGCGGTCGCCGCACCGGCGGCCACGACGGCCCGCCGGCTCAACTCGCTCTGATTCTGGTACCGCTCGGACATGTGCTGACCTCCGTGACGCCGCGGGCGGGTTTGGCGAAACACCCAGGCAGCATCACAGCGATATTCGAGGCCAGCAATAAGGAACGCGCGCAATCAATGCTTTCACAAACGGCACACCAATTGAAATGCGCCAGCCGCCGGAATTCACAGGAATAGGGCGTGAATTCACAGAGATCCCAGAAGGACCTCGGAGCGACCGGCGCATTGACTTCTCAGCCCTTCACGCAGACGACCTGCTTCAGCTTCGCCACGACCTCCACAAGGTCCCGCTGCTGATCGATGACCTGCTCGATCGGCTTGTACGCCCCCGGGATCTCGTCCACGACACCGGAGTCCTTGCGGCACTCCACACCCCGCGTCTGCTCCTCCAGGTCCTTGGTCGAGAAGCGGCGCTTGGCCGCGTTGCGGCTCATGCGCCGGCCCGCGCCGTGCGAGGCCGAGTTGAAGGCCTTCTCGTTGCCGAGGCCCTTCACGATGTACGAACCCGTGCCCATCGAGCCCGGGATGATCCCGTACTCCCCGGAGCCGGCACGGATCGCTCCCTTACGGGTGACGAGCAGGTCCACGCCCTCGTACCGCTCCTCGCTCACGTAGTTGTGGTGGCACGAGATCTCCGGCTCGAAGGCCGGCTTCGCCTTCTTGAACTCCTTGCGGATCACGTCCTTCAGGAGCGCCATCATGATGGTGCGGTTGTACTTCGCGTACTCCTGCGCCCAGAAGAGGTCGTTGCGGTACGCCGCCATCTGCGGGGTGTCCGCGATGAAGACGGCGAGGTCACGGTCGACCAGCCCCTGGTTGTGCGGGAGCTTCTGCGCCGTGCCGATGTGGTGCTCGGCCAGTTCCTTGCCGATGTTGCGGGATCCGGAGTGGAGCATGAGCCACACCGAACCGGACACATCAACACAAACTTCACAAAAGTGATTTCCGCCGCCGAGCGTCCCCATCTGCTTCGCAGCCCGCTCCTCCCGGAACCTCACCGCATCCGCAACCCCCTCGAACCGCCCCCAGAAGTCGTCCCACCCCGCGGTCGCGAACCCGTGCATGCGCCCGGGATCGACCGGACTGTCATGCATCCCCCGCCCCACCGGAATCGCCTGCTCGATCTTCGAGCGCAGGCGGGACAGGTCGCCGGGGAGGTCGTTGGCCGTGAGGGAGGTCTTGACCGCGGACATTCCGCAGCCGATGTCGACGCCGACCGCGGCCGGGCAGACCGCGCCCCGCATGGCGATGACGGAACCGACCGTCGCGCCCTTGCCGTAGTGGACGTCGGGCATGACGGCGAGACCCTTGATCCAGGGGAGGGTGGCGACGTTGCGGAGCTGCTGGAGTGCACCCTCCTCGACCGACGCCGGGTCGGTCCACATGCGGATCGGGACCTTCGCGCCCGGTATCTCTACATACGACATTTCATCCTCATTCCCCCGAAAAACAACAGAAGTCTAAAATCGCAAAACCGGCGCCAAGGTCAACGAAAGGGACACCGGACCGGCGTTCACGGCTGTGCGTGCGATACACATTGTCTCCAGGGGGTCCCCCGGTGCGGCAAGCGATTAACCAGCGGGGACACTGGCAGGACCCTTGATCATCGTCCAGAGCCCTTGATCGTCGTCGAGAGGAGCCCGACCGTGCAGCGGAAGGCATACGTACCGGGCGCCGCCGCGCTCCTCGTGGCGCTGCTGGCCGGCTGTACGAGCGGTTCGGGCACCGGGGGTACCACGGACGACGCCAACCCGGGCGACGCCGGTACCGCGACCGCGGCGGCCCAGCCGGGCAAGTACCGCACGCTTCCGGAGCCCTGCGGAGCCGTCGGCCAGAGCACGCTGGACTCCCTGCTGCCGGGCATCAAGCAGATCACCGACGCGGACCAGCGCGCGGCCGCCTACGCGGGCGAGGCGACGCTGACGTACGACACGGACCGCAAGGTGGGCTGCCGTTGGAAGGTGGAGTCCACGGACGCGACCGACCATCTGCTGGTCGACTTCGAGCGGGTGGTGTCCTACGACAACGCGGTGAGCGACGACAGCCAGGCGAAGACGATCTTCGCGACGAAGGAGACTGCGGCGGATCTCCCGGAGCCCGCCGCGAGCACCGGCGCCGCGTCGGACTCGGCGACCCCTTCGGCCTCCGGCTCCGCGACTCCCTCGGCCACCCCCACCGCTTCCTCCTCCGCGTCCGCGTCCTCGTCCGTCTCCCCCTCCGACTCCACCACGCCGTCCGCCCTCCAGCCCCGCACGCTCTCCGATCTCGGTGACGAGGCGTTCCTCGACGACGCGTTGAGCAGCTCCGGTTCGACGGCCAAGCAGCGGACGGTGACTGTGGTGTTTCGCACGTCCAACGTCATTGTGACCATCGAGTACGAGGAGCAGCCGGCGACGGTCGGTGTGATCCCGGACAGCCAGAAGATGCAGGACAGGGCGCGGAAACTGGCCGCACAGCTGGCCGACTCGCTCAACGGTTAGCGGCTCGTACGGCCGCTTCCAAGCCCCCGTTCAAAGCCCGTGAACGGAGACCGCACAGCCGACTCACCGCGTACCGTGGCCCCTCGGACCCGATCCGACGGCAGGAACCACGAGCGTCATGAGTGAAGGAACCATGCATCAACCAGCACAGCGTGACCAGCGGACCCACCAGCGAGCGAAGCGTCTTCACCGCGTCCTTGTCTGCGCGGCAGCGGTCCCGGTGATGCTGATCGCGGCCGGCTGCTCCTCGGACTCCGGCTCCGGCGACAACGCGGGCAAGGACACCACGGGCGTCGGTGCGACGACCTCCGCCAACGCCACGGCCGCTCCGCCGGTGCGGGCGGCGGCGTACAAGAAGTTGCCGGAGCCGTGCGCGGTGCTGTCGAAGAAGACGTTGACCGACCTGGTCCCGGAGGGGGCCAAGTCGGGCAAGGAGGGGACGTCGACCGACACGGCGTCGCGTGGCAGCTGCTCCTGGACGAGCCTGGACAACAACGGGGTCAAGGGTTCGCAGTTCCGCTGGCTGAACGTGTCGTTGCTGCGGTTCGACTCCTCGCAGACGCAGGGCGAGGGCGACAAGCTGGCGGCGTCGTACTACGCCAAACAGGTGCAGGGGGCGCAGGCGGTCACCGGGGCGAAGAACGTCAAGTCGGAGCCGGTCGCGGGCGCGGGCGACGAGGCCACGGCGGTGCGCTACGACCTGAAGAAGAAGGAAGGCGCCTTCAAGCAGCAGACGGTGGTGGCGCGGGTCGAGAACGTGGTCGTCACGGTCGACTACAACGGCGCGGGTCTGGCGGGCGACAAGACGCCGAGCGCGGACACGTTGACGAAGGCGGCGGAGAAGGCCGTGAAGGAGGCCGTGGCGGCGGTCACGACGGCCAACGGCAGCGGGGGCGGCAGCAGCACCGGCTCGCCCTCCGCGGCCCCCTCCAAGACCGCGTCCCCCTCCGCCTCGCCCTCCAAGTCGGCGTCGAAGGCCTCTCCTTCCGCCTCCGCGAGCAAGAAGAGCTGACCGTCACATCCACACCGTTTTCCACCCTCAACTCGCAGGTCAGCCAAGCCTTTTGACGGAGCCCGGCACCTCCTCGGCGCCGGGCTCCTGTCGGCCGGGCGCCCAGGACGCCGCACACATGTGCCACCCTGTTCCGCGCAAGACCATGCAAGGGGAGGGGAGTACGGGTGTCCGCGCCCATTCAGCTCACACGTATGCACCGGGTGCTCATCGGCGTGGTGGTCTCCGGTGCGATGGTCATCGCCGGTATCGGCTTCGCCGGTTCGTACGCCGCCGTACGCGAACTCGCCCTGAAGAAGGGCTTCGGCAACTTCGCGTACGTGTTCCCGGTCGGTATCGACGCGGGGATCTGCGTCCTGCTCGCCCTGGACCTGCTCCTGACCTGGATCAGGATTCCCTTCCCGCTGCTGCGCCAGACGGCGTGGCTGCTGACGGTCGCGACGATCGCGTTCAACGGCGCGGCGGCCTGGCCCGACCCGCTCGGTGTCGGTATGCACGCGGTGATCCCGATCCTGTTCGTGGTCTCCGTGGAGGCGGCCCGGCACGCGATCGGCCGGATCGCCGACATCACGGCCGACAAGCACATGGAGGGCGTCCGCCTCACCCGCTGGCTGCTCTCCCCGCTCCCGACGTTCCTTCTCTGGCGCCGGATGAAGCTGTGGGAGCTGCGTTCCTACGAGCAGGTCATCAAGCTGGAGCAGGATCGTCTCGTCTACCAGGCGCGGCTCCACTCCCGCTTCGGCCGCGCGTGGCGCCGCAAGGCCCCGGTGGAGTCCCTGATGCCCCTGCGCCTGGCGCGCTACGGCGTCCCGCTCGCGGAGACGGCTCCCTCGGGTCTGGCGGCGGCGGGTATCGAGCCCGTACTGCTGCCTCCCGCCCCGCAGTTGGAGCCGGCCCGCGAGCCGGAGCAGGCACCGGCCGCCGTGCAGAACAACCCGGCTCCGGTCCGGGAGCAGTTGCCGCCCGCCGCGGCGAACGAGCAGCGGCAACAGCAGACGCAGCAGGAGCAGGAGTACGCCGAGCTGCAGAGCCAGTGGCTCCAGGCGCGCGACCCCCAGTCCGTGGCGTACCAGGGCGGCTACGACCCGACGTACGACCCGGATGCCGCGTATCAGGAGTGGTACGCGGAGCAGCAGCAGGCGGAGCAGTTCCAGCAGTACGAGGAGGAGCAGCAGCAGTTCGAGCGGCAACGGCGGTTCGAGCAGCAGCAGTTCCCGCAGCAACAGCAGCCGTTCCCGCAGCAGCAGTACGAGGAGCAGCCGGAGCCCGAGCCCTCGCCCGAGGACACCGGTACGTTCCCGATCCCGGCGGGGCCGGGCCGTACCCGTGAACTGGGTGCGGGCGGCGGCACCGAGCCGTCCGAGGACGACTACTACCTCATCTTCAAGAAGTCGATAGACGGCAGCTACCCGACCGGGGGCCAGTTCCGGGGTGACGTGGAGGCCACATACGGCATCACGCTCCCGCAGCGCGAGGCCGACCGCATGGTCAACCGTTTCACCAACCGTCACACGGCGGAACTCCAGGAAGACCACATCGCGTAGGCGCTTCTCGTACGACGACGGGGGCGCCCGGTGCTCGATGGCACCGGGCGCCCCCGTCGTCGTGGAACGGTCTACTCGCCGAGCAGACTCCGCACCCGCTCCTGTCCCACCGCCAGCAGCAGCGTGGGCAGGCGCGGGCCGGTGTCACGGCTGACGAGCAGGTGGTAGAGGAGGGCGAAGAAAGTCCGCTGGGCGGTCTTGATCTCCGGCGGGAGTTCCTTCGCGGTCGCGTCGGCGGAGAAGCCGGCCTGGACCTTCGGGACGCCGTAGACGAGGTGGCTCAGGCCGTCCAGGGACCAGTGGTCGGCGAGTCCGTCGGTGAGCAGGCGCAGGGACTGCCGGGCCGGCTCGTCGAGGGACTTGAGGAGGTCGATGTCGGGTTCGTCGCGCACGATGGTCCGCTGGTCGGCGGGGACGTGCGTGTTGATCCAGGCCTCGGCCTTGTCGAGCCGGGGGCGGACCTCGTCGAGGGTGGAGAGGGGGTTGGCGGGGTCGAGTTCGCCGAGGATGCGCAGCGTCTGGTCCTCGGCCCCGGCGGTGATGTCGGCGACGGACGCGAGGGTCCGGTACGGCAACGGGCGGGGTGTGCGCGGGAGTTCACCGGCGGCGGTGCGTACGGCACGGGAGTGCGCGGCGACGTCGGCGGGCAGGGCGGAACCGTCCGCGACCTTCCCGTCCAGCTTGTCCCACTCGTCGTAGAGCCGCTGGATCTCCTGGTCGAAGGCGATCTTGAAGGACTGGTTGGGGCGGCGGCGGGCGTAGAGCCAGCGCAGGAGCTGCGGTTCCATGATCTGGAGCGCGTCGGCCGGGGTGGGGACCCCGCCCTTGCTGCTGGACATCTTGGCCATGCCGCTGATGCCGACGAAGGCGTACATCGGCCCGATGGGCCGCTCCCCGCCGAAAATCCCGACGATCTGCCCGCCGACCTGGAAGGAGGACCCCGGAGACGAGTGATCGACACCGCTCGGCTCGAAAATGACCCCCTCGTAGGCCCAGCGCATCGGCCAGTCGACCTTCCAGACCAGCTTGCCGCGGTTGAACTCACTCAGCAGGACGGTCTCGGTGAAGCCGTCCTCGGTGCAGACGTAGGTCAGCTCGGTGGTGTCGTCGTCGTAGGCCGTGACAGTGGTGAGGTCCTTGCCGCAGCTGCCGCAGAAGGGCTTGTACGGGAAGTACCCGGCGGACCCGGAGCTGCCGTCGTCCTCCTCGGCGGCCCCCGACCCCTCCTCGGCCTCCAGCTCGGCGGCGTCGACGGCCTTCTGCTGCTGCTTCTTGGCCGGGGCCTTCTTGGTGCGGTACTGCTCCAGGATGGCGTCGATGTCACCGCGGTGCTTCATGGCGTGCAGGATCTGCTCGCGGTACACGCCGGAGGTGTACTGCGCGGTCTGGCTGATCCCGTCGAACTCCACGCCCAGCTCGGCGAGCGAGGCGACCATGGCGGCCTTGAAGTGCTCGGCCCAGTTGGGATACGCCGACCCGGCCGGGGCAGGCACGGAGGTCAACGGCTTGCCGATGTGCTCGGCCCAGCTGCCGTCGATCCCCTCGACCCCGTTCGGCACCTTGCGGTAGCGGTCGTAGTCGTCCCAGGAGATGAGGTGCCGGACCTCGTGGCCCCGGCGGCGGATCTCGTCGGCGACGAGGTGCGGGGTCATGACCTCGCGCAGATTGCCGAGGTGGATGGGCCCTGACGGGGACAGCCCGGACGCGACGACGACCGGTTTGCCCGGGGCCCGACGCTCCGACTCCTCGATGACCTCATCCGCGAAACGGGAGACCCAGTCGGTGGTCTCGGTGCTCTGAGCCACGATCGGCACGTCCTTCTTTCTGGCACGGGGCAGCCGGTACGGTCGCACGACTGACCCTGCCATTGTCCCAGGCGACCCGACATCCACGAAAACGGCTTTTCCAAGGCCGTGACTCTGAAGCGGGCGCTGGGGGGTGGCGGGTTTTTGCCTGCGGGCCCGGTGGGGGCTGGTCGCGCAGTTCCCCGCGCCCCTGAGAGGCGGCTGCGCCGCCATCCAGGCCTCACCCACCTCCCACGGCCGTGGGAGGTGGGTGAGGCCCAACAACAGGGGCTGAGCCTTGGACGGCGGCGCAGCCGCCTTCAAGGGGCGCGGGGAACTGCGCGACCAGCCCCCACCGGGCCCGCGGCCAAAAAATCGCTTCACCCCCCGTGGGATACTGACCGTGTCTACCAAACCCACGAGGAGAACGGCTCCCACCCCATGGCTCCGGTCACGTCGCTCACCGACCTAGTCCACCAGCGCCTCGCGAACGCCCTCTCGGCCACCCTGCCGGAGGCGGACGCGGACCCGTTGCTGCGACGTAGTGACCGGGCCGACTTCCAGGCGAACGGCATCCTCGCCCTCGCCAAGAAGGCCAAGGCCAACCCCCGGGAGCTGGCGACGCAGGTCGTCGCGCGGATCACGACCGGTGAGGTGATCCAGGACGTCGAGGTCTCCGGCCCCGGCTTCCTGAACATCACGATCACCGACAGGGCGATCACCGAGAACCTGGCCGCGCGCTACGCGGACGAGGCCCGCCTCGGCGTGCCCGTGGCCGAGCACCCGGGCACCACCGTCATCGACTACGCCCAGCCGAACGTGGCGAAGGAGATGCACGTCGGCCACCTCCGCTCCGCGGTGATCGGTGACGCGCTGGTCCAACTCCTGGAGTTCACCGGCGAGTCGGTGGTCCGGCGGCACCACATCGGCGACTGGGGCACCCAGTTCGGCATGCTGATCCAGTATCTGGACGAGCACCCGGGCGAGTTGGACCACGGCGACGCGCAGGTGACCGGCGAGGAGGCGATGTCGAACCTCGACCGGCTCTACAAGGCGGCCCGCAAACTCTTCGACTCCGACGAGGAGTTCAAGACGCGGGCCCGGCGCCGGGTGGTGGATCTCCAGGCGGGCGAGCCGAAGACGCTGGCCGCGTGGCAGAAGTTCGTCGACGAGTCGAAGATCTACTTCTTCTCCGTCTTCGAGAAGCTGGACATGGAGATCCGGGACCCGGACATCGTCGGCGAGTCGGGCTACAACGACATGCTGGACGAGACCTGCCGGCTCCTTGAGGAGTCCGGGGTCGCGGAGATCTCGGACGGCGCGCTGTGCGTGTTCTTCGACGACATCAAGGGCCCGGACGGCAACCGGACCCCGCTGATCGTCCGCAAGTCCGACGGCGGCTACGGCTACGCGGCCACCGACCTGTCCGCGATCAGGGACCGTGTCTTCAACCTGAAGGCGAACTCGCTCCTGTACGTGGTCGACGTCCGGCAGTCCCTGCACTTCAAGATGGTCTTCGAGACCGCGCGGCGGGCCGGCTGGCTGAACGACGACGTCACGGCGTTCCAGCTGGCCTTCGGCACGATCCTCGGCAAGGACGGCAAGCCGTTCAAGACGCGTGCGGGTGTGTCGGTGAAGCTGGAGGACCTCCTCGACGAGGCGGTGCAGCGGGCGACCGCGGTCGTCCGGGAGAAGGCCGAGAAGGTGGGCCTGACGGAGGAGGAGATCGTCGAGAACGGGCGGTACGTCGGGATCGGCGCCGTGAAGTACGCCGACCTGTCGACGTCCGCCGTGCGGGACTACAAGTTCGACCTGGACCAGATGGTGTCGCTGAGCGGTGACACGTCGGTGTACCTGCAGTACGCGTACGCCCGTATCCAGTCGATCCTGCGCAAGGCGGGCGAGGCCCGGCCGCTGGCTCACCCGGAGCTCGAACTGGCCCCGGCGGAGCGGGCGTTGGGCCTGCACCTGGACCAGTTCAGCGAGGTGGTCACGGACGCGGCGAAGGAGTACGCCCCGCACAAGCTCACGGCGTACCTGTACCAACTGGCGTCCGTGCTCACGACGTTCTACGACCAGTGCCATGTGCTGTCGCCGGACAACGCGCCGGAGGTCGTGGAGAACCGCCTGTTCCTGGTGGACTTGACGGCCCGCACCCTGCACCGGGGCATGGCGCTGCTGGGCATCAGGACGCCCGAGAAGCTCTAGGGCCTGTCCGGCGGATCATGCCGCAGACGCGGGGTCTGGCACGCCCACCTGCGGCGTTGTCGTCGGTCGCCGACGCTCCGCGCCGCGGCCCGTCCTCTCCTGCGAGAGGACGGGCCGCGGTCGTAGACGCCGGTGACCTCAGCCGTTGGCGAAGCGCTTGAACGCGGCCCTGGTGCCCGAGCCCGCGTCGCCGTCGATCGCACCGGTGTAGCCCCAGCTGTTGGCCAGCAGCCGCTGGAGCGCCTTGATGGTGTTGACGCCGGGGTCGCCGTCGATGGCGCCGGTGTAACCCCAGTAGGTCGCCAGGCAGCGCTGGAAGGCCTTCCAGCTGTTCGGGCCGAGCTGCCCGTCGATCGAGTCGGTGTAACCCCAGTACGTCTTCAGCCAGTTCTGCACCTTCTCCGCCTCGGCGGTGGTGAGGCCGAAGTTCTGGACCGCCTGGATCGAGACGGACGAGGCCTGTACGGAGGCGGCCGGCGCGGCGAAGCTGGGGGCGGCGAACGCGACGCCTCCGACCGCGATACCGGCGACGGCGGTGAGGCTGACGAGGGTCCTGGCCACGACATTCGGTCGCATGGGTTCCTCTTTCGGGTAGTCGGTCGTCGTGCTGGAACGAGATTGCGGGCCGCGCCGGGCAGCTCGCCACGGCCTGGGCCCAAGTGACGTCCACATGGGACGGCACCCCGTCTGACCTGCGGGGACGATGACAGCGGGGACGGTGGGGCGGGACGCCCGGCGGACCGTTGTGGACCTTGGCCGATTCCCTTCGCGCTGCGGAACCGAATAGCCGTGCGAGGAGTGATCCGTGATGCAGAATGCGACGCGGCAGGGACCGCTGACCCCGGTCCCCGAACGCGAACTGGGGGGCACATGTCGCGTTGGAAGGCGCTGCCTGCGGAACTGGACCCGCGGGTCCGGCAGTTGGTGGTGCGGCTTCGTCGGCTGAAGGACCACAGCGGGCTGAGCGTGCGGCAGTTGGCGGTGCGCACGGAGTACAGCCCGAAGTCCTGGGAGCGGTATTTCGGCGCCCGTGCCCTGCCTCCCGTAGCGGCCGTGGCGGCGCTGGCCCGGGTCTGCGGCGAGGACCCGACCCGGCTGCTGGCGCTGCGCGAGGTGGCGGCCGAGGCGTGGCCCGCGGCCGTACCGGGCCCGGAGTCGGCGACGACCCCGGAGCCGGAGACGGAGCCGGAGATCGTGCTGACGGCTCGGCCCCCGCTCTCGCCCGAGCGGCGGGTGCTGCGTATCGCGCTGGTGGCGGGTTCGGTGACTCTGGTGCTGGCGGTGGCGTCGGCGGTGCTGGTGACCGTGCGGCTGATGGACGACGGCGGTGGCGGTACGGCACGGTCGTCGACGGCGCCGCTGGCCGCGCCCGCGCCGGCCTCGCCGTCGCCGTACGCCTGCCGGATGGAGCGGGCCGGCGGGCACTGGTACGCGGGCAACAGCCGTACCCAGCAGGAGAATCTGGCCGTGGGGAGCAATGGTCCCGCGGTGGCCGAGGCGCAGTGTCTGCTGCGGCGGGCGGGGATCTCGCCAGGCGGTATCGACGGGATGTTCGGTCCGCTGACGGAGCACGCGGTGAAGGCGTTCCAGAAGCAGGCCGGGCTCGCCGTGGACGGCATGGTCGGACCGCACACCTGGAAGGCGCTGCGCGGATGAGTCAACTGGCCGCCGCACTGCGGGAGTTGCGGGCCGCGACCGGACTGAGTATGGCGGGGCTCGCCGCGAAGACGACGTACAGCAAGTCGTCGTGGGAGAGATATCTCAACGGCAGAACGCTGCCACCGCGCGAGGCGGTCGAGGACCTGTGCCGCCTGGCCGGGGAACCGATGGGCCGGTGCCTGGCCCTGTGGGAGATCGCGGAGTCGGAGGCGAGCGGACGGACGGCGTCGGTACAGGTGCCAGTGCCAGTGCCAGTGCCGGCACCGGTGCCGGCGCCTGTGCCCGATGGGCCCGCTGCTGCTCCGCCGGCCACCGCCCCTCACTCCGCCCCCGAGCAGCGCGGTATCGCCGCGCTGGCCGTGCTTGCCTCCGTGTGTGCGGTGGCCGTGAGTGCCGTGGTGCTCGCGCTGGTGCTGCTTCCGGGGCCCTCCAAGTCGACTCCGCTGTCGCCGACCGCCGCGAGCAGTACGGCGACGGTGGTGTCCGGGCCGGGCTGTCGGGGCGCGGACTGCGAGGGCCGCAGCCCGCTGGCGATGCGCTGTGCGCCGCAGCCGGACACCATCACCCAGCGCGAGACGGCCACCGGCGCGTGGGTGGAGCTGCGGCACAGCAGGATCTGCGGGACGACCTGGGCGCGGATGTGGGGCGGCCGGATCGGCGACCGGATCGAGTTCGTCGTGCCCGGCCGGGCGGAATCCGGGCACGCGGCCGAGGTGGGCAACGCGGTGGAGGCGGACACGTACGTGTACACGCTGATGGCGATGACCACGCCGGGAACCGTGGTGCGGGCCTGCTTCCTGCCCGCGGGGACTGATACGGGGAAAAGGGAGTGCTTTGACGGACGTGTGACTTAGCTGTGTAGTGTCCGGGGATGCCCAGAGTCAAGGTCAGTGTGATCGTTCCCGTCTACAACACCGGGAAGTACGTCGACGAGTGCGCCCCCTCGCTGCTGGGGCAGAGTCTGCCCGCCGACGAGTACGAGATCGTCTACGTCGACGACGGCTCGACCGACGACACCCTGAGCCGCCTGGAGAAGATCGCCGCCGGGCACCCCAACGTCCAGGTGCACACGCAGCCGAACTCGGGCTGGCCGGGCGCCCCGCGCAACCTCGGCATGCGGCACGCGAAGGGCGAGTACATCCAGTTCGTCGACCACGACGACAAGCTGGGGCCCGAGGCGCTGGAGCGGCTGTACGAGCACGCGAAGCGCAATGAGGCGGACGTCGTCCTCGGCAAGATGTCCAGCACGATGGTGCGGCCGAGGCGGCTGTTCCGGCACACGGTGGACGCCTGCACGATCGAGAACGACGAGCTGATGCAGAGCATGTCGCCGCACAAGATGTTCCGGCGGGCGTTCGTCGAGGAGCACGGGCTGCGCTTCCCCGAGGGCCCGTGGATCCTGGAGGACCTGGCGTTCGTCAGCGCCGCGTACCTCAAGGCGGAGCGGATCGCGATCCTCGCCGACTATCCCGTCTACTACTGGATGAAGCGCGACGACGGCGGCAACAACACCCAGCACCGTTTCGACCCCCGGCACGGTTTCTGGGCCAACACCCGCACGATCGCCCGCCAGATCAAGGACGGCACCCCCGCCTCCGACGACATCGACGCCCTCCAGAACCGCCTCCTCCACCGCCTCTACCACGTCGAGGTCCTCTCCCGGACCCGTGAGCCCGAGATCCTGCGCGAGGACCCGGCCGAGCAGCGCCGGCGGTTCGAGGCGGCACGGGAAGTGGCGGTGGAGGAGTTCCCGGCGGCGGTCCGCGAGGGCCTGCCCGCCGTGTCCCGGCTGCGCGCCACCCTCCTGGAGGCGGGTGACTTCGACGGCGCGACGGCGCTCGCCGAGCGCGTCCGCGAGATCAAGCCCCGCACCACGGTGGGCGAACCCCGCTGGGAGAACGGCCACTTGGTCGCCGACATCACGCTGGAACTCCTGCGCGGCGACGGCGAACCGCTGACCCTGGTCGAGCGGGACGGCAAGCGGTGGCTGGACCCCGACCTCCTGGACGGCGTTGCGGGCACGGCCGACGGCTGGGAGGTCCCGGACCCCTTCCGCCTGGCGTACGCGGAGTTGATCGTCAAGGACCGCGACCGCGAGGACTGGTGGTACCCCGAGGGCGACCTCGACCTTCGCCTACGACCGCTCGGCGAGGGCCGCTCCCAGGTGGTCGCCTCCGGCCGGCTGTCCCTCGACCCGGAGCGCCTGGCGGGCGGGCGCCCGCTGGAGCGCGGGGTGCACGACGTGTGGGCCTACGTCCAACTCCTGGGCGTGGACCGGATGGTTCGCGTGACGGGCGACGCCACACCGGGCACCCCGGCGGCGGACCCGGCGCTGACCGGCGGCCGGCTGTCCCTCCCGTACTGGACCGGCAGCGGCCAGCTCGCCCTCGACGTGGACCAGCGCCAGCGCAAGCTGAACCAGGACACGTCGACGGTGGCGGCGACCAACGCCGGCCGGGGCGAGGGCAGTTCACTCCAGCTCCCGTACGTCGCGGCGGCGCAAGACAGCGCCCCCGCCCGCCTGAAGGTCACCGTGGGCACGCTGGGAGTACAGGCGGAACTCCTCCCGGCCCCCGGCACGGAAACGGCCCAACTCCGCCTCCCCGCCCGCCTGAAGCTCCCCGCCGGCCGCCACCCGGTCAACCTCCCCAAGACGGCCAAGCCCCTCGCGTACGCGGTCGTCCGCGACGGCACGGTGCTGCGCGTGGAGGGCCCGGCGTACGAGTCCGGGGGCGGGCGCCGCTTCCTCGACGCGGTGGCGGACAACCGTCAAGTACGCCGCGTGCGGCGGCTGTTGGGGCGCTAGCTAGGCCTTGTCCGGGTCATCCAGGACATCCCGGTCATCCAGGTACGGGGCGAACTGCTCGGCCACAGCGGCCGCGTCGAGCGTGCCGTCGACCTCGATCACGCGGATGCCGAGGCGGCGGGCTGCGGTGCAGGCTGCCGTGCGGATCCCAGATGCGGGGTGGTGTGCCGCTGGGGGTCAACGTCGTCCTCCAGGTGCTGTCCGGTGGCGAACTCGGCCCACACCACCTTGCCCAAGTCCCTTTCCCCCACGCCCCACTTGTCGGCGAGGGCGGCGACCAGCAGCAGTCCGCGCCCGCCCTCGTCGCCGTCGCCGGCCTCGTCCACGTGCGGTACGCCGCCCCCGCTGTCGTGCACCTCGACCCGCACCGCGTGACCGTCGTAGCGCAGGAACACCCGGAACTGGCGTCCCGGCGGCACCCCGTGCACCAGCGCGTTGGTCGCCAACTCGCTCACACACAGCAGCACATCGCCGCCGCGCTCGGCCTCCGCGAGTCCCCACTCGGCGAGGAACGCGTGCGCGAAGCGCCTGGCAGCGGGCACGGACCGGCGTTCCCGCCGGAAGAACTTCTCACTCGGGTTCACGGGACAAGAGTTGCTGAGCGTCACTACTGTTGACAGGGCGTGAGGCCTGGATCCGTTTTTGTACGGGCGGAGTACGGGTCCGTGCGGGGTCCGTAACGGGTGGATGTGGGGAGCACCACAGCATGAACTCGAAGAAGAACCGCTCGACGATGCGGCTGCTGGGCTCACAGGTCAAAGCGGCCCGCATGGCCGCCGGACTGACGCAACGTCAGCTCGCCGAACGGGCCATGGTCGACGAGGAGACCATCGCGTCGATCGAACAGGGCAGGCGGCGGCTGATGCTGTCGCTCGCCAAGACGTTGGATCTGATCCTCGACACGAAGGGGACGTTGGCGGCGGGGGTCGACAACCTGCCGGAGATCGACCAATTCCCGCTCTATGCCGAGGAGTACATGCTGCACGAGGGCGAGGCCATCGCTCTGTCGTGGTAGGACAACGCCGTCATCCCCGGTCTGCTCCAGACCACCGAGTACGCCCGCGCGGTCCTGGCGGAACGCATTCCGGCGTACGACGAGGACGAGATCGCGGCGAAGCTCGCGGGACGTATCGAGCGGCAGGAGATCCTGCAGCGCAAGAACCCGCCGACGATGAGCTTCGTGATCTGGGAGCCGGTGCTGCATCTCGGCATCGGGACACCGAAGGCCCGTCGCGAGCAACTCCGTTTCCTGCGCGAGTGTGCCGAACTCCCGGGCCTCTCACTCCAGTTCCTGCCGATGAACACGTCTGCACACGCAGGATTGGACGGCCCGTTCATCCTCCTTGAGACACCAGACCACCAGCACCTCGCCTATGCCGAAGGTCAGCGCGGCAGCCAGTGGGTTTCCGACCCGGACGAAGTGTCCGTCATGGCACGCAAATATGCGATGCTGCGGTCACAGGCCTTGTCTCCACAGGAGCCAAGGGACCTGCTCGACCGTCTGCCAGGAGATCAATGAGCACCGCACTTGAGTGGTTCAAGTCGAGCTACAGCGGCAGCGAAGGCGGCGCCTGCCTCGAAGTCGCCTACGCCTGGCGGAAGTCCAGCTACAGCAGTGAGGAGGGCGGCCAGTGCGTCGAGGTCGCCACCTGCCCCCACACCATCCACATCCGCGACTCCAAGAACCCGGCGGACAGCGGCCCCACCCTCACCGTCTCCCCCATCGCCTGGACCGCGTTCACGACCCACTCGGCCGCCCGCTAGCCGATCGCGCGGAGGGCGCCGCCAGGCCTGCGGCGGAGGCGCTCCAAGGCCTGGGCCGTCGTCTCGTCGGCGGGCAGGAGGACGACCAGTTCCTGCGCGTCCGTGCGCGGCAGCTCCAACCGCTCGCGCTGCCAGCGCAGTTCGTGCTCGGTGGGGTGGTTGAGGCGGAGCGGGACCTGTGGCGGTGGCAGGTGTCGGTTGAGGCGCCGGGTGAACTCCTGGCCTGCCAGCGGAGCGAGGTCGGCCGTGAACCACTCCGAGGTCTCCAGGGACGGTCCGAGCCACAGGTCGAAGGCCTGCTCGTCGGCGACTTGGTCCCAGTCGGGGAAGAACGTCCGGGCGCGTGGATCGGTGAACACATAGCGCGTCAGGTTCGGTTCCCGCGTGTCCAGCAGCCCGCTGCCGCGCATCACCAACTCGAACCCCGTGGTGTGCGCGAGCACGTCGCCCAGGCGGTTGGTGACGAACGCGGGTGAGGTATCGAGGAGTTGGAGGGTCGCCAGCACGGTCGGGCGGACCTCACGGCTGGGCGGCGCGGGCCGCCGGTGCGTGGGGCAGGCTCCGCCGGTGATCTTGGTGAGGTAACGCAGGTGCTCACGTTCGGCGGCGTCCAGGCTCAGGGCATCGGCGATGGCATTGACCACGGCGGGGGACGGATTGCGGTCCCGGCCCTGCTCGATGCGGGTGAGGTACTCGACGCTGATCCCGGCGCGGGCGGCGAGGTCTGAGCGTCGTAGGCCCGGGGAGCGGCGGCGGCCCCGGTCGGGGATCCCGAACGACTCGGGCTGGATGCTGTCGCGCTTGGCTCGGACGAAGTCCCCCAATGGCGTGCCCATGACTCGGAGTTTAGTGGCGGGGCCGGTTCGCCCGGCTGCCTCAGCGTGGCCCTGCGGGGGCCAGCCTGCGCCCGGTCTGGTTGCCGCACCGGACACGATGGACCGTGGATCGCATGAGCGAGAACGAGCAGCAGAAGCAGAGGAACCACAAGCTGGTCATCGTCGTCGGAAGCGTGCGGGAAGGACGGTTCGGGCCCGTCGTCGCCTCCTGGGTCGCCGAACAGGCGCGCGTGCACGGCGGGTTCGACGTCGAGGTCGTCGACCTGGCCGACGTGGAGATCCCGTTGTCGTTGCCCGCGGAGTCACCGAAGTACGCGGGCGACTCCTACTCGCGCCCCGAAGGGATGGCGCCCCTGACGTCCAGTCTGGCGGGGGCGGAGGCGTTCGTCCTGGTCACGCCCGAGTACAACCACAGCTACCCCGCCGCCCTGAAGGCCGCCATCGACTGGCACTTCACCCAGTGGACGGCCAAGCCCGTGGCCTTCGTCAGCTACGGCGGCGCGGCCGGCGGCCGTCATGCCGTCCTCCACCTGGAGAACGTCCTCACCGAACTGCACGCGGTGACCATCCGCGACGGTCTGGCGTTTCCGAACTACTTCACCGCGTGGGAGGACGGGCAGCCGCTGGACCCCCAGGCGCCCGGATACGCCAAGACCCTGCTCGATCAACTGGCCTGGTGGGCCGCCGCCTTGAGTGCGGCACGCGAGGCGAGCCCGTACCCGGCCTGACCGGAGTCCTCGCCCATCGCCGCCTGTCAGTGGCCGCCTCTACAGTCTCTGACATGGCGACTCTTCCCAATCCGCTGCCGAAGCTGGCGGCCGACCCGAGCGGCAGCTCGCTCGGGCTTGAGCTCCCTCCCGGGAGACTGATCGACATGACGGCCGAGGGCCCGTCGGACGAACCGTTGTTGTGGTGCGCGGACGGACCGGCGGGGCCCGGTGACTACGACGGCCTGCGGTCCGCGCGCACCGCCGGGCTCCTCCCGCTGCTCATGGACGTGAACGGCGGCCAAGGCGGCCCGGAGGAATGGGAGTTGAGCCCCGACGAGATGTCGTATCCCGGGGACCACGACGCCGACGAGGTGCTGGAGGAGTTCTGGCAGGAGTACACGGACGAGGGCGACGAGTGGCCAGGCCTCGCCGAACCGCTCACCCTGGTCGCCGATCCCGACGAGCGGGCTGCCGAGGTCGCCGACTCCCTGGCGGGCGGCGGCCCGGGGTTCAAGGCACCGCACCTCGCCCTGGTGCCGGCTCGCCGCAGCGCGGACATCCCGGCGGCGATCGGCTGGATGGGCCCCGCCAACCAGGAGAACGACACGGCTCGCCTCTGCGCGGTCCTCCGTTCCTGGGAGGACCGCTTCGGCATACGGGTCGTGGGCCTCGGCTTCGACCGGCTGACCGTGTCCGTGGCGGCCCCGCCCGCCGACCTCGACGAGGCCGAGGAAGTGGCCGCCGAGCACTTCGCCTTCTGCCCGGACGACATCGGCGACCTGGAGACGTACGCCCAGAAGCTGATCGACCAACCAACTTGGTCCTTCTGGTGGGACTGACCTGAGCCGTCGCCGCACTCCGGTGGTGGGCCCCGGCGGCCCGGGTTACGTTCGGGAGGCCCGTCCCCTGTGTCGCCCACCGGAGGCTGTGATGAGCGGAAGTGACCCGGCCCGGCCGCAGGAGCTGGCCGGTCAGACCGTCGTCGTGATCGGCGCCAGCTCGGGGATCGGGCTCGAAACCGCGCGCCAGGTCCGCGCCGCCGGGGGCCAGGTCGTCATGGCTGCGCGCGATCCGCAGCGGCTGGAGCGAGCCGCCGCGGAGGTCGGGCCGCTGAGCACCGCGATCGTCGACGCCTTCGACACTGACCAGCTCCGGGAGTTCTTCGCCGACCTGCCCGCCCAGGTCGACCACGTCCTGTCGACCGTCGGCGGCCCCTTGTACGGGCCGCTGGCCGACCTGGACCTGGCGGAGACGGGCCGGTACTTCGGCGAGCGCCTGGCCATGGTGCTCGGGGTCGCCAAGTACGGCCGGGAGCGCGTCCGGGCGGGCGGCACACTGCTGTTCATCGGCGGCACGGGCGGTCGCCGCCCCGGCGTCGGCATGTCCGTCATCGCCGCGATGACCGCCGCGCTCCCCGCCCTCACCGCGAACCTGGCCCTCGAACTGGCCCCGGTCCGGGTCAACGTCATCGCCCCCGGCTTCGTCGACACCCCGCTCTCGGCCGCACTTCTGGGCGACCGGCTCGAAGCCCGCCGGGAACAGCTCCGCGCCTCGCTCCCCATCCGCCGGGTCGTCGGCCCGGCGGACGTCGCCGCCCTGGCCGTACACCTCATGCGCAACGAGGCCCTGACGGGCGCGGCCTACGACATCGACGGCGGCCAGCAGCTGCTGCCCCAGTGACCACGGCTCACTGCTGCGTGGCCGGCTCCAGCGCCTCCACCGCCGCCGCGGCGGCCGAGGAGTCGGGGCCGTAGAAGATGTCGATGTCGACCTCCTCGCCGCCCATGGTCAGGGTGTCCCACGCGCCGCTGAGGACCAGCATGCGCAGGGTGCGGTCCTCCAGGGTGCCGAGGCGTTCGAGGATCGCCTCGTCGTCCGGCATGCCGGGCAGGCGCGGGGCGAGCCGGTCGCGGATGGCGGCCATGCGGGCCAGCAGCGTGGCAGTGTCCGCCTCGCGGTCGGGTTCCTCGGTGATGCCGTCGATGCCGTGGTCGATGATGTCCTTGATGGCCCAGGTGACGCCCTGGTCGTCGGTGGTGACCATGGCCTTCCAGGCGCGGCTCTTGTGCCGGTACTGGAGCATCGACATGGCGGCCTCGTGCCGCAGGAAGTCGGCGTCCCGGAAGGGCCGGCCGTTCCAGGCGCTGTTGAGCGAGCGGGCCAGTGAAATCGCGGACGCCAGACCGCTGTTGAGGCCTCGGCCGGGCCAGAAGTGGATGGAGTTGGCCGCGTCGCCGAGCAGGAAGCCGTAGGTGCCGGGGGTGTTGACGGTCGGGGGCAGCAACTCGGCGGAGAAGCGCGGGCGTTGGACCATGTCGAGGCGGAAGCTGGTGACCGCGGACAGGTCCTGGGACTTGACGTCGAAGAGCCGCAGCCCCTCGTGCACCCGCTTCCACAGGGGCGAGCCCTTGATGAGGGCGGGGAGGAACAGCGTGCCGTGGGTGGCGCACTGGAAGTCGCCGTGCTCGTCGCGGTTCATCAGGCACGGGCGGGAGGCGATGCACTCCTCGAAGACCCGGCGGACCGGGTCGATGCCGATGACCTCCGCCAACTCGGCGTCGGTGAGCCGCATGTTGAGGAAGCCCTCGCCGCGCAGGGAGTTGAGCAGGAACCGGTTCTGAGCGACCGTCAGGAGGATCGCCATCGGGTCCGGCAGCTCCGACTTGACGCGCAACCCGAGGACGACGTCCCGCAAGTGGACGCCGTCGAGGGAGTAGATCGACTCGTCGGCCTTGCCGAACCGGCCGGCGAAGTGCTCCCGGGTGCGCGACCGGCCGCCGTCGCAGATCGCCAGCACGTGCTGCGAGGCGAGTTCGTCCCGCTGTTCCGCCGCGTCGAACTTGGCGGGGATCAGCCGTATGCGGTCCCGCTTCTCGTTCGCCAGCTCCAGCAACTGGTCCTCGATGTAGGCGATCCGCATGTTGCGCGGGTGGTGGTCGCCGATCGAGTCCGGCCCGGACGGCCACATCTCGGTGTAGTTCTCGGGGTCGAAGAGCCGGTCCTGCACGTACTGCGGCCAGGCGAGGTACTGCCGGCTCTGCACGGTCACCACCTGCTGGCGCCGTACGTTGCCCTCGTCCGCGCCCTTCCAGACGACGGTACGGCCCTGCCTGCGCCAGCGGCCCTCGTAGACGGTGATCTTGACCTGGGCGCCGAGGAAGTGCTCCAGCAGCAGGGCCGTGGAGAGGCCGACCGGGCCGCCGCCGACGACGGTGACCCGCAGCACCGAGCCGTCGCTCTCCTCCGGGTGGGTCACCGAGCGGGGCAGGTTGAGCGCCATGAGGGTCTGCATGGCGTCCGCGACCTCGAAGCGGAACTCCTGGTCGCCGATGGTGATTTCATCGCCTGCCTGGAGCAGCCGCGACTCGATCTCCTCGCCGTTGACCTGGGTGCCGTTGCTGCTGCCGCAGTCGCTCAGGACGTAACCCTGGTCCTGGTCGAAGACGATCTCCGCGTGGAAGCGGGAGACGCTCGGACTGGCGATGACGACCGTGTTCCCCGCGTTGCGTCCGAAGGTGACGCGGGTGTCGACGATCGGGATGCGCTCTCCCGCGAGCAGGCCTTCGCGTCCGACGAGCACCGGTGCCATGGCACTTCCTTCCAGGACTTCCCGGACCACCAGGATTTTCAGGGGTGATGACATCAGCAGCGCTGTGACACATCGACTCTATGCTTGCGTGATCAAGTATTCCAGAGGCCAACTCGACCCGCTACCAAGGGGATTCAGGCACTGGCCCTCAATCCCTCCCCCAGCCTCCTGAGCCCCTCCCGGATCTCCCCCGGCGTCTGCGTCACGAAGCACAGCCGCATCGTCGACCGCTCGGGCTCCCCGGCGCAGAAGGGCGCGCCCGGCACATAGGCCACGTCCTGCCGCACCACCCGCGCCAGCAGCTCCGTCGTGTCGTACGCCTCCGGAAGCCGCGCCCACAGGAACATGCCGCCCTCGGGCCGCCCCCAACTCGACCCCTCGGGGAGCGAGTCGGCAAGGCCCCCGAGCATCGCGTCCCGCCGCTCCCGGTACACGGCGGCCACCTTCGCGACATGCGCGTCGAGGTCGTTGTCCGCCAAGTACCGTGCCGCGGCAAGCTGGTTGACGGTCGGGGTGTGCAGGTCGGCGGCCTGCTTGGCGACGACACAGGCCCGCAGCAGGGCGGCCGGCGCCCGCAGCCACCCCAGCCGCAGCCCGGGTGCCATCACCTTGGAGAAAGAGCCGAGCAGGACGGTACGGTCCACCGCGTCCTCGTGGGCCGCGATCCACGGCAACCGCTCGCCCTCGAAGCGGAGTTCGCCGTAGGGATCGTCCTCCACGATCCACAGCCCGCGCCGCGCGGCGACGGCGGCGACCGCGGCCCGGCGGGCGGCGGGCAGGGTGCGGCCGGTGGGGTTCTGGAAGGTCGGCACGGTGTAGAGCAGCTTGGGCCGCTCCCGCACGACGAGTTCGTCGAGCGCCTCGGGGTCGATACCGTCCTCGTCCCCGGGCACGCCGACGACCCGCGCACCGGCGAACGCGAAGACCTGAAGTGCCGCCAGATAACAGGGACTTTCGACCAGGACGACGTCCCCCGGCTCCAGCAGCGCGGTCGCCAGCAGCGACAGCGCCTGCTGCGAACCGGTGGTGACGAGCAGGTCGTCGGCGTCGGTGGGCAGCCCGCGGACGGAGGTCCGCTCGGCGAGTGCGGCCCGCAGCACGGGCTCGCCCTCGGTCGTCGCGTACTGCAGCGCCCGCGCGGGCGTCTCGGTGAGCACCGCCTGATAGGCCGCCGCGATACCGGTGGCGTCGAAGAGTTCGGGGGCCGGGAGCCCGCCAGCGAAGTTGATCACCTCGGGGCGGGCGGTGACGGCGAGGATGTCCCGCACGGGCGAACCGCCGATCGCACGGGCCCGGGCGGCGAGCGGCGGAAGCGGGGCGAGGGGGGCGAGGACTGACTCGGTGATGGCCATGACCGGCAGCGTAGGAAAGTACCTGCCGTCTACAAGCAGGTTTCCGC
Source organism: Streptomyces sp. NPDC001100 (assembly GCF_053598575.1). Classification (NCBI taxonomy): domain Bacteria; kingdom Bacillati; phylum Actinomycetota; class Actinomycetes; order Kitasatosporales; family Streptomycetaceae; genus Streptomyces; species Streptomyces sp. NPDC001100. The sequence continues at coordinate 163,817 of NZ_JBSFKO010000019.1, forward strand.
GATCCGGACGCCCTCGGTGTTCCGGGCCGGCCCGATCAGGCCTTCGTGCCGGTCGCCCCGTACACGTTGATGTCGTCGTCCGTCACATCGTTGATGTCCCGGTAGGTGATCTTCTCGATGTCGTCGAGACCGTCGAAGTACGCCTGCTCCACCACCGGCGGGGCCGGAGCCGGACCGGGGTGCCACTGGTGGGCGGGGACCACACCGGGCTCGTCCAGGGTGATGCCCGGGGTCTCGGTGAAGAACCGCTCGACCTCCGCCTTCGTACGGAACACGAAGGTGAACCCCCGCTCCGTGTACGTTCGTTGGACCGCGCGGGTCGGGATCGGGTGCATCTCGTCGGTGAGATGGCTGAGCACGACATGACTGCCGGAGGGCAGCACGTCCACCAGCTCGCGCACCAGCGGGTACGCCTCCTCGTCCTCGACGAAGTGCAGGATCGCCACCAGCAGCAGCGCGACCGGCTCGTTGAAGTCGAGGGTCTTGGCGGCCTGTTCGAGGATGTCGTCCGGGCGCCGCAGATCGGCGTCGATGTAGTCGGTACGGCCCTCGTCCGTGCTGGTGAGCAGTGCGCGGGCGTGCGCCAGGACCACCGGGTCGTTGTCGACGTACACGATCCGCGACTCGGGGGCGATGCCCTGGGCGATCTGGTGCACGTTCTCCGCGGTGGGCAGCCCGGTGCCGATGTCGAGGAACTGGCGGACCCCGTGCTCCTGCGACAGCCGGGTCACCGCGCGGCGCATGAAGTCCCGGTTGTGCCGGACGTCGAGATAACCGCGCGGGTTGGCGGCGAGCGCGGCGGCTGCGGCCTCACGGTCGACCGGGTAGTTGTCCTTGCCGCCGAGGAAGACGTCGTAGACACGGGCCGGGTGCGCCTTGGTGGTGTCGATCCTCCTTCTCAGCTCGGCGGGATCTTGACTGAGGGCGTCGCCGGGCATGCGTGTCTCCCAGGAGAGTGGGTCATGGGCCAACCGGTGCAGTGGTCAACAACCTAACTCCCGGCGGGACTTGATGGTGCCCAAGTGGGAGGAAGGGTCCCGGCGTCCCGTACCGCGCCCGAGAGGGACGGCATCCCCGCAGGTCAGCGCAGGCGGGACGATCCGGTCGTCCCGAATCCCGCAGCAGCCGTAGCGCGCGCGGGGCCCGACCGCCCAAGCTGCACCCGACGACGCTCCGCTCCGACAGTTCTGACACTTCTCATAGTTCCGACAGGGGGACCCATGCCCGTCCGCACCACCCGCGTCCGCCTTCTGGCCACCGCGACGGCGGCCGTGCTCGCCGCGCTGCTGCTCACTGGCTGCAAGGACGGCATGGGCGTACGCGACGAGGGCCCGTCGGGCACGACCCCCGCACCGACCGCGACCGCTCGCTGACCGGGAGGTCAGGCGTGCGCCGGGATCCGCTTCGGGCACGGACCGAACCGGTTCTCGCCCGGCTCGCTCTCCGTCAGCGTGAAGATCAGCATGACGACGGTCCCGACGAACGGCACGAGCCCGACGAGAACCCACCACCCCGAGTGGTCCGTGTCGTGCAGCCGCCGGACGGTCACGGAGAGGCCGGGCAGCAGGAGCATCACGCTGAACACGAACGCGGCGACGACGAGCGCCGGCGACCACCCCGAGGCGCCGAAGCCGACCAGCAGGACATAGCCGACGTCGACGACCGCCACGAACGTCCAGTACTCCAGGCGCCGCGCGCGCCCGCCGAAGTCGGCGTACTTCCGCATCGCCTCAACGAACCAGTGCACAGCCGCCCCCTGCCTGCCCGGGTGATCCCGCCCTCGCCATTCCCTCAGTCGCGCAGCTTGAGTGCTGCCTCGACCGCCCAGTAGGTCAGGATGTTCCGCGCCCCGGCCCGCTTGATCCCGGTCAGTGTCTCGAAGATCGCCCGGTCCCGGTCCAGCCAGCCCTTCTCGGCGGCGGCCTCGACCATCGAGTACTCGCCGGAGATCTGATAGGCGGCGACGGGAACGTCCGAGACCTCGGCGACCTTGGCCAGGATGTCGAGATACGGCCCCGCAGGCTTCACCATCACCATGTCGGCGCCCTCTTCGAGATCGAGCGCCAACTCCCGCATCGCGTCACGGGCGTTGGCCGGGTCCTGCTGATACGTCTTGCGGTCCCCCTTGAGCGAGGAACCGACGGCCTCGCGGAACGGCCCGTAGAACGCGGACGAGTACTTGGCGGTGTACGCGAGGATCGCGACGTCCTCCCGCCCGATCTGGTCGAGCGCGTCCCGGACGACCCCGATCTGCCCGTCCATCATCCCGCTCGGCCCCACGACATGAGCGCCCGCGTCGGCCTGCACCTGGGCCATCTCGGCGTACCGCTCAAGGGTGGCGTCGTTGTCGACGCGCCCCTGCTCGTCGAGCACCCCGCAGTGCCCATGGTCAGTGGTCTCGTCGAGGCAAAGGTCGGACATGACGAGCAGCTCGTCCCCGACCTCGGCCCGCACGTCCCGCAGCGCGACCTGGAGAATCCCGTCCGGATCCGTCCCCGGCGTCCCGAGCGCGTCCTTCTTGCTCTCCTCCGGCACCCCGAACAGCATGATCCCGGAGATCCCGGCGGCCACGGCCTCGGCGGCGGCCTTCTTCAGACTGTCCCGCGTGTGCTGCACGACCCCGGGCATGGCCTCGATCGGCACCGGCTCACCGATGCCCTCCCGCACGAACGCCGGGAGGATGAAGTCGGCCGGGTGCAACCGGGTCTCGGCAACCATCCGCCGCATGACGGGGGTGGTCCGCAGCCGCCGGGGGCGCGAGCCGGGGAAGGATCCGTACGTCGTCATGCCATCTACGCTACGCCCGCCCCAGGGGCACCTTTGCCGACGGTCAGTCGGTGCACATTTCGGCGCACTGTCGTCCACTTTTCAGCCGAGGCCGGCACCATCCTGCCCGTCCGGCGCCGTCTCAAGGCAGGCCCGCAAAATCAGCCCGTCCGGCGTTTGAGGACGAGGCCCCTTCAGGGCCGAAGCGGGGTGTGGGGGCGCAGCCCCCACGGACGCCCGCCCCCACTCACCGCAACCTCAAAACTCAACCTCAGGTCGTCCGTCGCCGCCGAGCGCCCGGCCGACGCTCACTCGGCCGAGTAACCGGATCCCCGGCCTCCTCCGCCGCCGCGCGCCGCCGCAACCCGAAGTTCGCCAACGCCTCGGCCAGCTTGTGCACGGACGGCTCCGGCGCCATCACATCCACCCGCAGCCCGTGCTCCTCGGCCGTCTTCGCCGTGGCGGGACCGATGCACGCGATCACCGTCACGTTGTGCGGCTTCCCCGCGATACCGACCAGGTTCCGCACGGTCGACGACGAGGTGAAGAGAACGGCGTCGAAGCCACCCCCCTTGATCGCCTCGCGCGTGTCCGCCGGCGGCGGCGAGGCCCGCACGGTCCGGTAGGCGGTGACGTCGTCGACCTCCCACCCGAGCTCGATCAGCCCGGCGACAAGCGTCTCCGTGGCGATGTCGGCACGCGGCAGGAACACCCGGTCGATCGGGTCGAAGACGGGGTCGTACGGAGGCCAGTCCTCCAGCAGTCCAGCCGCGGACTGCTCCCCACTCGGCACCAGATCCGGCTTCACACCAAACGCGATCAGCGCCTTCGCGGTCTGCTCCCCCACCGCGGCGACCTTGATCCCCGCGAAGGCCCGAGCATCGAGCCCGTACTCCTCGAACTTCTCACTCACGGCCTTCACCGCGTTGACCGACGTGAAGGCGATCCACTCGTAGCGGCCCGTCACCAGGCCCTTGACCGCGCGCTCCATCTGCTGGGGCGTGCGCGGCGGTTCGACGGCGATCGTCGGCACCTCGTGCGGGACGGCGCCGTAGGACCGGAGTTGGTCGGAGAGCGAGGCCGCCTGCTCCTTCGTGCGCGGGACGAGGACCTTCCAGCCGAACAGCGGCTTGGACTCGAACCACGACAACTGGTCGCGCTGGGCGGCGGCGGAACGCTCACCGACCACGGCTATCACCGGCCGGCCACCGTCCGGGGACGGCAGCACCTTCGCCTGCTTCAGCGTCTGCGCGATGGTGCCGAGCGTCGCGGACCAGGTCCGCTGACGAGTGGTCGTACCAGCCACTGTGACCGTCATGGGGGTGTCGGGCTTACGGCCCGCCGCCACCAGTTCGCCGGCGGCCGAGGCCACCGAGTCCAGCGACGTCGACACGACCACCGTGCCGTCCGACGCGCCGACCTCGGTCCAGCAGCGGTCCGAGGCGGTACGGGCGTCCACGAAGCGGACGTCCGCACCCTGCGCGTCCCGCAGCGGGACACCGGCGTACGCGGGCACGCCGACGGCCGCGGCGACACCGGGCACGACCTCGAAGGGAACACCCGCGGCGACACAAGCGAGCATTTCCTCGGCGGCGTACGTATCTAGTCCGGGGTCCCCGGACACCGCACGCACGACCCGCCTGCCGCCCCGCGCGGCCTCCATGACAAGATGTGCCGCATCCCGCACAGCGGGTAGGCCAACGGTTGTTGACACACCGTCAACTACCGTTAGTTGAGGCGTGCCCGTGCCCGGGAACGAGTCCGAAGAAGGACCCGGATCCGGATGCACGACGGCAACGCCAGGTCGGGCGTGCGCACGTACGACGTCGAGCACCTCGTGCTCGGCGACGAGTACGTCCGCGTTCGCCAGCGCCTCGACAGCGCGCAGTGTGAGCAGTCCCGGATCTCCGGGTCCGGCACCCAGGAAGGTGACGTGCCCGTGTTCCGGACCGGCGGCGGGAAGAGTGGTGGGGCTCACTTGGCTTGCTCCCCCATCAGACCGGCCGCGCCCTGGGCGAGCATCTCGGCGGCGAGTTCGCGACCGAGCGTCAGTGCTTGGTCATGCGTCTCGGGCACGGGACCGGTGGTGGACAGCTGCACCGTACGCGAACCGTCGGTCGTGCCGACTATTCCGCGCAGGCGCATTTCCTTGACAATCTGCCCGTCGGCCAGAAGGTCGGCCAGCGCGCCCACAGGGGCGGAGCAGCCGGCCTCCAGGGCGGCGAGCAGGGACCTTTCGGCAGTCACGGCGACCCGCGTGAACGGGTCGTCGAGTTCGCCGAGTGCCGCGATCAGGTCCGCGTTGTCCGCGGCGCACTCGATCGCCAGGGCCCCCTGGCCGGGGGCGGGCAGAACAGTGTCGACCGACAGGAAGTCGGTCACTTCGTCGAGCCGGCCGATCCGGCTCAGTCCGGCGGCGGCCAGGACCACGGCGTCCAGCTCACCGTCCCGCACGAAGCCGATCCGGGTGTCGACGTTGCCCCGGATCGGGACCGTCTCCATGTCGAGGCCGTGGCCGCGCGCGTACGCGTTCAGCTGGGCCGTGCGCCGCGGGGAGCCCGTACCGATGCGCGCCCCGCGGGGCAGGTCGGTGAACTTCCGGGCGTCACGCGCGACCAGCACGTCCCGCGGGTCCTCGCGCTCGGGTACGGCGGCGAGCACCAGGCCCTCGGGCTGCGCGGTCGGCAGGTCCTTCAGCGAATGAACCGCGAAGTCGACCTCACCGCCGAGCAGCGCCTCGCGCAGCGCGGTCACGAAGACCCCGGTGCCGCCGATCTGGGCGAGGTGCTCACGGGAGGTGTCGCCGTAGGTGGTGATCTCGACGAGCTCGACGGGCCGTCCGGTCACCTGGCTCACGGCGTGCGCCACCAACCCGGACTGGGCCAGGGCGAGTCTGCTCCGCCTGGTCCCGAGTCTCAGTGCCTTGCTAGTCATGCGAGCCCTCGGTTCTTGCTGTTCTTCTCAGAGTCTTCTTCGGCCCGCGAGACGGAGGCCACCGTCTCCTGGTCGAGGTCGAACAGGGTGCGCAGCGCGTCCGCGTACCCGGCGCCGCCGGGTTCGGCCGCGAGCTGCTTGACCCGTACCGTCGGCGCGTGCAGCAGCTTGTCCACCACGCGCCGCACGGTCTGGGTGATCTCGGCGCGGTGCTTGTCGTCGAGGCCGGGCAGCCGTCCGTCGAGGCGGGCGATCTCGTTCGCCACGACATCGGCGGCCATGGCGCGCAGGGCGACCACGGTCGGTGTGATGTGCGCGGCCCGCAGGGCTGCCCCGAAGGCCGCGACCTCGTCGGAGACGATACGCCGGACCGCGTCCACATCGGCCGCCATCGGAGCGTCCGCCGAGGCCTCGGCGAGCGACTCGATGTCCACCAGCCGCACCCCGGCCAGCCGGTGCACGGCGGCGTCCACGTCACGCGGCATCGCGAGGTCGAGGAGCGACAGCACCGGCGCGGGGCGCGGGATCTGGGCGACCGGCTCGGGCCTGCGCCGCTCGGGGATCCGGCCCACGGTCACGGCCATGGTGGCGAGTTCCGCGATGAGTTCCGCCTCGGCCTCGGGCGTACGACGGCCGCTCTCGCGCCGGTCGACACCGGCCCCGGCGACCCAGGCCGCGTGCTGCTCCAGCGTCGCCGCGTCCATCCCGGCCACGGCGGCCTCCCCCATCACGGAGAAGCCGGTCGAACCCTGCACCGCCGAGAGATCCAGCGGACAGCCGTCCTCGGCCCCGACGGAGGTCGGCGGAAGCTCTTCGCGTACGTCGTCCCACCCGGCCGTACGACCTGCCGTCCCGTCCTGCGACACCCGGCCCTCGACCGCTCCCGCGACCGTGTCGGCCGTCAGGACCAGGCCCGTCGCGCCCGTGCAGGACACGGTGACATCGGCACGTGTCAGCTCGAACGGCACCGATTCCATCGGTACCGCGCGGGCCGACACGTCCGTTTCGGGGCTCTCGGTGATGATCTGGGCGAGCCGCTCGGCGCGGTCGGAGGTGCGGTTGGCGACGACGATCTCGGCGACCCCGGCGCGGGCGAGGGTCGCGGCGGCCAGCGACGACATGGAGCCGGCGCCGATGACCAGGGCGCGTTTCCCCTTGGCCCAGGCCTCCACCGGCGTACCGGAGGAGAGCTGCTGAAGGCCGAAGGTCACCAGGGACTGGCCCGCGCGGTCGATGCCGGTCTCGGAGTGGGCGCGCTTGCCGACCCGCAGGGCCTGCTGGAACAGGTCGTTCAACAGCCTCCCGGCGGAGTGCAGTTCCTGCGCCTTGGCCAGCGCGTCCTTGATCTGGCCGAGGATCTGGCCCTCGCCGACCACCATCGAGTCGAGGCCGCAGGCCACCGAGAAGAGGTGGTGGACGGCCCGGTCCTCGTAGTGCACGTAGAGATAAGGAGTGAGCTCGTCCAGGCCGACCCCGCTGTGCTGGGCGAGCAGCGTGGACAGCTCGGCGACGCCCGCGTGGAACTTGTCCACGTCGGCGTAGAGCTCGATGCGGTTGCAGGTGGCCAGGACGGAGGCCTCGGTGGCCGGTTCGGCGGCGACCGTGTCCTGCAGCAGCTTGATCTGGGCGTCCGCGTTCAGCGTGGCCCGCTCCAGGACGCTGACGGGGGCGCTGCGGTGGCTCAGCCCGACGACGAGGAGACTCATGCCGGCATCACGGCGGGGACGTCCCCGTCAGGGCCCTGCTCGGCGGAGTCGCCGCGGTGGGCGGCGGCCGGGTGCGCGGCCTCGGCGGCGGCTTCCTCACCGGCCTTGCGCTGCTCGTGGAAGGCGAGGATCTGCAGCTCGATCGAGAGGTCGACCTTGCGGACGTCGACGCCGTCCGGGACGGTCAGCACGGTCGGCGCGAAGTTCAGGATGGAGGTGACCCCGGCGGCCACGAGCCGGTCGCAGACGGGCTGGGCTGCACCGGCGGGGGTCGCGATGACGCCGATGGAGACGCCGTTGTCGCTGACGATCTTTTCCAGCTCGTCCGAGTGCTGGACCGGGATGCCCGCGACGGGCTTGCCGGCCATCGCCGGGTCGGCGTCGATGAGGGCGGCCACGCGGAAGCCGCGCGAGGCGAACCCGCCGTAGTTGGCGAGGGCGGCGCCGAGGTTTCCGATACCGACGATCACGACCGGCCAGTCCTGGGTCAGGCCCAGCTCGCGGGAGATCTGGTAGACGAGGTACTCGACGTCGTAGCCCACACCGCGGGTGCCGTAGGAGCCGAGGTAGGAGAAGTCCTTGCGCAGCTTCGCGGAATTGACGCCCGCGGCGGCCGCGAGCTCCTCGGAGGAGACCGTGGGTACCGAGCGCTCCGAGAGTCCGGTCAGCGCGCGGAGATACAGCGGGAGACGGGCGACGGTGGCCTCGGGAATCCCTCGGCTACGGGTCGCCGGTCGGTGAGTTCGGCCAGTTGCCACGGTGCTCCTGCGGGTAGAGCGGGGCTGTGGGCGGTCACACGAACCCAGACCGCCCCGTCGGAAGCAGGCTATGTCTTTGTGAACGCGTGCACAAAGATGGTGTCCGATTTGCCCACCCAACGTGACCGGGGTCACGCACACGCGTTTCCGACGCATTCCAGGGGGCAAAACCGCCACACTCCTCGTAATTCCCGCCCCCGAGACCAAACCGCCGTCGATCCTAAGCGACGTTCGGGTGCGCGTTGAACTACTTGGTCAGTTCCCGGCGCAGGCGGCCCTCGTCCACCCGCCAGAAAGTGTGCTGTTTCCCATCCACCAGGACGACCGGAATCTGCTCCCAGTACTCGTCGTGCAGACGCTGGTCCACGGTGATGTCCTTCTGTTCCCAGGGGACCCCCAGATCGGCGCAGACCTTCTCCACCACGAGCTGTGCGTCCTCGCACAGATGACAGCCGGGCTTCCCGATGAGGGTGACGACATGACTCATGCACCCCATTCTCACGCGCCCCGGCCACTTCTTTAACGGCCCGGTCGCGGAGAGTTCACAGCCTCCGAACCTTTCGGCTCCGGAACCACCGAACAGACTGGCTATGCTCACGACATGGCCGCTCTCGGATGGCTCACTCCCCGTAGGCGCTCCGCCACGGCGCGGAGCGTGTTGGCAGGCGAGGCCTCTGCGGAGGCAGCGCGCAAGTCGTCGCAGGATGTCCAGGACATAGAGGACACCCCCGCGAAAGAGGCAACGCAGGAACCGGAGTTCCCGGTCCTCGGCGACGACAGAGCAGCCGCCTTCTTCGACCTCGACAACACCGTCATGCAGGGCGCGTCGATCTTCCACTTCGGCCGCGGCCTGCACAAACGGAAGTTCTTCGAGACCCGCGACCTCCTCAAGTTCGCCTGGCAGCAGGCCTATTTCAGGCTCGCCGGCTCCGAGGACCCCGAGCACATGCAGGAGGCGCGCGACTCCGCGCTGTCCATCGTCAAGGGCCACCGCGTCGCCGAACTCCAGTCGATCGGCGAGGAGATCTACGACGAGTACATGGCCGAGCGCATCTGGCCCGGCACCCGCGCCCTCGCCGAGGCCCACCTCGCCGCGGGCCAGAAGGTGTGGCTCGTCACAGCGGCCCCGGTGGAGATCGCCAATGTGATCGCCCGCCGCCTCGGCCTCACCGGCGCGCTCGGCACGGTCGCCGAGTCCGTCGACGGCGTCTACACCGGCAAGTTGGTGGGCGAACCGCTGCACGGCCCCGCGAAGGCGGAGGCGGTCAAGGCGCTGGCCGCGGCGGAGGGCCTGGACCTCTCCCGGTGCGCCGCCTACAGCGACTCGCACAACGACATCCCGATGCTCTCGCTGGTCGGGCACCCCTACGCCATCAACCCGGACGCCAAGCTGCGCAAGCACGCCCGGCAGTTGGACTGGCGGCTGCGCGACTACCGCACGGCCCGCAAGGCGGCCAAGGTCGGCATCCCGGCGGCGGCCGGCGTGGGCGCGGTGGCGGGCGGTACGGCCGCGGCGATCGCATTGCATCGCCGACGCCGGTGACCCGGTAAACACAGCCAATCCACGGGTCGTACCCGCGTAACCCCCTGTCCAGTCACGTTGGCTGCACACGGCCACAACACGCCCTGCTCCGTGACTGAATTCGGACCGTTCTGATCAACAACCGTTCACTCTGCGGTACTTGATCGAGCGTCAATCGGTTACAGAAGCGACGTAATCGATGATTTGAGCAACTGGGTGTAGCAGCGCCTGCACGAAGCGTTATTCTCCTCAGACGCAATCCGGCACCTCTCTGTCGCTACGACGGGTGAACGTTCCGGTACTGCACGTGATGGAAGCTCTGCCTCTGGGAGTCCCGTGTACCCACACGTCGGGGTTGACGCCTCGGGCCTGGCTACGCTGCGCGCAACGGTCCAAGACCTGTTGCGCGGCTTCGTCCCCACCGCGTACGCCGTCCCCGCCGCCTTCGCCACCACCGCACCCGTCGGTCCGTGCTACGCACTGGCCGACGGCGGCGCGGCGGTCGGCAGACGAGGGCGCTCGGCCGGCGCCGCCACCGCACGCCGTCCGGCCGCTGACAGCGACAGCGCCCGGATGATGGACCTCGTGGAGCGTGCCCAGGCCGGCGAAGCCGACGCCTTCGGCCGCCTCTACGACCAGTACAGCGACACCGTGTACCGGTACATCTACTACCGAGTGGGAGGCAAAGCCACCGCCGAGGACCTCACCAGCGAGACCTTTCTGCGCGCCCTGCGCCGCATCGGCACCTTCACCTATCAGGGTCGGGATTTCGGCGCCTGGCTCGTGACGATCGCCCGCAACCTGGTCGCCGACCACTTCAAGTCGAGCCGCTTCCGGCTGGAAGTGACCACCGGCGAGATGCTCGACGCCAACGAGGTCGCCCGCTCCCCCGAGGACTCCGTCCTGGAGTCCCTCTCGAACGCCGCACTGCTCGACGCCGTACGACGGCTCAACCCCCAGCAGCAGGAGTGCGTCACGCTCCGCTTCCTCCAGGGCCTCTCCGTCGCGGAGACCGCCCGGGTGATGGGCAAGAACGAGGGCGCGATCAAGACCCTCCAGTACCGCGCCGTGCGCACTCTCGCCCGGCTCCTCCCGGACGACGCCCGCTGAAGGCGCACGCTCGGTAACGCCCAACTCGCGCTCAGTGAAAGTCCGTTGAGTTCGCGGTCGGATCATCCGTCGTCCGTAACCCAAGTGCCGCGCCACTCGTTGTGCGGGATACAGGCTCCCTGTGGTCACACCCTGCCCCTCCCCGATCACTCGATCGTGTGGATGCGGTCAGGAGGTGCAACCCTCAGGACCCCCTGGGGAGTCGACCGTCATGACGAGAGGAGGTGCCGCCAGTGATCGCGAACGTATCGGCGCACCGGCGGGCGAACGCCTTCGCCCAGGCCCTGGAAGAGGAGCAGTCCGACCGGGGCACGGCGGCCGAGCAGTCCGAAGGACCGGCACCGGCCCCGGCTGCTGCGGAACAGACCGAGCAGGGCCGCATGCTGGCCTTCGCGACCGGTCTCGGCGAGCTGCCCAAACCCGTGCTGGACCCCGAGGTCAAGGTCGTCCAGCGGGCTCAGCTGGTCGCCGCGTTCGAGGCCATGCTGCAAGGAGGCGAGGCACCAGAACCTTCGGTACCGGAGCAGCGATCCCACCGGTCCCGGGGCACCCACCGGGCCACCGGACTGGGCAAGCTGCGACCCCGGTCCCGGCTCAGCAAGGGCCTCGCGGCCGGCGGCCTGAGCGTCGGAGTCGCCGCCGGCGCCTTCGGCGGAGTCGCCGCCGCCAGCTCGGACGCCCTGCCCGGCGACGGCCTCTACGGCCTGAAGCGCGGCATCGAGGACTTCAAGCTCAACTACCTGTCCGACGGCGACAACCAGCGCGGAGTGGCCTACCTCGACCAGGCGTCCAACCGCCTGAGCGAGGCACGCCGGCTGATGGAGCGGGACCGCGGCGGCCACCTCGACCACGAGCAGCTCGGCGAGATCCGCCGCACGCTCGCCGGGATGACGCACGACGCGTCCGAGGGCCACCGTCTGCTGCACGAGGCATACGAGCAGGACCCGAACTCGCTGGGCCCCATCCAGGCCCTCTCCGCGTTCTCCCGCTCGCACCGCGAGGCATGGGGCGCCCTGCGCGACCGCCTCCCCGTCCAGCTCGGCGACGTCAGCGACCAGGTCTCCTCGGTCTTCGACGCCATAGACGAAGAGGTCGCCCCGCTCCAGTCCCTGCTGCCCCAGCCCCCGGTCAAGACCGGCGGCGGCACCGGCAGGCACCGCGCACCCGACACGGAGTCCACCGGCTCCACGGGCTCGCACCGCTCGACCACACCGAGCGACACGGCGGACTCCCCTGCGGGCAAGGGCAGCCACTCCAGCACCCCCAGCGAGTCCGCCACCGACGGCGACGGCCTCCTCGGCGGCAACACGGGCGGCCTCCTGGACCCCCCGAAGTCCTCCGGCACGGCTTCCCCGTCCACGAGCAAGCCCTCGATCACCGAACCGGACGTCACGCTCCCACCGCTCCTGCCGGGCCTCCTGCCCGGCCTGGGCATCGACAGCGAGGACGCGAGCTAGCTCCGCCGGTTCCGTGGCTCCTTGGCTGCGGGCCGGTGGGGGCTGGTCACGCAGTTCCCCGCGCCCCTAACAGCGCATGGGGGCGCCTCTCACAAGGGGCGCCCCCATCGTCGTACAGCCACTCGTCAGGTTTCTCAGACAACGGCCGCACAAAGTCGCCCTCAGAAGAACACCGACCGCCGCTGCACCAGCAGCTTGTACAGCGTGTGCTGGATCTGCTCCCTCACCTGGTCCGTGAGGTTGAACATGAGCATCGGGTCCTCGGCGGCCTCCGGCGGGTAGCCGTCCGTGGGGATCGGCTCGCCGAACTGGATCGTCCACTTGGTGGGCAGCGGGATCGCACCGAGGGGGCCCAGCCAGGGGAACGTCGGCGTGATCGGGAAGTACGGGAAGCCCAGGATCCGGGCCAGCGTCTTGGAGTTGCCGATCATCGGGTAGATCTCCTCGGCCCCGACGATCGAGCACGGGATGATCGGCACGCCCTTGCGCAGCGCCGTCGACACGAAGCCGCCCCGCCCGAAGCGCTGGAGCTTGTAGCGCTCGCTGAACGGCTTGCCGATGCCCTTGAAGCCCTCCGGCATCACCCCGACCAGCTCGCCGCGTCCCAGCAGCCGTTCCGCGTCCTCCGCGCAGGCGAGCGTGTGACCAGCCTTGCGGGCCAGCTCGTTGGCGACCGGCAGCATGAACACCAGGTCCGCCGCGAGCAGCCGCAGATGGCGGTTGGCGGGGTGGTTGTCATGGACGGCGATCTGCATCATCAGACCGTCCAGCGGCAGCGTCCCCGAGTGGTTGGCGACGATCAGGGCGCCACCCTCCGCGGGGATGTTCTCGATGCCCTTCACCTCGACCCGGAAGTACTTCTCGTACAGCGGGCGCAGCGTCGGCATCAGGAGCTGGTCGGTCAGCTCCTCGTCGTAGCCGAAGTCGTCGACCTCGTAGTCCCCGGTCAGCCTGCGGCGCAGGAAGGCCAGGCCATGGGCGATACGGCGCTCCAGGCCCCCCTGGCCGCCGTCCTGGCCGCTCTGACCGACCTGGCCGCCCTCGCCCTGTGGCTGCTCCGGCTCCTGCTCCTCACGCGTCACAGGAACATCATCCTGCGCGAAGTCCCGGCCCGGCAGGGGCTGGACCTCACGGACCAGCGCGGGTTCGCCGTTCTTGCGCCGGCTTCCCGCGCTCCGGCGCCGTTGCGGCCGCTGCACGGCACCCGCGCGGGACCGGTCGTCGTCGAACGGAATGACCTTGGCATCCGCCATCGTTGATGCGCTCCTCAGTTGGCGCTCGGCGTCGGGGGGTGGCCACTGTCCGGCCGGGACAGCGCGGCGATCCGGTCGACGGCCCCCGCGAGGGCCTCCGGCGGCAGCAGCCCGGGACCCTGACTGCGCGCGAAGTCCGCGAAGGTCTCGGCGGTCGTGTACTTGGGCTGGTACCCCAGGGTCTCGCGCATCTGCACCGTCGACACGACCCGGCCGTGGGTGAGCAGCCGGATCTGTTCCGGGGAGAAGTCCGTCATGCCCAGCGTCCGCACCAGGGAACCGGCCCAGGTGACCGCGGGCAGCAGCAGCGGCACGGTCGGCCGGCCCAGCCGCCGCGAGCACTGGGAGAGCAGCAGGACGCCGTCCCCGGCGATGTTGAAGGTGCCGCTGTTGAGCGTGCCCCGCTCCGGTTCGTGCGAGGCGATCCGCAGCACCTCGATCACATCGTCCTCGTGCACGAACTGCAGCCGCGGGTCGTAGCCGAACACGGTCGGCAGGACCGGCAGCGAGAAGTACGAGGCGAGCGGCGAATCCGCCGTCGGACCGAGGATGTTGGCGAACCGCAGCACGCACACGGCGACGTCGGGCCGCCGGCGGGCGAAGCCACGCACATACCCCTCGACCTCGACGGTGTCCTTGGCGAAGCCGCCGCTGGGCAGGGACTTCGGCGGGGTCGTCTCGGTGAAGACGGCCGGGTCGCGCGGGGCCGAGCCGTAGACGTTGGTGCTGGACTTCACCACCAGGCGCTTGACGACCGGCGACTTCTGGCAGGCACCGAGGAGCTGCATGGTGCCGATGACGTTGGTCTCCTTGACCGTGGTCCGGCTGCCGCTGCCCAGCGCGGTGCCCGTCACGTCCATGTGGACGACCGTGTCGGCGCCCGACTCGGCGAGCACCCGCGCGATGGTGGGCTGCCGGATGTCGGCCTGGATGAACTCCGCGCCCCCCAGATGGTGCCCGGGCGGGACCGCGTCCACGGCGATCACCCGGTCCACTTCCGGGTCACGCTGAATGCGTCGTACGAACCGGCCCCCCAGCTGGCGGGCCACTCCGGTCACGAGCACGACCTTCCCCAAGATCAGCGCCTTCCTTCCGAGTTACCCGTGTGCGGCCAACCTAGCGGTTCGGTGTTGCGCTGTGATGACCGCCCGACGCACGACGTCACGAGTACCCACATTCGGCACATGACGCGGACATGGGCGGGGGCAAAACTGTGGCCCCCCACCGGAGACCGGTGGGGGGCCACAGGAGACGCTCTCGCGGCGCCGCGTCGCCTACTTCTTGTTGCGACGCTGCACGCGCGTGCGCTTCAGCAGCTTGCGGTGCTTCTTCTTAGCCATCCGCTTGCGCCGCTTCTTGATAACAGAGCCCACGACTACCCTCGCTCACTTCTCATCACTCGGTGCTGGGCATCATGGGCCCATACGACCTACAAGGGGCCAGCCTACCCGTCCGAGCGCTGAGGTCGTAATCGAGGGTTCGCCTCAGGCTGTCTCCACCCCCACATAACTCTCGCGAAGGTACTCGTGTACCGCTTGCTCGGGGACGCGGAAGGACCGCCCCACCCGGATAGCGGGCAGATGACCGCTGTGCACCAACCGGTACACGGTCATCTTCGACACTCGCATCACCGAGGCGACCTCCGCCACGGTAAGGAACTGAACCTCGTTCAGAGGCCTCTCGCCAGCTGCAGCCATGACACACCTGAACCTTCCGCACTCGACGGTCACCGGCTTCCCCTTCCGGTGACTCTTCGTCGTTGCGTGCTCACTCCCCAATGTAGGGGCGGGTGATGCGAGTGGGGAAGAGGTGCACCCATCGGCGGCCTACTGTGACAGACACGCTCGATTGAGTACGTAGCGGGTAAGCGGGCGGTAGTAATCGGACCGCACGGCGTCATCAAGTGGAACTGCCACGGACACCGACCCCTCGGCCTCCCCCACGAACAGCGCGGGGTCATCGGTATCCGCGAGCCCAATGGCCTCGAACCCCAGTTGACCTGCTCCGCAGACCCATCCGTGGTCCCCGATCACCAGCTCCGGAAGCACCCCGCCGGCCTCCGCCGCCGCACCCAGCACGGTACGAACCGGGAGCGGTGAGTGCGTGTGTGCGCCGGGCTCACAACCGGGGCGTTCGGGACCCGGATCGCGGACGAGGGCGACACCTCGTACGTAGGCAAGGTTGTACGTGCGTAGACCGAACCGGGTCGTTATGTCGACACAGCGACCATGCGCAGGGGTGAGAACAGCACATCCCGCCGCCGACAGCGCGTCCGCCAACGCGGCGTAGAACCCGAGCAGCCGGTGCGGATGCCCGGTGCCGAGGAGCACGGGTCCGTTGCGCTCCGCCACCGCACCCAGCCGGTCTGCGAAGGCATCCAGAGCGGTCAGAGTCCGCTCCGGATCGATCACATCATGCCCGGAAACATGCCTCGGGTCGGCCGAAACCCCGCACTTGTCCGCCATGAGACCGATCAGATCCCGCTGTCCCCATGTCCATTCGGGATCGAGTCCGATCAGCACCCGGGGGTCCCGGGCGGCGAAGGCCCGATAGCTCCGCAGGCTCTCCTCCCGCGAGGTGGCCACGGGTCCGGCCAGCCGGGCGGCCAGCAGATGCGCGCGGAGCGCGCCGGTGCTCAACACGAGGGTGATGGTGACGGAGCCCGGCACCGCCCACCGCGGGAACGCCGGAAACTCCGCACCGTTGGCGTAACACCAGTGACAGAACAGTGACAAAAGCGCCCACAACTGTCGTACGGCTTCCCGGGTCTCACCCTGCGTGGACGGAACGACCAACCGTCCCAGGCAAGTTGACCAGCAAGCACGCCAACTGGGGGAACACCACCATGAACATGAAGCTGTCCCGTCGCACCACGACCGCCGCCGCCCTCGCCACCCTGGCGCTCGCCGGCACGGTCGCCGCCACCGCTCCCGCGTCCGCGGCCACCACCACCAAGGCGGCCGCAGCCACCGCCACCTACAACGGCGCCTGCGGCACCGGCTACAAGGTCATCGACTCCACGCCCGTCGGCAACGTCGGCAAGGTGTTCCTGACCTGGAACGAGTCGACCGGCAAGAACTGCGCCGTGACCATCCGCAACACCCCGGGCGCCAAGATCTTCATGGCCGTCGAGCTCAACATCGACATCGACGAAGAGCACAACCCGGTCGTCGACAGCGGCCAGTACACGTCGTACGCCGGCCCCGTCTACATGTCCGCCCGCGGCTACTGCGCCATCTGGTTCGGAGTCATCGGCACCGCCAAGGGCGGCGACTCGGGCCACTGCGGCTGACCCAGCAAGCCGGGGGCGACTCGACCGGCCGCCCCCGGCACCTCTCCAACCCGGGCCGGCATCCTCAGCCCGTCCGGCACCCCTCCAACGCAGGCCGCCCATATTCAGCCCGTCCGGCGTTTGAGGACGAGGCCGTCCAGGCCGAAGCGGGGGTCTGGGGGCGGCAGCCCCCAGGGGACGGGACGGGTAGGGGCGGCGGGGGCGAAAAAATCCCGGAGCTCTAAGCCAACAACCCCCGCAACGGAAACACCGCCCGCCGAGCGGCCACCACCGCCTGGTCAAGCCGGTCGGCGGGGTCATACCCCGACGCCCAGTCGGCGTAGGCCACCGGCCACCGCCCGTCCGTCATCCGCTGCGGCCCCAACTCCCGCGTCCGCGCGAACACTTCCTGCCGCCACCCCTCGGGAATCACCGCCTCGGGCGCGATCTCCCGCCCCGCGGCGATCGCGACGAGATGCGTCCACGACCGCGGCACCACCTCCACCACGGCATAGCCACCCCCACCCAGCGCGACCCACTTCCCGTCCGCGTACTGGTGCGCCAGCTCATGACACGCCACCTGCACAGCTCGCTGCGCGTCCAACGACACGGCGAGATGAGCCAGCGGATCCTCGAAGTGCGTATCGGCCCCGTGCTGCGTCACCAGCACCTGCGGCCGGAAGTCCGCGATCAACTCCGGCACGACGGCATGAAAGGCCCGCAGCCACCCCGCGTCCCCGGTCCCGGCCGGCAACGCCACATTGACCGCCGCCCCCTCTCCCCGCCCCGCCCCGGTCTCCTCCGGCCACCCGGTCTGCGGGAACAACGTCCGCGGATGCTCGTGCAGGGAGATCGTCAGCACCCGGGGGTCCTCCCAGAACGCCGCCTGGACCCCGTCCCCGTGATGCACGTCGACATCGACGTACGCGACCCGCTCGGCCCCCAGCTCCAGCAGCCGGGCGATGGCGAGCGAGGCGTCGTTGTAGATACAGAACCCCGAAGCAGCCCCCGGCATCGCATGATGCAGCCCACCGGCGAAGTTCACGGCATGCGCCACATCCCCGGCCCACACAGCCTCGGCCGCCCCCACCGACTGCCCCGCAATCAACGCGGACACCTCATGCATCCCGGCAAATGCCGGGTCGTCCATCGTCCCCAGCCCATACGCCCCGTCCGCCGACTCCGGATCGGCCGAGGCGGCCTTGACCGCCTCGACGTAGTCCTCCCGGTGGACCAGCCGCAACGTCGAATCACCAGCGGGCTTGGCCGCTACGACATCCACGTCCTTGTCGAGCCCGAAGGCGTCGACGAGTCTCCGGGTCAGGGCGAGCCGGACCGGGTCCATCGGATGGTCCCGGCCGAAGTCATAGCCCGTTACTGCCTCGTCCCACATCAGCTGTGCGCGCCCGCTCATGCCCGTCACCGTACCGGCCCTCCTGCGGCGCGAACGAGCGGGCGTACACCAACGTCACCAGCACCAACACCATCGGCACGAGCATGGCCCCGCGGTAGCTCCACGTATCGCCCAGCGCGCCCACCAACGGCGAACCGATCAGGAACCCGACGTAGTTGAAGACATTGAGCCGCGCGATCGCCGTGTCGGAGGCCCCCGGGAACAACCGCCCGGCAGCCGCGAAGGTCTGCGGCACCAGCACACACAGCCCGAGCCCCAGCAGCGTGAACCCGAGCATCCCGACCCCGGCCCCGGGCGCCACGGCCACCACCGCGAACCCCAGCGCGGCCACCACCGCCCCCAGCCGTACGACGGCCACGGCCCCGAACCGCCGCACCCCGAGGTCCCCGATCCCCCGCCCGAGCAGGCACATCACCATGTAGACGTTGTACGGAACGGTCGCGACCTGCTCCGAACTCCCCAGCACGTCCTTCAGGTACTTCGCACTCCAGTTGGAGACGGTCGAGTCCCCGATGTACGCGAAGGTCATCACCAGACACAGCGGCAGCAGCAACTTGAAGACCAGCGGCCCGGCCTCGGCCCCCTCGCCCTCCGCGTCGGGCGCACCCCCGTCGACGTACCACCGACTCCCCACAAAGGCCGCCGGCAACAACACCGCCACCACGGGCAGATACGACACCCACAGCGCGAGATGCCAGTGCGCCCCCGCCCACGCGAGCGAGGCCCCCACGATCCCGCCCAGGCTGTACGCGGCATGGAAGCTGAGCATGATGCTCCGCCCGTACGTCCGCTGCAGACTCACCCCGAGCATGTTCATCGAGGCGTCCAGCGCACCCACCCCGAGCCCGAACGCGCCGAGCGCGACCGCCAGTTCGGCCATGCTGTCGCCGGCCCCGACCCCGAGCAGCGCCAGCAGCACGACGGGCTGGGACCAGCGCAGCAGCACACTGGGCCGTATTCGCTTCACCAGCTGCTCGGTGGTCACACTCCCGACGCCGGCGAGGATCGGCACGGCGGCCAGGAAGACGGGCAGCAGCCCGTCCGAGACCCCGTACCGGTCCTGGATCGCGGGGATGCGTGTCACGAGCAGCGCGAAGGTGGCGCCCTGAGCGAAGAAACTGAACGCCAACGAGGCCCTACCGCGCCGCAGCACATCTGTCATGGCGGCGAGCGTAAGGGCCCCGGCGTACTCGTGGGTAGATCCAGCCAAAGATGAATTCGGCTCACCTTTGCCGAGCGGCGACCAGCGAGGGCAGAACCGCAGGTGCGGGGGCATCCTGGCCCTTGAGCTCAGCGGCGATCATGTCCGCCATGGGCCCAGCGGCAAGACCGCCGCTGATGACCGCCGTCACCCCCATCGTCCCGATCATCACGACCGTCCCCAGCCACACCATGGTGTCCACGGGCAGCGTGTACGCCCCGACGACCCGGGCGACACACTCGCCGAGCAACGCGACACCCCACACCACCGAGAACCGCCGCTCGGCCCGCCGAAAGGCCACCGACCCGCTCAACAGCCGCTCAAAGACGGCCTCCCGCTCCGGGTCCCCCTTCACGAGCCAGGGCTTCATCCCGGCGGTCATCATCGGCCGCCCCATCGCCACCGACACGAGCACCCCGATCCCGATCGCACTGCTGACCCCGCTGTCCTTGGCGAGCATGAGCCGCGGATCACCGGCGACGAGGCTGAGCGACAGCCCGACGACATTCACGAAGAGGATCAGCGCGGCAAAGGCGTTGACCGTCCGCGAGGCGACAACACCCCACACGGTCCGCACCGCCGGCACGACACTGCTCCACCCCAGCGCCGCCACCGTGCCCATCCCGAACCCGCTCTTGAGCAGGTAGTACGACCCGATCGGCACCGCCACGTCGATAAGGAGCGGCGCGAGATTCTTCGTCCTGGAGCCCGTGTTCGTCGTCATGCACTCAGACTGCCGGGGAGCCCCCGGCCGCCAGTAGAACCGATCGTCCGGACCTCGGCATGACAAATGTCAGACGAGCAGGTCAGGCAACTCCCGCATGTCACCGAAGAGTTGGTTGGCCTCCGCAAGCCGCTCAGCAGGCGTCATGGCGATGAACCCGTACACGTCCATCCCGGCCGAGACAGCGGCCCGCACCCCCAGCGGACTGTCTTCCACGACCACACACCGCTCCGGCGCCACACCCATCTGCTCGGCGGCATACAGGAACAGGTCCGGCGCCGGCTTCCCCCGCCCCACGTCCTCGGAGCTGAAAACCCACTCGTCCTCGAACCACTGGTCCAGCCCCGTCGCCCGATGCCCCGTCCGAATCCGCGCATGACTCCCGGACGACGCCACGCAGTACGGCACCCCGTCCGCGACCAGCCGCTCCAGCACATCTACGGCCCCGGCGACCGGCTTCAACTCCCGCTCGAACGCGGCGAACACGCGAGCGTGAAAGACGTCGTCGAAGTCGTCCGGCAACCGCTGCCCGGTGCGCTCCTCGACAAGATCGTGGACGCGGTGCATCGCGGCGCCCATGTAGTCACGGAGGGACTCCTCGTACGAGGTCGGGTGCCCGAGCTCCGTGAGATAGCCGGCCAGGAGCCTGTTGGAGATCGGCTCACTGTCGACGAGGACACCGTCGTTGTCGAAGATCACGAGGTCATAGCGCATACTGCTGACCCTAAACGCAGAAAACCCCTGTACCAGAATCCGGTACAGGGGTTTTCGCAATATTTGTTCGGCGGCGTCCTACTCTCCCACAGG